>JAGATY010000032.1 GCA_017621035.1 Bacteroides sp. | reverse complement strand
GTAAGTCTTATATGTTCCCTTTGCAACATTATAAACTAGTTTAATAAGTTTAGGAGACTCACCATCCGGATCAATAAGCAATAATGGACTGTTTACACAATAAGTATAAGGAGAGTTCCCATAATACTTATCTGTCAACGGATCAACCGTATGCCAACGTCCCAACGCAACATCGTAGTGTCTAGCACCGTAATCATACCAGTTCAAACCTTTCTTGTTGTCAAACTCTTTACCGTTATACTTGAACGGCTGGGTAGTTGAACTGGCAAACAAACCTCCGAAAGGGTAATAATGATTGGTTTCTTGAACTGTTCCTGAGCTGTTTATAACTACCCGATTGTTGCCTTGATGGTCTTTCAAGTAATAACAGTAAACACTGCTTGCTAGGTTGTAGTAGCCTACCTCATTCAACAGGTACTTCTGCGCACCACTTTCATAGATCACATTTCCACAGTAATCTGTCTGGGTAGTAGTACCGCTTATCACGTGTACGACACGAAGTTTGGTGCCGTCGGCCGTATAGGTGTAAGTGATGGTACTGCCATCTGTAAACGTGATTACCTGGGGCAAATTTAGTGAATTGTAAGTAATTGAACTAATTCCTTTGTTTAAATCTTTAGTTAAATTGCCGTTAGCATCGTAAATGTACTCTGTAGTGGCTGTTGAGCCGTTCACAAAATTGGTACCGCCACTGTAAGAAGTAGCTGTTGTTGCGTCTTCTACCTGGTCAACTGGTTACCATTCAGCAGATAAAAATACAGCTGAGACACTTGAACAAGCCCATCAAAGAGATTGCAGATATGTTCAACGTCTCCAACCAATCCTTCTTTGGCAAGTATGTGAAGAAACACCTGAGTGTATCACCACCCACTACCGACACATGTCGGAAGAGTAACTTTCAAACACTTCCATTTCCCAACTGGGGCGTATAGGTTGTTTACAAAAAGCAAAGATCGAATTGAGCTATAAATCGAAAGTTGATGAATCCAAAACTCCTCTTCTGCCTTCAACTGTAAACTTTCAACCGCTCCGTGTTTAAGCTTAATCACGCTGCAAAGGTATGGCATCAGCCTGTGGTGAAAAAATGTTTTTGGCAAAAGCGTTAAACAAAACTTTTGAAAGTGGAAAGTGGAAAGATGAAAGCTTCTCGCTTAGCCTCATCAGTTCCGCAGTCAACTATCAACTATCCACTCTCATCCTTCATCTTTCAACTCCCCACTCTCAAGGGGGAACCTTAGAGGAGGGAGTATTCTTTGCTTTGCTGTGCTTTGCTTTGCTTTGTGTACCAAAGTACGTTTTTCCTGCTTTTAAAGCCTTTAAAGTTGCATTTATTGCACTTTTTGTACCAATTATTGCACTTTCGGTAAATTTTCCAGTTGACTATTTGTGCCGATTTTAGGCTTGCGGACACGTAGCTTTTAGTCGAGAATCAGCCCCCCAAAAACCGACAAAGAAAAGTAAAAAACGGGTGTTTGCTCCACACAAGTCCCGAGTATCTTCCACACAAGTGCGGCATTTACTCCACACTTGTGTCCACCGCGCTCCACACTTGTGCGGAACAAACGGTTTGCAAGTACGGTTTGCGAAAATTGCTTGTCCGGAGTGCATAAATTAACCTGAATTCGGTAGATGGTCTGAAAGACCGGGTGCCGTAGGCACTATAGTAGCCGCGGGCTTTTAAGCCCGTGGTAGTGATATTTTTACACTCCTTGCGTCTGTAAAGACGCGGTCTGTAAGACTACTATAGCCTCCGGCCCCGTCTTTCAGACGGATGGATAGGAATTGGGTACCCTATCCACGGACTTGAAAGTCCGCGGTTATTGAAAGTGGCTTTGCCACCTGGTCTTTCAGACCATCTGCCGAACTGATGTTAAATTATGAATATCAGATGTATATATGCAGAAATGAGCACATTGATTTTATTTTGATTTTCACCTCTCCCCATTTTCTGCTGATTCTTTCTTTAGTCCGCAATGTGAAAGTCGGGACGGGGTGGGGCTATGGTGCCGGTACTGCGATGGGAGGGTTTTTCTTGAACTGACCGGCGGAGCAGTTCATAGAGCAGACTGCCTACATCCAGGCCCAAGCTGACTTTATTAAAGTGGTAGGTGGGGATAAGCATAGGGCGGGTGGTCCACTCTCCTGTAACCGGGTCTTGCACATGTTGAAGGCCCATCTCCAGGCTGAAACGATGGGTTGGAGCATAAATCAGACTGCCACCATAGGCGGCTCCTTGTGTGGCAAACGGGTTACGTGTGTGATAGGCGCCAAACAGTCGGAAGGAGAGGTGGTCGGTAGCCTGATAGAGCAGATTGCCGGAGAGTCCCAATGAGTTTCCTCGCCATTGCATGGCTTGCACCTTTTCGGCTGTGGCAGAGAGCTGTAGCGACCAGCGCGTATGAAACAGGTGTTGATAGCCCAACTCTGCTTGGTTTATCTGCCCGATGCCGGGCAGGATGTTCCGGCTGTTTGCACCAGACAACCACCCGTGCCGGAACTGTTGCAACAGACCGCCGGTTGAGTAGTTTTGCCACACCCCTCTCCCACCCTGCCAGAAAAATGGAGCTGCCGGCAACTGCAAAACAGGTCGAGCTGCCGGTGAAACAGCTTCCGGAGAAGGAAGAGCAACAGAGGGGGTGGAAAGCTCCCCACCCCCTCCCACCTCTTGTGCAGGAAGGAGAGGAAGAAAGCCAAAAAGCAGTAGATATGCGGCTAAAAGGATTCTCATAGGGGAGGGTGAAATAGAAGTTGAGAAAGATTACTTCAGTTGCAGGAACGGAAGTGTGTTGCCGCTGGTGGAGAGAGGCAGTTTGCCATCCCACTTCTCAACCGCCTTCAGCTGGATAAGTTCGGGGGTGATGCTCTGTTGCAGAATGCGGTTGGCGTCGGCCTTACCTTTGGCGGCAGCCACCACCTTTTCGGCTTCGGCAATGGCAGCTTTCTTCTCATTTTCAACCTTGAGGGCGTTCTGCACGGCTGTGTTCTTGGCATCGATGGCTGCCTGCAACACATCGTTGGGCTTTACAGAAGACTGAATATTGGTAAAGGTGAAACCGCGCTGGCTCAAGCGATCTTTCAACAGGGCTTCCACCTCTTTTTCAAAGGCGGGACGGTTGTTGATGAGAGAGTCTGTTTCATACAAACCGGCAATGTCTTTGTAAGCATTCTTCACCTCTGTAAGGATGACACTCTGCTCCAGCTCATAGGTGGTTTTGCGGTAGCGGAGAAAAACAACCTTGGCATCCTCGCGCTCAATGCAGTACTCAATGGTGGGGTCTGTCTTGAAGATGGTTCCCTTTTTGTCCTGAATGTCAAATGGTTCATAGTCTACAATCTGTGCAAAAGCGGGATACTCAAACAACTGTTTGGCGAAACGGTTGTAAATTACCCATCCGGTTTCTACTTTGGCATCATCCACGCCGCGCTCACTGCCTGCCAGGTTAACGATGATACCGGTCTGTCCTGAATCGATTCGTTCCACGGCAAACATCATTGCCAACAAAACCACGACGCCTGTCACTACGACGCCTGCTGCGCCCATCTTTACGGTAGATTTCTTTGTAACTGTCATTTCTATACGTTATTTGTTTGAATTGAATAAAAAGATTGTCTCACAATTGCATCACTTCGCTCAGGTAGGCACCGGGCGAAACACCTTTCAAGCGCTTGAAAAGGCGGTTGAAGTAGGGGACGTTGTTGAAACCGGAATGGTAGCAGACCTCGGAAACAGCCAGCCGTCGCTGCAGCAACAGTTGGCAGGCCATCTCTATCCGATACTCATTCAGGTAGGTAATAAAGGTCTTTCCCGTGGTACGCTTGAAGAATACACAGAAAGCAGCACGGTTCATGCCTACATGGCGTGCCACATCGTCGAGCGTAATGTTCCGCCGAGCGTTACACACTACATAAGTACGCACCGCTTCCAGGCGCTGCTCTTCCTGATTGCTTCTCCGGTAGCTGCCCACCACACGCTCCCGACGGCTCTCGGCCAGCAGCAAGAGCAGACGCAATAGGCAGGGCAGGCGGTGGAGATGTGTCCGGTTACCCATCTCCTCCAGCAGGGTGACTGCTTTTTGCGCCTCTTCACCCTCCAGCTTCACGGCATCACACATTGTGTGCAAACGGTGTATCGCTCCCGACAGTTCGGGGAAGGCAAACACACAACGCTCCAGCAAATCGTCGGTAAAAGTGAGGGTGATGTTGGCAATGCGACCACCGGAATCGGTGTCCTCGGGATTGAAATGCCAACAATGAGGAATGGCAGGGGGAATCAGAATTACCTCACCGGCGCGGAAAGGCTCGGTGTGGTTACCGATGACACGCACACCACTGCCCACAACCACATGGGAAAGCTCCCACGTGAGGTGCTCATGCAGTCCTATCTGCTCACCGGGCAACAGGTGGACAGCATCGTAGCGAAAGGAGGATTGTTGCAGCGTCATCATCATTGTATTACTTCTCTGATTTTGACTCACCCTCGGCAGTTTCTATTCCTGTCCGGCAGAGTCAGTGTGCAAATATAAGACAATCCTAAGAAACAATAAGAGAAATGGAAGAACTTTTTCGGTTCTACTTTTGCGACCGTAAAATCATAAACTGTAACATATGAGCAAAACAAACGTTTATTTGGCCTCCAAACCCCGTTACGAGATACTGGACGGGCTACGCGGTGTGGCAGCTTTAATCGTGGTGGCTTTCCACCTTTTTGAAACCTATTCACCGGGACCTGTGTATCAAATACTTAACCACGGCTATTTGGCTGTTGACTTCTTTTTTGTGCTGTCCGGTTTTGTCATCGGGTATGCTTATGACGACCGCTGGGACCGGATGTCGATAGGTGACTTCTTCAAACGCCGGTTGGTGCGGTTGCACCCCCTACTCATCATGGGCACATTGATAGGTGCCGCCCTATTCTACTTTGGTGATGCTCCCGCTTTCCAACTCATCATGCAGACCCCGTGGTGGAAGATGCTGATTGTTATGGTGATGGGCTGCCTGATGCTTCCCACTCCTCCCTCCATGGACATTCGCGGCTGGAGTGAAATCAACTCACTGAACGGTGCCAGCTGGTCCCTGATGTGGGAGTACATTGCCAACATTTTGTACGCATTCATCATCCGCCGATTCTCTCAGTGGGTGCTGATTCTGTTTGTAGCACTCTCTGCACTGCTTACCATTGACCTCTGTCTGAATCTGGACGTGTTCGGCTTGTTGGCACCACGCAGCTATGCTGAGTACACGGTAATTGGGGGCTTCGGGCTTTCGCCTGACCAGCTCTACATCGGTATAACCCGTCTGCTCTACCCCTTCTTTATGGGTCTGTTGCTCTCACGCATCGGGAAATTCATTACCGTAAAAGGTGGATTCTGGTGGTGCTCACTGCTGATTGCCGCCATCCTGGTGATACCGCACGTAGGAGGTGAAGCCAACAAATGGATGGATGGTGTGTACAATGCAGTCTGCATACTTCTGCTGTTCCCCCTCATTGTGACGATGGGTGCCGGAAGCCGCGTTACAGACAAGCGTTCCATGAAGGTGTGTAAGTTTCTGGGAGACATCTCCTACCCGCTTTACATAACACACTATCCGTGGATATATGTGCACATGAAGTGGGCGGCAGAACATCAGGATGCTCCACTGGGGACACACATCTGCGTGGCAGTAGGCATCTTCTTCCTGGTAATTGCCATCGCTTATGCTGCTCTGAAACTATATGACGAACCGGTACGTGAATGGCTGAAGGTACACGTGCTGATGAAACAAAAGGAGAGCAAATAGCCGGTTTAGAAGTTTCTGGAAGAAACAAATTGTGGAACCTGTCTTGAAAAAGCGTCAAGGCAGGTTCTATTTTTTGCTTGCCCAGTAAACACCCAGCAGAATCAGTGCCGAGCCTATCATGGCAATGCCAGTGATGCTCTCGTTCAAGAAGAGGAAGGAACCCAGTACAGTAAAGACAGGGTTGAGATAGACATAATTGGAAGCAGTGATAGTACCCAACCGCTTGAGTGCCACATTCCAGGCCTCGTAACAGATGAGGGAAGCCAACACACCGAGGAACAGCACGTTGAACATGACAATCGGGTCGGCAAAGTCCTCCATTGGGAAGGCCCACGGTTTGCTGATGAAGAAGGGAAGAATGGTTATGACACCGTAGAAGAAGACCTTACGGGTGATGAACTTTGTGTCGTAACGGTCGGACACTTTGTTGATGGTGATGCCATACAAGCCCCACAAGACAGCAGCCAGCAAGGCCAACAAATCGCCCCGAGGGACAAAATGGAAACTGAAATCACCGTTGAAGATAACCAGCAACATGCCAAACAGTGCCAACACAGAGCCTATAATCAAGGCTCGTGAGGGTTTCTTGCGACGCATTATCAAATCGAAGAAGGCAGTAAACAGAGGAGCCGAACAGACGATGAACGACACGTTATTTACATAAGTCAGACCAACGGCTGTATTCTCTCCATAGAAATAGATGGAACCACCCGTTATACCACCTGCCACCGTCCAAAGCTCATCTTTCCAGTTGTCGCACCACAACTTACGCGGTGCTACTGCCCACATACCTATGTAAGCCATTACAAACCGAACCAAGAAAATCTCCTCCGGAGTCATTCCATGGTCAATCAATACTCGAGTTGAAATAAAGGTCATGCCCCACACGCCAATAACGAGGAAAGCAATCAGGTGGTACAAATAGTTGTTCTTTTGCTCCATAGTGGTTTCATCAATTTGGGCGCAAAGATAGACATTTTCCCACGTACAACTATCTCAATATAAAAATAAACATGTAACTTTGCGGCCATTATAAATTATAGTATAACACCGATTATCAACTTAAAAGACAAATAACACAACAGATATGGAATATAATTTCAGGGAAATTGAGAAGAAATGGCAACAACGTTGGGTAGATGAGAAGACCTACCAAGTAACGGAAGATGAATCTAAACCTAAGTTCTACGTGCTTAACATGTTCCCCTACCCCAGCGGTGCCGGACTTCACGTAGGTCACCCACTAGGTTATATTGCCTCAGACATCTACGCCCGCTACAAACGCCTGCAAGGCTTCAATGTACTGAACCCCATGGGCTATGATGCTTATGGTTTGCCGGCAGAACAGTACGCCATACAAACCGGACAACACCCTGAAGTAACCACCAAAGCCAACATCAATCGCTATCGTGAACAGTTGGACAAGATTGGTTTCTCGTTTGACTGGAATCGCGAGATAAAGACTTGCGAACCGGAATACTACCAATGGACACAATGGGCCTTCCAAAAGATGTTCAACAGCTTCTATTGCAACACTTGTGCTTCGGCTAAACCCATCGAGAAGTTGATAGAACACTTTGAGAAGAACGGTACAGAAGGACTGGACGTTGCTTGCAGTGAAGAACTGAAGTTTACTGCTGCAGAGTGGAATGCCAAGAGTGAGAAAGAACAACAAGAGACGTTGATGAACTACCGCATTGCCTACCTCGGCGAAACAATGGTAAACTGGTGTCCGGCACTGGGTACCGTATTGGCCAACGATGAAGTGGTAGACGGTGTGAGTGAGCGTGGCGGACATCCCGTAGTACAGAAGAAGATGCGTCAGTGGTGCTTGCGCGTCTCTGCCTATGCACAACGTTTGTTGGACGGGCTGGAGACCATCGACTGGACAGACTCACTGAAAGAGACTCAGAAGAACTGGATTGGTCGCAGCGAGGGTGCGGAAGTACAGTTTAAGGTGAAAGACTCGGATATGGAATTCACCATCTTCACCACCCGTGCCGATACAATGTTTGGCGTTACCTTTATGGTGCTGGCTCCTGAAAGCGAACTGGTTGCACAGCTGACTACCGAGGCACAAAAGGCAGAAGTGGAAGCCTACCTGGAACGCACCAAGAAACGTACTGAGCGTGAGCGCATCAGCGACCGTAGCGTAACCGGTGTGTTCAGTGGTTCCTATGCCATCAATCCTTTTACCGGTGAAGCTGTGCCTATCTGGATTAGTGACTACGTACTGGCCGGCTACGGTACAGGTGCCATCATGGCTGTACCTGCACACGACAGTCGTGACTATGCCTTTGCCAAGCACTTCAACCTCCCCATTATCCCGTTGGTGGAAGGTTGCGATGTGAGCGAGGAGAGCTTTGATGCCAAAGAGGGCATCGTAACCAACTCACCTAAAGCAGGTGTTACTCCCTATTGTGACTTGAACCTCAACGGTCTCACCATCAAAGAAGCCATTGCCGCTACCAAGAAGTATGTAAAAGAGCATGGCTTGGGACGTGTGAAGGTGAACTACCGCTTGCGCGATGCCATCTTCAGCCGTCAGCGTTATTGGGGTGAGCCATTCCCTGTCTACTACAAGGATAACATGCCTTACATGATTCCTGAATCTTGCCTGCCACTGGAACTGCCTGAAGTATCTAAGTTCCTGCCTACCGAAAGTGGTGAACCACCCTTGGGCAACGCTACCAAGTGGGCTTGGGATAGCGTAAACAACTGTGTGGTGGAGAATGATAAGATAGACAATCAAACCATCTTCCCGCTTGAACTGAACACCATGCCCGGTTTTGCCGGTTCAAGTGCTTACTACCTGCGTTACATGGATCCGCGCAATCACTCGGCACTGGTAGACAAGAAGGTGGACGAATACTGGAAGTGTGTAGACCTCTATGTAGGCGGAACCGAGCATGCCACCGGTCACCTTATCTACTCACGCTTCTGGAACAAGTTTCTAAAAGACCTTGGCGTTTCAGCCGTGGAAGAGCCTTTCCAGAAATTGGTGAACCAAGGCATGATTCAAGGACGCAGCAACTTTGTATATCGCATTAAAGATACTAACACCTTTGTCTCACTCGGCCTGAAGGAGCAATATGACACTACCCCACTCCACGTAGACGTTAACATTGTCTCTAACGACATTCTGGATGTGGAAGCCTTCAAGGCATGGCGTCCGGAGTACAACACAGCTGAGTTCATTCTGGAAGACGGAAAGTATGTTTGTGGCTGGGCAGTGGAAAAGATGTCTAAGTCCATGTTCAACGTAGTGAACCCCGACATGATTGTAGAGAAGTATGGAGCAGACACCCTGCGTATGTATGAAATGTTCCTCGGCCCGGTAGAGCAAAGCAAGCCGTGGGATACAAACGGCATCGACGGTGTGCACCGCTTCATCAAGAAGTTCTGGGGATTGTTCTACGACCGCACGGGCAACTATACCGTAACAGACGAACCGGCCACTAAGGAGGAACTGAAGTCACTCCACAAACTCATCAAGAAGGTAACCGGCGACATCGAGACATTCTCATACAACACCTCCATCTCAGCCTTCATGATTTGCGTAAACGAGCTGGCCGGCTTGAAATGCAGTAAGAAGGAGGTTCTGAACCAACTCATCATTTGCCTGGCACCCTTTGCCCCCCATGTGTGTGAAGAACTCTGGGAGACCTTGGGCAACAGCGGCAGCGTATGCGATGCCCAGTGGCCTCAGTGGAATGAAGAATACCTGGTAGAGAGCAACATCAACTACACCGTATCATTCAACGGCAAGGCACGCTTCAACATGGAGTTCCCCGCCGATGCCACTGCCGACACCATTCAGACAGAAGTCCTCGCCGACGAACGCTCCAACAAGTGGATGGAAGGCAAACAGATTGTAAAGGTGATTGTTGTGCCGAAGAAGATTGTAAACATTGTAGTGAAATAAACATATGCAATTCAAGAAACCAACCAAAGCAGAACTACAGGCCGAGCTGAAAGACTATGCCGTCATTACCATCGGCCTCATTTGCTACGCCTTCGGATGGGTAGCCTTCATGCTTCCCTACCAAATCACTACCGGCGGAACCACCGGTGTAGGTGCCATCATCTACTATGCCACAGGGTTCCCCATGCAGTGGTCCTACTTCATCATCAACGGCATCCTGATGCTCATGGCCATCAAATTCCTCGGACCTCGCTTCAGCATCAAAACCACCTATGCCATCTTCGGCCTGACGTTCCTGCTCGACCTCTTCCAGAAGATAGCCATACAGCCCGACGGAACCTTTCCGCAGCTGTTGGGACCCGGACAAGACTCCATGGCCTGCCTGATTGGTGCAGCCTTCTGTGGTGCCGGACTGGGTATCGTCTTCAATGCCAACGGAAGTACGGGTGGTACAGACATCATTGCAGCGGTTATTCATAAGTACAAAGACGTTACATTGGGCAGTATGGTGATGCTCTCCGACGCACTCATCATCAGCTCCTGCTACTTTGTCTTCAACGACTGGCGCAAGGTAATCTTCGGTTTCGTAGCCGTCTTCGTCATTAGCTTTGTGCTGGACTACATCGTCAACAGCGCCCGCCAGTCGGTACAATTCTTCATCTTCTCCAAAGAGTATGAAAAGATAGCCAACCGCATCACCCGCGAAACCCACCGAGGTGTAACCGTACTCGACGGAACCGGTTGGTACAGCCAGAACGGCGTAAAAGTGCTGGTAGTGATTGCTTACAAACGACAGTCGGGCGACATCTTCCGCATGGTAAAAGAAGAAGACCCCAACGCCTTCGTCTCACAAAGCTCCGTCATCGGTGTCTACGGTGAAGGATTTGCCAAGATAAAAGGAAAGTAAACAAGAATAGCTGTCATAACACAAGCAAGTGCCCCCTGAATGGTTAACCGATAACTTTCAGGGGGCACTTCACGTTTCCCCACCCCAATTAGTTTAAAACCTATCATCCAAAAGTTTAAAACTTCTTGCCCGGAAGTTTAAAACCAATCACCCAAAAGTTTTAAACCTTTTAGTCGGAAGTTTTAAAGAAGTGGATTTAAGATATAAGCCCTCATCCCTCCACCTTTCCCCTTCCCATCTCCCGACAACCCCACACGTTTCAAGTTACTCACTTCCGACACTTCGGGAACCCTCCTTTTGAAGGTCGCCGACCTTCGCCCCGACCCTCGGCGACCTAAGGCCTGACCCTCGGCGACCTTCCCCCCGAGGGTAGGGTACCCTGATTTTCAAGTTTCGGTAGCAAAACATAGAAGCTGTGCGATTTATGACTATCTTTGCCACAAGAAACATTCCGAAAGCATCATGACACAGAAATTTGTTTTTGCTACCAACAATGCACATAAGTTGGAGGAGGTGAAGATTATTCACGTGTGAAGATGCTCAGAGGTAAGAAGTAACAAACAATAGGAACAAATGGTTGATTTTGATGAATATATCCGTCAAAGCGAGCCGCAGAAACGCGAGAAGGGCTACGCTTGGCAAACCGCAATCGGGTTGCAGGCTGTCGATGGACTTAAACCCTCCGACTATCTGATTGAGACGGCTCGTAAAGATATTGAGGGGGAGATAAGCATCGATGAGGCTGAACAACTCATAAAGAGTTACTACCAATCGAAAGAGGCACGTACACCCATAGACGCTGAAATGTATGAGGCTGATACGGCATCCACCAACATTCGCCGACTTCTTACCGAGAAGAGTTTTGCCTTTACGTTTGTCGGGCTGACATCCATTCATCGGCGTATTTTTGATGGTGTATTCAAGTTTGCCGGCCAAATTCGTGACTACAACATCACGAAAAAGGAATGGGTACTTCGTGGAGACACAGTGCTTTATGTTTCTGCACCGGACATTCGCAAGGCTGTTGAGTATGACTTGGAACAGGAACGTTTGTTTGACTACTCCAAAGTAGATAGACATGGGCTAGTGAAGCATTTTGCCCTATTCGTATCAGGGTTGTGGCAGATTCACCCGTTTGGCGAGGGAAATACACGGACAACTGCCGTGTTCACAATTCTATACCTCCGCTCCATAGGTTTCGATGTAACGAACGATTTGTTTGCCAACCATTCATGGTACTTTCGTAATGCATTGGTACGTGCCAATTATCAGAATGTACAGAAAGGTATCATGCGCAATTCAGAATACTTGGAGCGATTCTTCCGCAATCTGCTGTTGGGGGAAACAAATGAATTAAGGAACCGATATATGCTGGTGGGTACTCCCGAAGAAACGGCTGCAGAGCCGGTACAGCACGCTAACCGAACAAGTACCGAACAACCTACCGAACAAGTAACCGAGCAAGTTTGTGCCTTATTGTCAGCCATCTCAAATGAGCAACTATCGCTAAAAGAACTAATGGGAAGAGTAGGACTGAAGCATCGCCCTACATTCTTGGAAAACTATATAACTCCTGCCTTCAAAGCAGGCATCCTCAAGGTATTATATCCGGATAAGCCTAATCATCCGCGACAGAAATATTTACTGACGGCGAAAGGATTAGCACTATATAATGAACTCTTCAATAAGCAATAAACCGAATGGGTACTTCTGAATTGTATCTCTTACCGTTAACATAAAGTTTTCCTATGGCGACCTTCCCCCCGAAGGTAGGGTACCCTGATTTTCAAGTTTCGGTAGCAAAACATAGAAGCTGTGTGATTTATGACTATCTTTGCCACAAGAAACATTCCGAAAGCATCATGACACAGAAATTTGTTTTTGCTACCAACAATGCACATAAGTTGGAGGAGGTGAAGGCCATTCTTGGCGATAAGATAGAGGTGCTGAGCCTGAAGGAAATTGGATGTAACACTGATATACCGGAAACGGCGGACACGCTGGAGGGCAATGCCTTACAGAAGGCTGAGTTCATCTATAATCAGTATGGAGTGAACTGTTTTGCCGATGATACCGGTCTGGAAGTAGAGGCTCTGGGGGGTGCTCCGGGGGTGTACTCGGCACGCTATGCCGGAGGGGCAGGTCACGACTCGGAGGCCAACATGCAGAAACTGCTGCGTGAACTGGCCGGCAAGGAGAACCGCTCGGCACAGTTTCGCACAGCCTTTGCACTCATCATCGACGGCCGTAAGCAGCTGTTTGAGGGCATTGTGAAGGGAAGAATCATTGACCGCAAGCAGGGTAATGAGGGGTTTGGCTATGACCCTCTGTTTGTTCCCGAGGGGTACACACAGACGTTTGCCGAACTGGGTGCCGACGTCAAAAACCAAATCAGCCACCGTGCCATAGCCACCCGGAAGCTTTGCGAATATTTAAACAGCTTGTAATGAAACGCATCGTCACACAGCTCGCACTCATCCTTCTCTTGTACCTCCCGCTCTCTGCCCAACAGGCGGTGGGCACGTGGCGGACACATCTCTCGTACCACAACCCCACGCGGTGCGAAACAGCCGGTCATCTGCTCTATGTGCTGGCTAACGGCGGGCTTTATGTTTACGATGAAGAGGATACCTCGGTGCGCACCTTCAGCAAGAACAATCCGTTGAGCGACACCGACATAAGCTTCATTGTTTACCAGGCGACCTACCAGACGCTGGTCATCGTCTACAACAATGGCAACATCGACTTGCTGAAGGGTGGGGAAGAGGTGTGCAACCTGCCCGACTTTAAAAATAAACAATCCATACAGAACAAGGCGATTCGTCAAGCCTGCTTCCACAACCAGTTTGTCTACCTTGCCGCACAGGAGGGAATCCTTTGTCTGGACCTGAAGAAACAGGAAATCAGTAACTATTATGCACTGGGCAAAGAGGTGCAGGCCTGCCACGTAGCAGATGGAACCCTGTTTGCAGCCACTCCGGAGGGTGTACTCGCCGGAAAACTGACAGACAACCTGCTGGATAAAGGTAGATGGACGCTGACAGAGCAATCGCTGCAAACCTTTCTGGAACAGCATGGCGACCGTCCCTTCAAGGGTACATTGCCGGAAGGTATCACTCCCGACAGCCCGCTGAGAAACTATCCTTACTATCTTCACTTTGAGGGAGAACGGCTGCTGGTAGCCGGAGGAGGACATGTAGCCGACCGACTGAACCGTCCGGGAACCATCCTGATGATGGAGGAGGAGGAGTGGAGCAGCTTTCAGGAAGAGGGTATCAGTCAACAGACCGGCCTGGCCTATCGCGACATCAACTGCGTGGCACAAGATCCTACCGACCCCACCCATCACTTTGCCGCCTCGGCCGGTGAGGGCATCTACGAGTTCCGGAATGGAGCGTTTGTGGCACACTACAGCCTGCACAACAGTCCACTGAAGAGTGCCCTGCCCGGCTATCACGAAGAAGAGAAATATGTACGTGTAAACGGGTTGCTCTACGACTCGGACAACAATCTCTGGATGGTAAGCAGCGAACCGGAAGAAAACCCCATCCTTATCCTTCAACCCAACGGCACTTGGCTCACCCTGAACCATCCGGAAGCAATGGGGAAACACAACTTTGGAAGAACCCTGTTCGACCGTCGGGGATGGCTCTGGGCAACCTCCTCACGCCCCAACTCAGGAGGTCTCTTCTGTCTGGACGCTAACCGCACACAGGAAAATACCTCGGACGACCGTTGCCGCTTCATCTCTCAGTTCACCAACCAGGATGGAATCCTACTGGAACAGCTGGCCGTCTTCTGTGTGGCCGAAGACCTGAAAGGCGACATCTGGCTGGGTACCGGCAAAGGCCCCTTGGTGCTGACCCGTCCCGACCGCATATTCGAGTCTGGCTTCTACTGCACCCAAATCAAACTCCCCCGAAACGATGGCAGCAATCTGGCCGACTATCTACTGAATGGGGAAAGCATCCAGGCCATCGCCATAGATGGAGCTAACCGAAAATGGCTGGGAACAGCCGAAAATGGCATCTACCTGCTGAGTGCCGACGGTGAGGAAACCATCCATCACTTCACCGAAGAGAACAGCCCGCTCCTCTCAAACAGCATAGAGAGCATAGCCATCCATCCGCGCACCGGAGAGGTATTCATCGGCACCGGCAAAGGCCTCGTCTCTTACCAAAGTGACGCAACACCTGCTGCCGACAACCTCCGGGAAGAGGCCGTACACGCCTATCCTAACCCCATCCGTCCCGACTACGACGGCCCCATCACCATCACCGGTCTGACCTACGACAGCGATGTAAAAATCATTAACTCAGCCGGACAACTTATCTGTCAGGGCCACTCACTGGGCGGACAATTCTGTTGGGATGGTCGCAATCGGCAGGGTAGGAGAGTAGGCAGCGGCATCTACCTCGTCCTAGCCTCAGACAGCAATGGCCAAGAGTCCGTAGTGACAAAGATTAGTGTTATACGATGATGGTGAAAATAAAAGATTCTATTTTTTCATCTTTAACTATAACTCATCATACTAAACAAATAGATACAAAAGTCCGGGATTTCCCAAAATCCCGAATATTAGCTGTTTTTCTCTACTTTATTATTATAATTCCTTTTCATCTCTTATCTTTGTCTCCACAATAACCCAAAAGAGAGAAAGAATTATGAAAACAAAACTCAATTTAGAGCAACTCTATACCAAGGCCGTATCAACGCCGTACCAACTCCGTATCAACTCCGTATCAAGTCCGTTCCTATAGAAACGAAGGAGAAGCGGGTAGGACATGGTTAAGACATAGGGAGAATACGATTCTTTATAGGTATAATCTTAGAAAAAACAAGTTACCGACAAAGAATTGCAATGTTTTGCTTATCAACTTTACATGAACACTCGCTTAAGCAAGCTTCTTAAACAAGTCCCAAATAATGATGCCGGCAGTGACGGAGACGTTGAGGGAGTGTTTGGTACCATACTGGGGAATTTCAATACAACCATCACTGTGATCTATGACTTCTTGTTGTACTCCTTTTACCTCGTTACCCAGTACTACGGCATATTTTTTATTTTTGTCTAGCGTAAGTTTATCCAGTAAAGTACTTCCTTCACACTGCTCTACGGAATAGACCAGGTAGCCTTCTTTCTTTAAGTTTTCAACAGCTTCAATCGTGTTATCAACATGTTTCCACGCCACGGTGAATTCTGCTCCCAGAGCTGTTTTGTGCATTTCCGGATGGGGAGGGGTGGCTGTTATACCACAGAGGTAAATGCACTCTATACGGAAAGCATCGGATGTACGGAACACTGAACCAATGTTGTGCAGGCTGCGGACATTATCCAACACTACTATCAATGGAAGTTTAGTAGATTCTTTAAACTCTTCCACGCTCATTCGGTTCATTTCGGTTATCTTTAGTTTACGCATAAGCTTGATGAATTGTGAATTATAAATTATGAATCGTGAATTATGAGTGGATATTATACTTTGACGCAAGTTTATATTACCTACTCATTGCTTGCATTCATAACTGATAACTAATAATTTATAACTCCCTGCTACTTATTAACTGAAAATTATAGGGGCAAAGATAAACTTTTCTGTTCACTTGGTTGTTAATAAGGGTTGAAAAGATGTGGAAACTGAAGGGAAAGATTTTCATAAAAAAGGGTTGCATAATTCAAACATCTGCCTATCCAAACAAAGATACCAACCTTACAAATAAGTTAGAGTAAACTTTCAAGGCATGTTTAAACACATTTTTAAGTCTGAATTGCAGTGTTGATAGCAACAAAGTTATTAACTTTGCAGGTAGTTAACATGCTGTTAATAGAAAAAGAAGAAGTTTTATAAAAGGCTTAGTTACAAAACAGAAGCATAAAAGTGGGTTGTTGATAAACTAAGCATAACTCCAAGCTCCAAAACTAATAACTTATGGAGCAAGAAAAACAGTAATTAGTTCTTCACACTATTAACAGGCTATCATCACTATCAATGAATTCTTTTTAAAAGAAGAGAAATTAAAAAATATAATTATGGATAATCTCATTGAAGCTATCAAACAACTGAAGAAAGAGAAGAATGCACTCATCTTGGGGCACTACTACCAGAAAGGCGAAATTCAAGACATTGCTGACTATGTGGGCGACAGCCTGGCATTGGCACAATGGGCTGCCAAGACGAATGCCGACATTATTGTAATGTGTGGCGTGCATTTCATGGGTGAAACGGCTAAGGTGCTCTGTCCGGAGAAGAAGGTATTGGTGCCGGATATGGCAGCCGGATGTTCATTGGCTGACAGTTGTCCGGCAGATAAGTTTGCACAGTTTGTGAAGGAGCATCCCGACCATACGGTTATTTCTTATGTGAATACCACTGCAGCAGTTAAAGCGATAACAGATGTGGTAGTCACCTCTACCAATGCTCGTCAGATTGTGGAGAGTTTCCCTAAAGATGAGAAAATTATCTTTGGCCCGGATCGTAATCTGGGAGGATACATCAACAGTGTTACCGGTCGTAACATGCTACTTTGGGATGGTTGTTGCCATGTGCATGAACAGTTCTCGGTGGAAAAGATTGTTGAGTTAAAGGGTCAGCATCCTGAAGCCTTGGTATTGGCTCATCCGGAGTGTAAGAGTGCTGTATTGAAGTTGGCCGATGTGGTAGGTTCTACTGCTGCTCTTTTGAAATATGCTGTAGCTCATCCGGAGAACAGTTATATTGTAGCTACTGAGAGTGGTATTTTGCACGAAATGCAGAAGAAGTGCCCACAGACAACTTTTATTCCTGCTCCTCCCAACGACAGTACTTGTGGCTGTAATGAGTGTAGCTTCATGCGTCTGAACACGTTGGAAAAACTGTATGAGTGCTTGAAGAATGAGTCACCCGAAATAACTGTTGACCCTGAAGTGGCTAAAAAAGCAGTAAAGCCTATTCAACGTATGTTGGAAATATCTGCTAAGCTGAAACTTTAATGAGTTGAGAGTTGAAAGATGAGAGATGAAAACTTATTTAATCCATTTAACTTTCATCTCTCAACTTATTACATATTTGCATAGCTGTGCATACCTCCTAAGAGAAAATTGACTCCAAAGTAGGTAATGAGTACAGTCAAGAAAGCTACTACACAAAACTTATGAAAAAACATAGGTTGGCGGAAGAACTTGAGTGACTGTGTGTGTAGGGCAGCAGCATAGACAAGCATTGTAATCAGTGCCCACACCTCTTTCGGATCCCATCCCCAGTATCGTCCCCATGAAACGTTAGCCCAGACTGCCCCGATGAAGATTCCTATGGCTAATAGAAAGACGGCAGGATAGAGTAGTAACCTACTTATAATGTATAGGTATTCTACTTCCTCTGCACTCTCTTTTCGTGAGTAGTGCAGTATCAGTGCTGTCATCCCGTTCAGCATGGTAAAGGCCAGCAGTGTGTAGGCTACCATGATGACCATGACGTGAATACTTAAGAAAGGAGATTGTAACACCGGCATGAGCTGAGTGATTTGTGGTGAAGATTCTCCTATTCCGCCTACTAACAGTGTAAAACCACAGAGTAACCATCCGAAGGGAAGTGACATTTTAAAGCGTTGTTGCAGTAATAATGTAAGTATTGCACTGCACCAGGCCATAAACAACATGGTTTCAAACCCATTAGAGAGTGGTATGTGGTTGCTGATGTACCATCGTAGAGCTATCTGTATGGTTAGATAGAGTGACATTGCAATCAGTAACAGATTGATAACTCCAAGAAATCTTTTGTTTTGGCAAATCGGTACTCGTAGGCAAAAGAGTAAAAAACAGATGATTCCTAATGTAAGGCTTGCCATGGCTAAGGGTCGGATGCAATGTGTGCGATTATAGAGTTTTTCTGCCAAGAATCTGTTTTCTCCGGGCATACACTCCTTTGCCTCTTTCAGTTGATATTGACGAATCTTTTCAAGCAGTGAAGTTATCTCTTTATACTCCTTCATCGCCACCTTCTCAGCTATCAGATTCATGCTTCCTCGGATAAAGGCACTCTGTTCATAAGAGAGGTTTTCCGGTAGTCGGTCAGTCAGTGAGTACCATACTGTTTCTCTTGTGGTTGTGTTATTTACCGGATAGATTTTCAGCAAGGTACCTGTGCAGAGCATACTTACCAGATTGAATTTCTCATTAGCCTCGTTAGCCTTTTTCCGCACCGGTGCCTTGGCATATCGCAACAAATCTTCTAGTTTATATCCGGTTACGTCAGTAAAATCTTTCAGGGCAGCAAATTTATTACTAAGATTGAGTGCTTGCTGTACTTCACTGCTTTTGATTTTAATCATAGGCTCGTGTTTCCAATCATCATAGAAAAAGAACCATCCCGTGAGAACCTGTTCAGCAGAGAGTCCTTTGTAGTCAGACTTGCCATAGAGTTTGGTAGTGAAGTCATTAGCTAATGTTTGCAATGGACAAATCCGGTCATTATAATAGATGTAGAGATTACCAAACTCCTCAGCTATCTCCTTGGGTAGAGTTCGTGGGGTATGTGTTGCTGCCGAAAGGGTGTAAGAGTTTCCTATGATAAGTAGCAGTAAAAGTCCTCCTTTCCGTAAGGCAGGATGTTTCAGTAGTTTACGGAATTCACTCTCTCGTTGAAAGAAGAAAGCAATAAGTGTTAGTAAAAGACACAGATAGCCTGCATAAGTAACACCAATTCCCCAGGGGTCGTGTGAGATAGCTAGTATAACTTCCTCTCCATTTCGGCCATATCCTGATTGGTAGAAGCGATACCCTCTATAAGTATGTATGTTGTTCATGGAAACAGTACCTTCATGTCGATCTTCATCTTCTATAATAATGGTGCTGACATAATCCATGGGTGCAAAAGTACCTTCATAATACTTCAGTTGAAACTCTTTCAGTGACACGACAAAAGGAAGTTCTGCTGTCTGTTCATCTGAAAGCTTAAACTCCCGTATTGGTTTTTCACCTTGTTTCAGATGTATCTTCCCTTGCTCTCCATAAAGATGTGTGATGAGAGCACCTGTTAGAATAAAGAAAAAAGAGAGATGCAGGGAGAAAGTAACTGTTTTACGATACGTTTTACGGTGTAATAGATAGAGTAGGGAAGAGAGTGTTGCTACAACCCACAAACCTATGGTAGGAAAAGTTCCATAGATGTGTGTAGCTACAAACTCACTTCCGTGTGTCTTCTCCAAAACAGTAGCTATGGCCAGCAGTATAATTATGAGAGCAAAGCCTCCGAAAGAGAGATATTTAAGTAGTTTATCTTTCTGTTGCATAACTGATTTGCTTGTTTTCTTACGACAAAGATTATCAAAATTCTCTGTTTTGATAATGTAATTGGTGCCAAAAATAGATAGAATCTACCGAAGAGGCAAAAAGTTCCTCGGCGAAAAGAATATATCAGTCGCCGAGGAACATATCAAAACATGTCAGAGTATTAAGAAGTTAAATCAAAATATCTTCTTAAATGGAGTCTATGAACTTGACAATAGCGTCACGCTCCTCTTTAGAGAGATTATAGAAATTTTCCACTGTTTCGTAAGCGTCACTCTCTTCACTTCCGTGCCACATGATGGCTTCCAGCGTGGTACGTGCACGACAGTCATGTAGGCGATCGGCAGTAGCAGAACCGGTACACTTCTGATGCAATCCACGTCCCCAAAGTGGAGTGGTGCGACACCAACCGGTACGAATGTCATTTACCATGCAGAGTTTGTGCTGAATCATATCTGTGTAGGGCCAGATTTTCTGATTGGGATAACGTGGTAGTTCATTACCTTTGAAAAATCCGGCCGGGTCACGTACAACGTCATCACCGGTAGTCCAGGAGGGTCGGTGGCAATAGGCACATCCAATCTCCTCAAACAGTTCACGTCCTTTCAGTACATCCGGGTCATCTACATTACGGGCAGCAGGTACAGCCAGTCCGCGATGCCAAACCATCAGGTCGGTGTACTCTTCATCACTCATCTCTACCGGGAGGTCTTTGGCAGTGAGGTAAGCTTTTATGCGCTCTTCCATGCTGCCTTCCCACCAAGCAGTGTGTTCTTTATTAGGGTCTACTTTAGCAATGTAGGCTTCAAATCCTGCCTGTACGTCAGGGTCTTTAGAAGAATACTCAGCATAAGTTCCTGCAGCATCCAGATAGTGATACCTGCGGTCACTACGTGTCACGTTGGTAATATTCCAAATAGCATTGGCTCCTGCAGCATCCTGAAGTGGACCACGACTCAGTGCATAGGTATAGCGTAAGGGATATTTGGTTCCGTCACCCTGCAAGGTGTTGCTGTATTGCTTTACCCAGTCACCGTTTTGAAAAATAGCACTGTTCAGTCCGTGGGGCAGGTAGTTATCATTTTCTTGTTTGATGTATTCAGCCTTCAAATCTTCATCAGTAATGGCGTCAAGCAGACCGGTTCCATAGATGCCAATGGTAGATTCTAACTTGACACCATAGTTTCCCAATTCTGTGTAGCCTTGGTTATAAACATAAATGGCTGTTTCAGGCATAGATACTTCAGGATAGATTAACTCATAAGTTTCGCCATCAGGAAATGTATTATTCCATTTGTCTGTATGTTTGTGCCATGAAATTTTTATTTGACTTTCATCAACCGGACTCTTGAAAGGAGCCACTGCATGGCTCTGTGGCATACCTGCCAGCCATGTAACATAGCCTTCGGTCTCTTTATTATAGACTACTAACAGACAACCATTACCTATTTCATTAGTGTTAAAAGAACCAGTTTCTATTTTCTTACCATGTCCATAGCCTGGGTGACAATGGATACACGAAGTGCGGATATAGACAGGTCCTAATCCCATACGTACACCTTCATTATTACTCATGAAAGGTTTTTCAAAGAGTGCTTCACCGTTTTTAAAGGATTGATACATACCTGCATTCTCTACAGCTGCAGTAGGCTGTTCGTAGGCATTGTAGGTAGCCAGGTAAGTGGTACCTAGTTTGCCTCCTGTGTAATACCATTCCGGTAGTTCTGTCTTACCGGTATTAGGCTCCACATTCTCCGGTTCGTCATCACTACAGGAGACAAACCCTAGGAGAAACATGGTTCCAAATATATAAATCAGCTTTTTCATAAATGTTATTTTCAGTTTTTAGAGAGTTCACTCATCACCTCTTCCAGTACTTTTACCAGGTCGGTTCCCACTACAGTTACAGCTCTGTCTGCTTCAGCTCCTGTTGCACTTTTTGCAAAGGGTTCATCAATAGCTTCTATGGTTTCAATAGATGTGGCTATCTGCTCTTTTACTCTGTTGTCTAGTGTAGGATTGACACTTTGGATGTAGTCACTTATAGAAGCATCACCCGTGTTACTGCCTTGGTAAGCATTGCGAATGCTGATAATGTTACCCACAAAGTCGGCTATTGAGTTCAAGCTGTAAGGTGATTCAATGTAGTTTTTATCTTCACTGCTTGAGCCATTTGCCGGACGGCCTATCTTAGTGTTTCCTACTTCATCGGCTATATCAATGCAGCCCTGAATTAAGTCTTCTGCAGCTTCTTGACAAGTTTTGTACTGGCTACCACCCTTTCCTGCATTCTTCATGCTCCAACCGTAGTCAAAATTCGGTTCCAGTTCTGCTTCTTCCAAAATAGATTGCTTTTGGCTGGTGATGTTATCCATACCTGCCCATGATGCTTCCAGACGAATACACTGATTACGCAGGTCTTCAGCTACAGTGCAAAGGTAGATGAGTTCTTCTTCTGTGTAGTTAACGTTGTGTGGGAATGATTGCTCACCGTCTGCACTCAACTCAAAGAGCATATATTCTACAGCGTGGAATCCCAGCAATCCATATCCGGCATTGTTGTCAATGCTCCAATTATTTCCTGCACGCAGGTAGTCCAGCAAATCGTCCATGGCATTTTTATCCAACGGCCATGAGTCTATGTGCGGGTCAATATTATAATCGGCTGCAGCACCATAGAGAAAAGCCTCACTCTTTTCCCAGTAATCGCGAGTCTTATTCCAGTAATCGCCAGCAGTTTTCACATGTTCTGTGGTAAGTGTCCCCTCCTCAAAAGCCTCAAAGATAGCATTACAAGCGTCGGCCATCAGAATAGAATTATCTGCCATACCTTTATAGGTAGGGATAACAGTGTAGTCGATGTAATCCTCCAGAGCTGCTTGCAGATAGAGGTCTTTTTCGTTGTCTGTAACATTGTTATTATCGTCATCACACGCAATAACTGCACTCATTATAAACATGCAGATTACATAAAGGGGTAGTTTAAAAATCTTTTTCATACGTCTTTATATATTTATAGTGGTTATTGATTTTCAAGTAGTTAAATGTAGATTAGTTTACCTCAATAGTGGGCATAAAATAGTCAATTATCAATTGTCAATTGTCAATTCTTAAACAGTCCTGCATATGCTATACCAAGAGATATTGATGGTTCATTATTGTATCGGCTGTCCAGCAATCCGATACTGTACTCACCTTTCACTACTATATCCTTAATGGGGCAATAATTCACACCTACAGCTATGCGTTGGCGACCACACCATTTATAGTCTTGAACACTGTTTTCAGTTTTGTACATAGAGTCGTAATACTCATATCTTCCGAAGAGGTAGAAACGTTGGTTTTCCAATTTCTTTTTATTCAGTAGGCTGAAAATGTCATACCCTGCTTCAATACCGGCAGCTATGGCATCTGAGGCTACTGCTTGTTTGGGCGATGGTGAATCTTTACGCATGGACATGTTGTATTTGGTAATCATTTCCGAGTCACTAAGGTGTCCGTAGTCAAAGTTACCACGTGCTATCCAGTTATGTGCATTGTAGCAGAAATCAAAAGCACCGATAAGTACCGTACCCTTAACATCCTTGTACTTCTCATTGTCTGTGGCACTCAGGGTATTTTTAAATGAGTTACCTGCATAACCACTTACTGACAAGCGTAATCCTTTGATAGAGAAGTTGTCAATACGGAATGCTCCGGCATAGGCATTGGCTATCTTAAATTCATATGGGCTACCCGCACCATCGTGTATCCATCCTTTCTGTCCAAAGCGATCAGAGTCCAGCCCCGGCAAGAACATCACTTCATAGCGCCATTTCCCTACGTTACCCCATAGACTGATACCTGTTTCGTGCCAGGTACAAGGCATGATAGTGTTTTCACCCTCTGGACGATAGTTGGTGAAGAATTCATTAGGCATATGGTACATATTGGTTGCTCCTACCGGCACAATGATGTGACCTACTTTTATGTTCATTTTGCCAC
This sequence comes from Bacteroides sp., assembly GCA_017621035.1. GTDB lineage: Bacteria > Bacteroidota > Bacteroidia > Bacteroidales > Bacteroidaceae > Bacteroides. The sequence continues at coordinate 2,044 of JAGATY010000032.1, read as the reverse complement.
CCCATAGTGCTTTGTTTATCCAGAACTGTTCCAGAGCTACTTCACCACCACGTTCCACTTCTGACTCATATTCACCTCCCTCTTCTTCTTCTATCTCAACGGCACTTTCAGTACCACCGTGTTCAAACTCTATTTCGGTACCCATACTCCAGCCGTTTCCAAAATCATAACCCAACCATAGTACAACGTGAGGCAAATCAAACCGACCGTGACTTTTGTCATTCTTATAAGTTTCTGCATCAGTATAACGCAGATATTTGTCACTAAAGAAGTTGCGTGTATAGACCGCCTCACCATAACCACCAATGCTTAGTTTAGATGTCTTTTCCTTCTTAGCTTCATTCTTGTCGGTTACAGAGGTTTCTTGTGCAGAGGTAAGGTTTGTTGAAAGGGCTGCACAACCCAAAAGTAAGAGTATAAATTTCTTCATAATTGTGTTTTTATTAAAGAATAATTGTGAGTAGTTTGATTTGTGGCTGCAAAGTTAGAGGCTTCCTAAAGTCGGCACAATACTCAAAAATAAGGTATTTCTGCACTTATTCTCCTTGTAGTTTTCACTACTTTTGAGTATTGTTTACAACTCTGAACAGGTGTAAATTTGCAGCGTGTTTTCAGGGTAACATTTCTGATAACATCAGTTATATGAAAGAGCATTTAGTAAAGTATCGTCCCACAGACAAACTGAGAAGTCTGATTAGTGATAACAGTCTGTTGTTGATGGTAGTAAGCCGTTTTGGCATTTCGTTAGGATTTGGAAACAAATCTGTAAAAGAGGTCTGTTCCTTGCAGAACGTTGATTTAACCACCTTTCTGGCAGTAGCCAATTTCATCAGTGGCAAAGATTACAGCGACTATAACAAACTATCGTTATCATCCTTGATGGATTACTTGAAGCGGGCACATACCTATTTTTTGGATTACAACCTGCCTAACATTCGTCGCCGACTGATTGAAGCCATTGATTGTTCCGGTACCGACCATGTGGCCACCCTGATACTGAAGTTTTATGATGAATATGTGATAGAGGTGCGTAAACATATGGAGTATGAGAACAACGAAGTCTTTCCTTATGTTGAAAATCTTCTGCAGTCTCAGAATAGCATAGGCAAATACAGAATACACACCTTTGCCGACAAGCACAACCACATAGGCGATAAGTTGAGTGAGCTGAAGGAAATCATCATCAGCTATTACCCGGAAAAGGATAACGACTCACTCAACTCAGTTCTCTTCGATATCATAAATTGTGAGCAAGACCTGGAGTCACATTGCCTGGTGGAAGACCTCCTTTTTGTACCTGAAGTAGAAAATCTAGAGCGTGAAATCAGTGATAAGCTCATCCAGACCGATGACGAATCCTCTACAACCAGCGTACTCGATGACAAGAAAACAGATGCTTTGAGCCTGCGCGAGAAAGAAATCATCACTTGTGTAGCCAAAGGGATGACCAATAAAGAGATAGCAGACACCCTGAATCTCTCCGTAAATACTGTTACTACCCACCGTCGCAACATTTCCAACAAGTTGGAGATACACTCCTCTGCCGGCCTTACTATCTATGCCATTGTCAACAAATTTGTCAATGTAGATGAAGTAAGCTGCAGATAGATTCTTTCATCTTCTGTATAGTTGTAGTTCGGCATTATCGTATAATACTAATCTTTGTCACTACGGACTCTTGGCCATTGTTGCTGAGGTAGTAGTACTTACATGCCTGTACACCGGAAGCCTGATTCAGCAGATACTCGGTCTTCACAGCCTTGCTGTTCGTATACCATGCCGCACCGGCACCGTATTGTGAAGAGACACGGTTCAAGGGTGATGCCTCGTAGTTCACTTGATTATACGGGTTAGCATCACTATACCCACTCGTTCCCTGTGCCCGTGTCTTGAAACTGCTTGCTGCCAGGTAGGTACCGGTGATGGGGGTAGGTAGCCAGCTGTTGGTTTCACGTCCGGCATCGTCATACTCCTGCAGGGTAGCAAGGATGCTACCGGTCTGTGTTCCACTCTTCGTGGCCATCTCCACCGTCTGAAGCGGGCG
>JAGATY010000031.1 GCA_017621035.1 Bacteroides sp. | reverse complement strand
GTTTTTTTCTCGGGAGCCCTGTATCGATAATGATGCAGGGCTTTTTTGTTGTATATGATTTGATGAATGTGGCTGTGTCTAAAAATATCAATAAGCCAACAATCAATAAGTTGATTTATGCACACCCTTGCTTGTTGGGGGACTTTTATGGAGGATTTGTGGTGTAAGGGATATGCTTGATTTTCCTGATTTGGCATGAGGCATCTATTCTAGTTTCTAATGCTGAGGTAACACCGAGTGTTTTGGTTGTAACACTGAGTGTTTTGGTTGTAACGCTGAGGGTTATGGTTGTAAGTGTGAGTGTTTTTTTGGGGGGATAAGTTCTCTATTTTGAGTTAGGGGGGAGGGATATTTAGGATGAAGAGGAGGTTTGTGTGGAGTGGTGGAGAGGTGGATAAAAAACACGGACTTACGAGGGCAAGTTCGTAAATCCGTGCAACAATAGAATTTTTATGGGTGCGTTAAAACTCTTTGTTTCTTATTTTACGGCATTGGCTACTGCTTCTTTCAACTCTTTGCCATGTAGGCCACGAGCGATGATGGTGCCTTCTGCGTCAATCAGCATGGTGTGAGGGATGCTGCTTACGGCATAGATTTGAGCGCCTTCGCTTTGCCAGAATTTCAGGTCTGACATTTGCGGCCAGGTGATGTTGAGTTTTTGGGTCATAGCCTTCCAGTCTTCTGCATTGCGGTCTAGTGATACGCCTACAATTTCAAAGTTTTTGCCTTTGTATTGTTGATAGATTTCCACGAGGTTGGGCATTTCGCGACGGCAAGGACCGCACCAGCTGGCCCAGAAGTCAACGAGTACAACTTTACCTTTACCGACATAGTCCGAGAGTTTTACGGGCTTTCCGTCGAAGTTGTTCATCTCAAAGTCGGTGAATTTCTGACCTACGGCAGTAGCTTTCATCTTTGTGAAGTTTTCTTTGATGCGCTGAACTGTCTTATCATTGTCATATGTCGCCGGGATTTGGGGAATGAGGGGTTCAAGTTCTTCTACAGTGAGGTAGTAGAAGTTTTGTTTGAGCAGTGTAACGCCAACTACATTGGTGATTTGCTGTGCGATGGCGTCTTTCATGATTTGTACGCCTTCATTCTCAATTGCCTCATACTCAGCCATCTTCTGTGCACGTACTTCTTCGCTCATTGTGTCTTTATCTTTTTGAAGTTCTGTGCCAAGATCGATTTGTTTCTTGAAGTTTGTGTTGTACTTTTCACGAATGGGCTGGTAGATGTCGTTGCTGACGGTACCGGTAGCCGAGTCGTTCACTTTGGTCAGTGCGACATTGATTTTGCCGTTTTCGAGGAAGAACTCCATTGAGAGGCCGTTCTTGCCTTCTGCCTTATAAGAAAGGTAACGGAGCTGGGTGGTGTCTTGTACGCCTTTGAATGTAAACTTACCGTTTTTGATAACGGCAGTGTCTTGGTTCACCAGTCGGCGGCCTTCTCTGGCAGCCAGGTAAATGGTGTCTCCATTGGCTGCACCTTCTACTGTTCCGGTTACGGTGTAACCAGTTTCTGTACCGCTACAAGCAGCAAATAGGGCTGTGGCGGCAAGTAAATAAGTCAGTTTCTTCATTGTTATTTTCTTAATAGTGTTTGTTTTGGTGCAAATGTAGTGAAATAAATCTGATTTTGAGGAGGGTTGGAGGAAAAAGTGTTTAACTCCTTAGTGGGGTGTAGGGTGTTTAAAGCGGTTTGGGGTTTAGGGTGGCGGTGTGAATGAAGTAGTTTTGGGGGAAGGAGAGGGTTGGGAGCGGCTTGTCCTTGCCGAAGAGGGCGAAGACGGAGGAGCCGGAACCGCTCATGGAGGCATAGAGTGCTCCTTGTCGGTAAAGTTCGTCCTTGATTTCACCGATGGCGGGAAACTGGGGGAAAACGCTCTCCTCAAAATCGTTTATCATTTCCTCTTTCCAGGTATGTATGGGCTGTTGTACAATCTGTTTCAGTGACTTGGCCGGACGGTGTGGCTTGATTTGTGAGAAGGCATCACGGGTTGATACGAAGATATCTGGTTTTACCACCACAATCCGGTAACTCTCTAAAGAGAGGCTGATGGGGGAGAAGATGTTGCCGATGCCTTCTGCGTAGGTGGGTTGGTTTTTGATGAAGAAAGCACAGTCTGCTCCCAGGCGGGCTGCATAGTTTTCCAGTGCTTCATCAGATAGTTGCAGGCAATACTGTTCATTGAGTGCTTTCAACATGAAGGCAGCGTCGGCCGAGCCACCACCCAGTCCGGCACCCGAGGGTATATATTTAAATAGGTGTATGGCTGTGGGCGGAAGTTGGAATTCTGCATCCAGCATACGGTAGGCTTTTACAACTAAGTTGCTTTCTGGTTCGCCGGCAATAGTGAGCCCGGACTGGTGTAGTTCTACTTTGTGGGCAGCATCATGCGTTATCGGGACAATTTCCAAAGCATCTTCCACGGGAACGGGGTAGAAAATGGTTTCCAGGTTGTGATAACCGTCGGGACGTTTCTCGGTAATGTTCAGACCGAGATTTATTTTGGCGTTGGGGAAGGTAATCATAGGATGTGAGTTTTTCTTTTGGGGCAAAGTTAACAACTTTCAGTTAATAATGTGACTAATAACTTCCTTTTCTATTGCTGTGTGCGTAATGAAATAAGTTGCTACTTTTGCAAACGGTAAGAGAATGGAATGTCAAGTTGTTCTATTGTTCCCTTATCCATCAATTTAAAACTGAAGAAATCAAGAACTTAAAACCCATATTCCCGTGGCAGAGCAACAAAGAAGAACAGCACGCACCCCCAAGAGTAAGACTCCACAGCCGATAACCGACTATGGTCGTATCCAACCGCAGGCACCCGAATTGGAAGAGGCGGTGCTGGGTGCATTGATGATAGAAAAGGATGCCTATTCACTAATTAGTGAGATACTTCGTCCGGAGTCGTTTTACGAACGTCGACATCAGCTGATTTATGCAGCTATTACAGACCTGGCAATCAATCAGAAGCCGGTGGATATTCTTACCGTCAAGGAACAACTCTCCAAACGGGGAGACTTGGAAGAGGTGGGCGGTCCGTTCTATATTACCCAACTCAGTAGCAAGGTGGCTTCGTCGGCACACATTGAGTATCATGCCCGCATCATTGCGCAGAAAGCCCTTGCCCGCGAACTGATTACATACACCAGCAACATACAAACAAAGGCGTTTGACGAAACATTGGATGTGGACGACCTGATGCAAGAGGCCGAAGGCAGGCTCTTTGAAATCTCGCAGCAGAATATGAAGAAGGATTATACCCAAATCAATCCGGTAATACAGGAGTCTTATAAGCTGATTCAGAAGGCTGCAGCCAAAGCCGACGGTTTGAGCGGGCTGGAAAGTGGCTTTACTAAGCTGGACAAGATGACATCGGGATGGCAAAACTCCGACCTCATCATCATTGCTGCACGTCCTGCCATGGGTAAAACGGCATTCGTTCTCTCCATGGCCAAGAACATTACTGTCAATTTTCACAATCCGGTTGCTTTGTTCTCGTTGGAAATGAGTAACGTACAGTTGGTGAACCGTTTGATATCGAACGTGTGTGAAATTCCGAGCGAAAAGATTAAGAGTGGTCAGCTTGCCGACTACGAGTGGCAACAGTTGGACTATAAGATACGCGATTTGATGGATGCCCCTCTGTACGTCGACGATACCCCTTCGCTATCGGTGTTTGAACTGCGTACAAAAGCCCGCCGATTGGTGCGCGAACATGGCGTGAAGTTGATTATTATCGACTACCTTCAGCTTATGAATGCCAACGGTATGTCATATGGCAGTCGTCAGGAGGAGGTTAGTACCATTTCTCGTTCACTTAAAGGATTGGCTAAGGAACTGAACATTCCCATCATTGCCTTGTCACAGTTGAATCGTGGTGTAGAAAACAGAGAAGGTGAGGAAGGTAAGCGTCCTCAACTGAGCGACTTACGTGAGTCCGGTGCCATTGAGCAGGATGCCGACATGGTTTGTTTCATCCATCGCCCCGAGTACTATAAGATATATCAGTCTGCCGATGGTACCGACTTACGCGGTTTGGCGGAAATTATCATTGCCAAGCATCGTAATGGTGCTGTTGGAGATGTAAGATTGCGCTTCATCGGACAGTACACTCGCTTCCAAAACATTGATGATGACCGTATTGCTCCTCCACCGATGGATGGGGGTGGAACAACCTTTGGCTCACGCATGAATGCACCTATCGGAAGCACAGCAACACCGCCGCCCCCTTCGGCTTACGACTTCCCAGCACAGACGGACAATCCTTTTGGAGGTGTAGGTTCCGACGGGCCTTTACCTTTCTAAAAGGGCAGGACATAAAAAAACGCGTACTCACCGCTGTAAGTACGCGCAAGGAATTACGGGGTATCAGCATTTACGTGCTTTCTAGTTAATGGAGGGCGTGTCAAAAATCGGCGCGCCCTCTTTTTATTTCATCGTTCTTCCTTTCTATGGTCATGCCGCGATTTTGAGTCTGCCGTTCCCAAAATGTCCGTTAGTGGACTCAAACAGCGTTACTTTGACATTATTAGTCCC
>JAGATY010000030.1 GCA_017621035.1 Bacteroides sp. | reverse complement strand
GTTTTTTTCTCGGGAGCCCTGTATCGATAATGATGCAGGGCTTTTTTGTTGTATATGATTTGATGAATGTGGCTGTGTCTAAAAATATCAATAAGCCAACAATCAATAAGTTGATTTATGCACACCCTTGCTTGTTGGGGGGACTTTCATGGAGGATTTGTGGTGTAAGGGATATGCTTGATTTTCCTGATTTGGCATGAGGCATCTATTCTAGTTTCTAATGCTGAGTAACGCTGAGTGTTACGGCTGTAATGCTGAGTGTTTTGGTTATAACAGTGAGGGTTATGGTTGTAAGTGTGAGTGTTTTGACTGTAATGCTGAGTGTTATTTTGGTGTAAAATGAGTTTTTTTTCGCCATAAAATTTTTTATTCCTTTCTTTTTGCTTTTTATCGAATGCTTTTTCGTAATTTTGGCGTGAATCTAATATGTGGGATAGAAATCGCAATTTATTTGATAATAATAATTGTAATATAAACATATAATAACTCCTGTAGATATGGAAAACAAAATTCAAGAGTTGACCGATAAGATCTACCGTGAAGGTGTAGAGAAGGGTAATGAAGAAGCTCAGAAACTTATCGCCAAGGCTCAGGAAGAAGCTAAAAAAATTGTAGAAGATGCTCGTAAAGAGGCTGATTCTATTGTAACTACCGCTCGTAAAGCTGCTGATGAACTGGCAGAGAATACCAAATCAGAATTAAAACTTTTTGCAGGTCAGGCTGTAAACGCATTGAAGTCTGAGGTCGCAACATTACTGACTGACAAGATTGTTGATGCTGACGTGAAATCTTTTGTTGCCAACAAGGATTTCTTGAATGCATTTATTGTTTCTTTGGCAAGTAAGTGGACTGTAGATGAACCTATCGTTATTTCTACAGCTGATGCTGAAGACTTGAAGAAGTATTTTGTGGCAAAAGCTAAGGATTTATTGGATAAGAATGTGACAATTGAACAAGTGAATGGGGTACAGACACTGTTTACTGTTTCACCGGCTGATGGTTCTTACAAAGTGAACTTCGGTGAGGAAGAATTTGTCAACTATTTTAAGGCATTCTTGCGTCCTCAATTAGTGGAAATGCTGTTTTAATTCCGGCGTATGGCAAATTATTATAATCTGATAACTGGTTTGCCGGATATTTTAATGGATGAGGGCAAACCAACTTATTCCATCAGTGAGTTCAAGGAAATTTGCGATGAATTACTGACGGAAGCAGATAAACGTATCATCTATTATTTCTATCTGAAGAACGACTGTTTGAATATTGTTAAGTTGTTGAAGAATCCGGATGCTTCTATTGAAGATAATGGAAATCTAACAGCAGAGCAGTGTCGTGAACTGATAGAGCAAGCAGATGAGATGAATACTCAAGTGCCTTGTGGTGCTCCTGCTTTCTTGATGCAATTTATCTTGGACTATCCTACTAAGAAAGAATCTCCTCATTTTTTTGCAGAAGATGCAATCCTTTTGGAATATTATCGTTATGCCATGCAGTGTAACGATGCTCAAATAGCATCTTGGTTTGAACTAAATTTCAATATAACCAATATCCTTACTGCTTATATTGCGCGTAATTATGGTTGGAAATTGGAAGATTATGTGCTGGATGCAAACGAAGTGAGTGATACAATTCTTAAAAACTCCCAATCTAAAGACTTTAATTTGATGCCTCTGATAGATTATGTAGAGGATATTATCAAAATTGCCGAATGCGAAGATCCGGTGATGAAGGAAAAACGCATTGATGCCTTTAAATGGGTGTGGCTGGATGAACATACTTTCTTTGAACCGTTCTCTATTGTATCTGTTTTTGCCTATTTGTGTAAATTGGATATGGGAGAGCGCTGGGAGAAACTTGATGTAAAGACAGGACGAGATACATTTACACAAATTGTTGACAATTTGCGTAGTGAGGCTCGTGTACCTGATGAGTTTAAGAAATAATAAAAATAAGTATATTTATGACGAAAGGAACTGTTAGTGGCGTTATCGCCAATATGGTGACACTCAGTGTAGACGGTCCTGTTTCTCAAGGCGAAATATGTTATATTGAGACAGGTGGAGACCGCTTGATGGCTGAGGTTATTAAGGTGGTAGGTACCGACGTTTATGTACAGGTATTTGAAAGTACCCGTGGTTTGAAGGTTGGTGCTAAGGCAGACTTTACCGGACACATGCTTGAAGTGAAACTGGCTCCGGGTATGTTGTCGAAAAACTTTGACGGTCTGCAGAATGACTTGGACAAGATGGACGGTGTGTTCTTGAAAAGAGGAAAATACACCAATCCATTGGATGAAGAAAGAATTTGGGACTTCACTCCTATAGCTAAAGAGGGTGATGTGGTAATTGAATCAGACTGGTTGGGTGAAGTTATCGAGAACTCACAGAAACTGAAAATCATGGTTCCTTTCCAATTGGAAGGTAAGGCCACGGTTAAAAAGATAGCCCCTGCCGGACAATATAAGATTACTGATGTAATTGCCGTATTGACAGATGAAAAAGGAAAAGATGTTGAAGTTAATATGATTCAACACTGGCCTGTTAAGTTTGCTATGACGAATTACAAGCAGAAACCTCGTCCTTTCAAATTGTTGGAAACAGGTGTTCGTACTATTGATACCTTTAATCCTATTGTAGAGGGAGGTACGGGCTTTATTCCCGGTCCGTTTGGTACAGGTAAAACAGTGCTTCAACATGCTATTTCAAAGCAGGCCGAGGCTGACATTGTAATTATTGCAGCTTGTGGTGAACGTGCAAATGAAGTGGTAGAAATCTTTACAGAGTTCCCCGAATTGGTTGACCCGCATACCGGTCGTAAGTTGATGGAACGTACCATCATTATTGCCAATACCTCAAACATGCCGGTTGCCGCCCGTGAAGCATCTGTATATACCGCAATGACTATGGCAGAGTACTACCGTGCAATGGGTTTACGTGTCTTACTGATGGCCGACTCTACTTCTCGTTGGGCACAGGCTTTGCGTGAAATGTCTAACCGTATGGAAGAACTCCCCGGTCCTGATGCTTTCCCGATGGATTTGTCAGCCTTGATTTCAAACTTCTATGGTCGTGCAGGTTATGTTTATCTGCATAATGGAGAGGTTGGTTCCATTACCTTTATCGGTACAGTATCACCTGCCGGTGGTAACTTGAAAGAGCCTGTAACCGAAAACACTAAGAAAGTTGCTCGCTGTTTCTATGCATTGGAACAAGATCGTGCCGATAAGAAACGTTATCCGGCTGTAAACCCCATCGACTCTTATTCCAAGTATCTTGAATATCCTGAGTTCGCAGAATATATTGGTAAGAAAATCAATGACCAATGGATTCCTAAAGTGCTCAACCTAAAGACACGTATGCAGCGTGGTAAGGAAATTGCCGAGCAGATTAACATTCTTGGTGACGATGGTGTACCTGTAGATTACCACGAAACTTTCTGGAAATCAGAAATTATCGACTTTGTTATCCTGCAACAAGATGCTTTCGATGAAGTAGATGCCGTTACCTCTTTGGAACGTCAGGAAGATATCTTGAATCTGGTAACGGAAATTTGCGAGATAGACTTCAAGTTCGATCATTTCCAAGATGTTGTGGATTATTTCAAGAAGATGATTAACCTTTGCAAGCAGATGAACTACTCTACCTACAAGTCTGAACAATACAATGACTTTGTTGGTCAGATTAGAGAGATGCTTGATGCACATAAATAAGTAAAGGAATAAATATGGCAACAACAGCATTTCAAAAAATATATACTAAAATCAGCCAAATCACAAAAGCTACTTGTTCTCTGAAAGCGAAAGGAGTAGGTTATGATGAATTGGCAACCATCAACGGCAAGTTGGCTCAGGTAGTAAAGATTGCCGGTGATGATGTTACTTTACAGGTGTTTGAGGGTACCGGTGGCATTCCGACTAATGCCGAAGTTGTGTTCTTAGGTAAAGCTCCTACACTGAAAGTGAGCGACCAATTGGCCGGCCGTTTCTTCAATGCTTACGGCAATCCAATCGATGGTGGCCCGGCTATTGAAGGTGAAGAGATAGAAATCGGTGGTCCTTCTGTAAATCCTGTTCGTCGTAAACAACCTAGTGAACTGATTGCAACCGGTATTGCAGGTATCGACTTGAACAATACATTGGTATCCGGTCAGAAGATTCCGTTCTTTGCCGACCCCGACCAACCGTTCAACGAGGTGATGGCAATGGTAGCACTGCGTGCCAAGGTTGACAAGATTGTGTTGGGTGGTATGGGTATGACAAACGATGACTATTACTTCTTCCGCAACACTTTCTCCAATGCCGGTGCACTCGACCGTATTATCTGTTTCATGAATACTACCGAAGACCCAGCTGTGGAACGTCTTCTTGTACCTGATATGGCTTTGACGGCTGCCGAGTATTTTGCAGTTGAAAAGCACGAAAAAGTATTGGTACTTTTGACAGATATGACCTCGTATGCCGACTCATTGGCCATTGTGTCCAACCGTATGGATCAGATTCCTTCCAAGGACTCAATGCCCGGTTCGCTTTACTCCGACTTGGCTAAGATTTATGAAAAGGCCGTGCAGTTCCCCGAATCAGCAGGTGGAGGTTCTATTACTATCATTGCTGTGACCACATTGTCGGGTGGTGATATTACGCATGCTGTGCCCGATAACACCGGTTATATCACTGAAGGTCAGCTCTATCTGCGTCGTGATTCCGACATTGGTAAAGTTATCATTGACCCGTTCCGTTCATTGTCACGTCTGAAACAGCTTGTTGCCGGTAAGAAGACTCGTAAAGACCATAGCCAGGTTATGAATGCCGCCATTCGTCTTTACTCTGATGCCGCCAATGCTAAGACAAAGATGGAAAACGGTTTCGACCTTACCGATTACGATAACCGTTGTCTTGATTTTGCCAAGGACTATGCCGATAAGTTGCTTGCCATCGACGTCAATCTCGATACAACCGAGATGCTCGACGTTACTTGGTCACTTTTCCGCAAGTACTTCAAACTGGAAGAGGTCAACATCAAGAAAGAGTTCACAGATATTTATTGGAGTTGATAATTACGAATGGAGTTTTATGTGTGCATAGTATTGTACCCATCATTCGTAATTCAAAATTCATAATTATTAAGAATGGCAATAAAGTTTCAATATAACAAAACTTCGCTTCAGCAGATTGAGAAACAGCTCAAGATGCGTCAGCGCACCTTACCTATTATTAAGAGTAAGGAAACAGCGTTGCGCCTTGAGGTGAAGAAGTGTAAAGCTGAAGCTGCGGAGCTTGAAGAGAAACTGCAAAGCCAGATAGGAGGATACGAATCCATGTATGCACTTTGGGGCGAATTCGATGCATCGTTAGTCGCTCTGAAGGATGTAGAACTGGATGTGAAGAAGATTGCGGGCGTCAGAGTGCCCATCTTGGTGAACATTCAGTTGGAAGTTCGTCCTTTTGGACTTTTCAGTGCGCCGAAGTGGTACTTCGACGGTATCAAACTCTTGCGAGGACTTGCCATGACGGCTGTGGAACGTGAATTTGTGCTGGCCAAACTTGGCTTGCTGGAACATGCACGCAAGAAAACCACGCAAAAGGTCAACCTCTTCGAGAAGGTACAGATTCCCGGATTCCAAGAGGCTGTCCGTAAAATCAAACGATTCATGGAAGACGAGGAAAACTTGTCTAAGTCATCGCAAAAGATTTTGAAGTCGCTTCAAGAGAAACGCGAAAAGAAAATGGATAATGAACAGGCAGATTCGGAAGAGTTTACTGTTGTGAATATGGAGGTATAGAACATGGGAAAAGCAAAAATGAAAAAACTGACATTCTTTGTTTATCACAAGGAATATCATGAGTTCTTGCAACAGATGCAGGAACTTGGCGTAGTGCATGTTCAAACCTCAGCCGAAGGAACCGTACTTGTCGGTTCAGAGTTGGCAGACAAGATGGAACATAACAAGCATTTGCGCGCCCTCATTGCTCAACTTTCTGCTTTGAGCAAGGCTCCTCGGGGCGGTTACGATGGTGCTCCGGAAGTAGTTATCGAGCGTATCGATGCTATCAACAACGCCATCAAACCTACTTTGCAGGAGGCACAGCGGGCTCAGGCCGATGTCGAGGCACTGAAGCCGTGGGGTGACTTTGACCGTCGTTCGGTTGCCGCCTTGGCAGAGGTGGGATATAGTTTCCACTACTGTAAGTGCGCGAAGAAACAGTTTGATGTCGATGCACTGGCCGACTACTCTTACGCAGTGGCTAGTGACAATGGCAAGGAGGTCTACTTCGTGGTGGTTACACCCCTTGGAGAGGTTGCTCCGGCTGTTGGTCAGGAACTGACTCTTCCCGAATGCTCACTCTCGGAAGCTGTTGCACGCGTGGCTGCTTTGCAAGAAAAGAGTCGACAACTTGATGCTGAACTGGCAGAGTTGGCCGATACCACATTACCAGCCCTCCGCTGTTTGGAAAAGGAGTGGAGCACATCCATCGCCTTCGACAAGGTCGTGCTCGACACAACCCGTGTGGCCGAAGACAAACTGATGGTGCTGGAAGGATGGATTCCCGAAGAGAAAGAAGCTCCCGTGGAAGAGTGGCTTTCTAAGCAGGGCGCTTACTACGAAATCCGCAAGCCAAACAAGGACGACGTGGTGCCTGTACTCTTCAAGAACAATGCGTTTACTAAGATGTATGAGGTGCTGACCAGAATGTACGGTATGCCTAACTATACCGATTTCGACCCGACCCCTATTGTAGCACCGTTCTTCTCACTCTTCTTCGCTTTCTGTATGGGCGATGCCGGTTACGGCCTGGTGCTCATCCTGTTGGGCTTCTTCCTGAAGAAGAAACTTGGCAAGAGCATGGCCGGCATGATGAACTTGGTAATGACATTGGGCGTCTTTACCACCGTTTTAGGTGCCATTTTCGGAACCTTCTTCGGCATCAGCTTGCTGGGAACCAACTTGCCGCAAGGCTTGAAAGACCTCATCTTTGCAGGACAGGTTGAAGTGATGGGTGCTACTTACGACAAACTAATGATACTTTCGTTGGCCATCGGTGTGATACACATCTCCATCGCAATGACCGTGAAAGCCATCAACGTTACCCTCTTTAATGGTTTCAAAGAAGCCATCAGTGCATGGGGATGGTGGCTGGTAGTAGTGGGCGGTGTCATTGTGGGCACACTCACGCTGCTTAGTATCATTCCATCCGATGTGTCACAGTGGGTTTACCTTGTTGTGGCAGGCGTGGGAGCTGTGGGTATTTACCTGTTGAATAACTTGGGGCGCAATGTCTTTGTCAACATCGGTGCCGGTATCTGGGATACTTACAACATGGCTTCCGGTCTGATGGGTGATATCCTTTCCTACATCCGCCTCTTTGCCTTGGGCTTGGCCGGCGGTATGCTGGGACAGACGTTTAACGACTTGGCACTGATGGTGGTAGAAGGACAAGAGGGCGTTGGCGCGGTCATTGGTTGGATTGGTTTCGGACTGATTATTGTCTTCGGTCATACCCTGAACATCGCCATGTCTTGCTTGAGTGCCTTTGTTCACCCGTTGCGTCTGACGTTTGTAGAGTACTTCAAGAACGCCGGTTACGAAGGTAAAGGCGTAGAATACAAGCCCTTCTCCATCGAAAAAGTGGAAGAGTAGGGTGCAGAAAAATGAATTAAAACAAATAGTAACAACAAAAATAAAAAAACAAAATTATGAACGAATTATTAGGTTATTTGGGAATGGGCCTCATGTTGGGCCTCGCAGGTGTTGGTAGCTGTTATGGTACAACAATTGCCGGTAATGCAGCAGAAGGTGCTTTGAAGAAAGACCCTTCTAAGTCATCTGGTTACATGATTCTTTCAGCGCTTCCCGCAACACAAGGTCTTTACGGTTTCTTGGCTTTCTTGCTGCACTTCAGTAAGGTAAGTGCCGAAACAGGTCTCTTGTGGTTTGGCGTAGGTTTGGCTGTAGGTCTTGTTTGCCTCTTCTCTGCTATCCGTCAGGGTCAGATTTGTGCTTCAGGTATTCAAGGTTTGGCTCAAGGTCACGACGTGCAGACCAACACCATGATTTATGCAGCTTTCCCCGAGTTCTATGCCATCTTGGCACTGGTTGCTACTTTCTTGGTATAAGCACATACTGCCGAGAGTCCGCATTCGGATACTCATAAAATGATTCTCACAGCCGGGTTATGTTTCACGAAAACATAATCCGGCTTTCTTGTATCAGAAAGTCTTGTGCTTGAAGAAGGCTTTGTCTTGTAAATATTTCTCTTATATTGAACTCTCTCCTATAACTCTCTTTATTCTGTAGATTTCCTCCTTTTATCTTCTTTGAAGATAATGTAATTTGTTGCTTTTTAGAAGTGTATAGAGTACAAATAGTTACTTTATTCCACACTTGTGTGGAGCAAACGGGAGACAAGTGCGGAATAAACGGGACACTTGTGTGGAGCATGCTCCGGTCAAGTGTGGAGCAAACGCCTTGCATGTGATGCAGAAAGTGAGTACACTGTTTGTTGCGTTTTCTGACTATGATTTCTGCCATCCGTTAACTGGTAGGACTAATCTTTGTACCTGACATTACCTCCTTATACTGATTTGTGCCAAAGTAATACCGAGGGTTACGGGCGTAACACTGAGCCTTTTGCTGAAAACACTGAGCCTTTTGTCGAAAACACTGAGCCTTATTTTAGCGATACTCTCAGCCTAACTTTGATAGATGTGTGTCGGTCTACATATAAATGCAGTGAACCCCGGAAGTTACACAGATAAACTTTCGGGGTTCATGATTGTGAGAAGCCTGCCCTTTCTCGGCTATGCCTGTTGGCAGATTATTTCACAGCTTCAATCAGTTCTTCGGGAGAGAGGAGGGACTGTTCACCGGTCTCCATGTTCTTCAGCGTCACTTTGCCGGCATTCATTTCGTTTTCGCCCACCAAGGCAACAAACGGAATGGCTTTGGCGTTGGCGTAGCTCATCTGTTTCTTCATCTTGGCCGCGTCGGGGAACAACTCAGCACGGATGCCTGCGGCACGCACTTGCGTCAGCACTTGCATGGAGAAGGCGGCTTCGCGCTCGCCAAAGTTGATGAAGAGTAACCGAGTACCGTTTACTGCCTCCTTGGGGTAGAGATCGAGTTGGTTGAGTACGTCGAAGATGCGGTCGGCACCAAACGAGATGCCCACGCCGCTGACGCCGCTCATGCCAAACACGCCCGTCAGGTTGTCGTAGCGACCGCCGCCAGTGATGCTGCCTATTTGCACGTCGAGTGCTTTCACTTCAAAGATGGCACCGGTGTAGTAGTTCAGTCCGCGTGCCAGCGTCAGGTCGAGTTCGATTTCGTTCTTCAGTCCGAGGCTCTTCAATGTGGAGAGGATAAACTCGCTCTCTTCTACACCTTTCAGTCCGTTTTCGCTGGCGGCAAGCACCTCTTTCAGGGTGGCCAGTTTCTCTTCGTTGCTACCGCTCAGCAGGATGATGGGTTGCAGCTTTTCAATGGCTTCGTCGCTGATGCCTTTCTCGCGCAGCTCGGCATTCACATTCTCCAAGCCAATCTTATCCAGCTTGTCGATGGCTACGGTGATGTCCACTATCTTGTCTGCCTCGCCGATGATTTCGGCGATGCCTGTGAGTATCTTGCGGTTGTTTATCTTGATGCATACGCGGATACCGAAGCGTGAGAAGACTGCATCGACTATTTGCATCAACTCCACCTCGTTCAGCAGCGAGTCACTGCCCACCACGTCGGCGTCGCACTGGTAGAACTCACGGTAGCGACCCTTTTGCGGGCGGTCGGCACGCCACACCGGTTGAATTTGGTAGCGTTTGAAGGGGAAAGTAATCTCGTCGCGGTGCATCACCACATAGCGTGCAAAGGGCACGGTGAGGTCGTAGCGGAGTCCTTTTTCGCAGAACTTACTGGCCAGCTTGGCAGCGTTGCGACTCAGCAGCTCTTCATCGGTGATGCCTGAGAAGTAGTCGCCCGAGTTTTGTATCTTGAAGAGTAGCTTATCTCCCTCCTCGCCATACTTGCCCATCAGGGTGGCGAGTGTCTCCATCGACGGTGTCTCTATCTGCTGGAAGCCGTATAGGTGGTACACTTCGCGGATAGTGTTGAATATATAGTTGCGCTTTGCCATCTCCACGGGCGAAAAGTCGCGTGTTCCCTTTGGAATACTTGGTTTCTGTGCCATACTTTTTATAATTATGAGTTTTGAATTATGAATTCTGATTCCCGAGTTGTGATTTCTGAATTCAGCGGGGCAAAGGTACGATTTTCTTTTCAGAGTATGATTTGTGGGGAGTAGTTTTTCTGATGTACTTATCTGGCATAAGGAGTACAGTGTTATCTCTTTATTTTTCAAGATATTCCCGATAGACTTCGTCTGCCAGGTATTTGTCGCTTCTGCAATGTAGGTCAGCTATTCCGTCTTGGATAAATTGTGCCGTTTCTGAGTTGTAGAAAACTTCGGTGGCTTTCTCTAATGAGCCGTCAAAACGGTGGGATAGAATTACTATAATACGGGCACACTTGGCTGCCAATATGTTTTGCTTGACATCATTCATTGGTAATTTCCTCAGCATTTAGAAATTTCAAATATTTGTCTATTGTAGACTGCTTACATAAGCAAAGCTGTCGAACATCAGCCGTTTCAGTGCTTCGTCTTTGGAAATATCTCCTGCAAAATATAAGTCGATTGTGCGGAATACTTTATCGTTTGCAATACCTCCCATCACGATGTCGTATTCTTCAGTGTACACTCCTTTACGACAGTTCGCAACAAAATCCAACCACTCTTCATTATAGTTATCAAATTTCTTAAAAGATGATGACATAAAGTTGTCACTCAGTTCATAGATATTCAGGAAAGCTTTTTTTTGCGTAATAAAAAGCGTTTTGCATACTTTATGGCTTGTTCACGAGAGTAGGTTACATAGAAACCTCTTCCGAAATCTAAACATTCTCGTGAGTGACATACATCCGGTTGCTCTACAATACAGTAGGATGAATGATAAACAATCATGCCATAACTCCTTTCTCCCGCATATAGTCTACGAGGTCTTCCATCAGATATTCTTTGCCGAAAGTATGCAGAACATCGTATCCTTTGATGATGTAATCGTTCAGAATGCCGGAATCGTTCAGTCTGTGATACACCTCTTTCAGCGGTAGTCCAAGCCTTTGCGACAGATTCCCGATGCAATAAGTGCAGAAGTCTAATTGATCGTACGTCATAATCAACTTTATCTATTAAACATTGCAAAGGTACGATTTTCTTTTCAGAGTATGATTTGTGGGGAGTAGTTTTTCTGATACATCATTTATCAACCCCCTTTCTCTCTTTATACTTTTATAATCCAGGTATTTATCGTTTGTAGTGTATTTGTTGAATTAAACTTGTTTTCATACTCGTTTTCGTACTCGAATCATACTCGATTTTACTACTCTGCAGTAAATTCTGCGGCCTATTTGTTTCGTAGCTTGAATTTATTCGCTACATTTGTACAACTCATTCCCTAGTTACTATATATGTATTCATATTTATATTTTCATGTCTATTATAAAGTTGTTTCAAATAGCTATAAGACGTAAATATTCTAAGATTATATTTCTTGATTTTGATGGCGTATTATGTCCTTATAACGATTCATGGAATAGTGATAAAGATAAATATGGACATTGTTTACTCCCAAGAATATCGAAAATCTAAAGTTTATTATAGATGCAACAAGGGCCAAAGTAGTCATTTCTTCATCATGGAGAGGTGGTATTTCTTTGTGGGGATTACTCAAAATGTGGGAAAAACGTAAGATACCAGGAGAGGTGGTTGGTATAACTCCAATTATAAATGGAAATAAAAGTATAGAAATAGATAAATGGCAGTCTCGTCACATATGTCATAAATATGTTATTGTGGATGATATGGATTTTCATCAATTTGCTATGCATCATCACAGATACTTGGTTTCCTGTAATGGTAGAAAGGGTTTGTTGAAAAAAGATGCACAAAAAGTTATTTCAATTATTGGACAATAAGGTGGGGATTTTTTCTTTTATAGTTAGAAAGTGATATTTTATAATTCCTCCACCTTCTTCACCTCCACCACATATCCATTCTTTTCAATCTTTCGGGATTCGTTAAACTGCCTATTTTATCCACTTTACCAACTCCTATTGGATAAAAAACGGGAAATTTATCCAGTACGATGCAATTATTGGATAAGTTCAAGCATTTTCTTGTTTTTCAGCTGCTCACTTTTTCGCTATGCTTCGGAATAAATCATTGCGGATGGGCGTAGGTACTTGTAAGGTTGGCACCGTTAGCTTGAACTACGATAGTTTTCATAAAAGAGACTGTGCCTAAATTCAATGTTTGCTCCCCTTTGATGGCTTACGACACCTTATAGAAAAGCTCAACTATCAAAAAAAGCTGCACGAGCGTAAATGCTGTGCAGCCTTCTTACTAACCATTAAATCATATCATCAGATGATATATTGAGAACTGATAGATTCGTTGTTCATGACGCGACGAATGGTTTCGGCAAACATGTCGGCAATGCTGAGTTGCTTAACCTTGTCGCACTTCTTGGAGTAGGGGATACTATCGGTAAACACCATTTCAGAGAGTGCTGACTCTTGTACACGGAAAGATGCAGGGTCGGACATTACGCAATGGCTGGCAATGGCGCGAACTGATTTGGCTCCGGCTTCCAGCATCACGTCGGCGGCTTTGACGATGGTGCCTGCGGTGTCAACAATGTCGTCCACTAGCAATACGTTCTTGCCTTTCACGTCGCCAATAATCTGCATAGTGGCTACTACGTTGGCTTTTTCGCGTGTCTTGTTACACATTACCAGGGGTACGCCGAGGTACTTGGAGTAGGTACTGGCACGTTTTGAACCGCCTACGTCGGGGGTTGCAATAACCAAATCTTCCAGATTGAGAGATTGGATATAAGGTAAGAAGACGGATGATGCGTAAAGGTGATCTACCGGAATGTCGAAGAATCCTTGAATCTGGTCTGCATGAAGGTCCATGGTAATCAGACGGTCGATTCCGGCAACTGAGAGCAGATCAGCTACCAATTTGGCACCAATGGAAACACGAGGCTTGTCTTTTCTGTCCTGACGTGCCCAACCGAAGTAGGGGATAACTGCCACAATGCTTTTGGCTGATGCGCGTTTGGCGGCATCAATCATCAGCAACAGCTCCATCAAGTTGTCTGAATTGGGGAAGGTTGATTGAACCAAGAATACATGTGCACCGCGGATTGACTCTTCGTAAGATACTGCAAACTCACCATCAGCAAAGTGGGTGATGTTCATGTTTCCCAGCGGGCAATTAAGACTGGCGCAGATTTTCTCTGCCAGGTATCTCGAGTTTGTACCGGAGAATACCATAAAAGGTGCTTTTTCGCTCATTTTTTTATAATAGTTGTTACCTATTTAATATTTTGGGGCAAAGTTAGGAAAAACTGATTAGAAAGTACAGGTTATGGTGAAAAATATTCTTTATTCCCGGATTTATTTGTAGCTTTGCTCTATGAAATGGCTTGTGACGATAGTTCAGGTGTTGCTTTGCTCAGGAGGCTTGCTGATGTCGGCTTGTGGCAAAGGGGGTGTTACGACCAACGAGGCGGGCAGGATTGATTCGCTCAATCGTCTTTCTTATGATGATAGGTATAGGAATCTGAAGGAATCCGGCCGATTAGCTTTGTTGGCTTACGAGGCTTCCGAGGGGTATGAATTGGGACGAATGGAGGCATTGAACAATCTGGCCTTTGTCGACTTCATGAATCTAGACTTCGAAACGGCCGAACGTCGATATAAAGAGGTACTTGAGGCTACCAACAATGAGTTAGAGTTACTGATTGCCGACGTGGGGCTGATGAAGATTTACCAGCGAACCTCCCAAAACAAGGCGTTTTACGATGCACGAAACGATGCTTTACACCGCATAAAACGTATAGTTGAGGAGGAGAATCTGTTGAATGAAAATGGTAGATTGGAACGTTGGGTGTATGCTCGTTCGGAGTTCTATATCGTTTCTGCCATCTATCACTACTACTTGCAACAACAACCCGAGGCAGAAGAGGCCATTCGGAGGGTAGAGCCGGAGGATATTTTCTCTCTGGATAGTGCGCAATGGCTATATTATCAGTATATTAAAGCATCTGCCGGATTATGTGGCGAGGAGACGACAGAACGGGAACGACTCGCAGAGTTTGATGGTTTGTACACGGTATGGAAGAAGTCTGCCAATCAAAACTATCTCTATTTCTTGGGGAACAGCTTGCAAGGGTTGGCCAACCTGATGGTGGCGGAGGATGATTTCCGGTTTTTCCTCTCCCGACGTTCGTATGCACTGAAGCAGTTTGGTATGCCTGTAGACTCGCTCTTCCCCATGAGGCTGGCAGAGAGAGCGTTGGAATACTTCGAACAATACGATGATTGGTATCAGATAACTGCAGCTCTCGTTTCTCAGGCTAAGTATTTGAACTATCATGGAAAGTATGCAGAGGCACAGAACATCCTTGAACAGGCCTTGAAGTATGCTGACCAACGATTGAAAAGAATCCCCGAAATGTTGGCCAGCATTTACGAACAGCTGAGCGTATCGTATGCCGGATTGGAAGAAAAACAGCTATCAGACACCTATCGGAACAAGTATCTCGATTTGCTGGATGAAATCCGTCAAGATAAAAAGCTGGAGAGTCGCTACCAAGTTCTGCAAGCTGAATCGGAACATCTTAATCGATTGCTGGCCATGACTATAGCCTGTTTGGTGTTGTTGCTGCTGGGAGGTTACTACTTCTACCTGCGTGCGGGTAAGAATAACGAACGGCAATTACATCGTTTACATCGTCTGCTGGAGGTCTGTAGGAAGATTTCCGCTTCCATTCCCCCCAATGTGCAGAGCGAGGAGGAGGTTCTGCAATCCGTAGAAAAGGGTGTTGGAAGCGATTTGAGTGAACTGTTTGAGAAAGAACAGGTAAAGATAGGAAAAGAAGGACTTACTTTTTCTCACAAGTTGAGTAAGGAGAATGAGGCCATGGCACGTGTTATCAACCCTTACATCCGGTGGGCATTGCACAACGGAAGAACCTCTGCCGCTTTGCAAGAAGAACAACTTCGGTGGGAAAAGCAACTCTTTGTGCACGAACAACACCTGGTTTCCAACAAGCGTCAGAACATCCTGAAGAAGGCTTGTTTTTCCATCGTCTACGGTATCCAGCCTTATATTGACCGACTGACCAACGAAATCCACAAGCTGACGGAGAGCCGCTTTGCAGAGGATGCACTTCTGAAGGCTGAAAAGTATCGTTACATCGACGAACTGGTAAGTGCCATCAACGATTACAACGACGTCTTATCCCTCTGGATTAAGATGCGACAAGGAGTGGTAGGCCTGAACATCACTTCGTTTGACCTGGATGAGGTATTCGATTTGATTCAGAAAGGAAGCAGAACTTTTGAGGCTAAGAAGCTTCGCTTGGAGGTGGAGCCGACTTCGTACTGGGTGAAGGCAGACAAGGCACTCACACTCTTCATGGTAAATACATTGGCCGAAAATGCCCGGAAATTTACGCAACCCGGAGGAAAAGTAAAAGTTTTTGCCCGAAAAACCGCCGACTACGTAGAAATCTCGGTATCAGACACCGGTTGTGGCCTCTCGCCAAAGGATGTCTCCCGCCTTGTGAGTGAAAAGGTGTACAACTCCCGAGAGATTGGCTTGGAGAGTGCGCCAGACAAAGAGGCCTTACTGCGAACTAAAGGTAATGGCTTTGGCCTGATGAATTGTAAGGGAATCATTGAGAAATATCGCAAGAGTAATGAACTGTTCAACGTCTGCCTCTTCGATGTGGAGAGTACGGTGGGCAAGGGAAGTCGTTTCTATTTCCGTCTTCCTGTAGGCATAAGAAAGAGCTTGCTGATGGTGGGAGTGATGGCTGGCGGGTTGATGTCGTGCACCACTTCGGGTGAGCGATCGGGTACAACACTACAATCCGATTCGTTCGCCATTTCTGTCGATACCTTATCTGTAGAAGAGAGTGAAGGAGAGTATCTGTTGGATATAGCTTCTGCTTATGCCAACGAGGCCTACTACTCCAATGTAGAGGGGCTTTATGAGCAAACGTTGCTCTATGCTGATTCTGCCATCACTTGCCTGAACACTCATCGGAGGCTTTATGCCTCTTTCTTCGAGGAACCAATGCAACTCGTGGGTGAGGGAACTCCGGTAGAACTAGGGTGGTGGAACTCATCGTTCGATACCGATTTTCATGTGATTCTGGATATTCGGAACGAGGTGGCCGTGGCATCTTTGGCACTGAAACGATGGAATGTCTACACCTATAATAATATGATTTATACCAATCTCTATAAATTATTAGGTCAGGACAACTCTTTGGAGGAATATTGCCGGAGGTTGGAGCGAACTACGGGACATCAGACTATCAGTGTGATGTTAGCCATCCTCTGTCTGGTGGCTCTTTTGTTGGGCTATTGGGTGTTCTACTATCGTCGGTACGTGCTGAATCGTTGGAGGTTGGAGCAGGTGCTGGAGATTAACAACTTGGTTTCTTCGGCCTCCATCATCTCGTTGGAAGGGGAAGAGGGGGGAGAGAATGAGGAGGAAATCTTGCAACAAATCCCCTCCCACATAGTGCATAAAACATTTGCAGGCATCAATGAACTGATGAGTGTAGAACGTATGGTGTTGGCCGTATATAACGAAACAACTCGTAGGTTGGATATAGCGTCGAGTTGTGAGGAGAAAAACAGGGAGAAAGCATCGGAAAACAAGCTTCGAACATTGGTAGAACAATGCTTTTCCGAGAAACAATACATGGTGCAAGGAGCTTTACAAGCACTCCCGTTGTTGGTGAAAAGTGGTGAAGAGGAACGTTGCATCGGGGTACTTTGTGTGGAGCGCCAAGAGGATGTATTGCCTGAACACGACTATTTACTTTTGAAGTTGGTGACACAATATATCGGTATTGTCGTTTTCAATGCCGTCATTAAACTATCGGGCAAGTATCGGGATATAGAATTGATTCAGAATGATGTGAGACGGGTGGCTTGGGAAGAGAATCAATTGCATGTGCAAAACCTGATTTTGGACAATAGCCTCTCCACCATCAAGCATGAAACTATCTATTATCCCAGTAAGATTAAGCAACTCTTGGTCAAACTTCAATCCGGAGAACTGCCCGAAGGCGAAGAGCAAGAGGTGGTGGCAACCCTTACAGAACTGGTAGACTTCTACCAAGGCATCTTTACCTTGCTGAGTCAAAGTACTTCGGTTCAGCAGAAAGAGGTTACCTTTCGACGTACTTCCATTGAGGTGAATGCGTTGACTCAATATGCCGAAAAGTATTTCCGTAAGCGTTTGAAGAAAAGTTCCGCAAAGTTGAACTTTCGGTCATCGGTTTCTACATCCGGTTTGATGGTTTCGGGCGACCTTTACCTTATTCGTTTCCTGCTGGAGAATCTCTTGAACGAGGCTATGTCCGTTCCGGTGGATGGTAAGCTAAAGCTCACGGTTGGGGTAGAGAATGATTTCGTCAGGTTCACCTTTATCGATTACCGAAGAAGTTATCCCCTGGAGACGCTCAATCAACTCTTCTATCCCGACAAGGAACGGATGGTGGAAAACGAGCGTGGTGAGTTGATGGCCACAGAGTATCTGCTTTGCAAACAGGTTATTCGGGAGCATGATGAGTTTGGAGGTGTGCGAGGATGCCGAATCAATGCCGAGGAACTGAAATCTGGAGAGGGGGGCTTCTGTGTTTACTTTACCCTTCCTCTTGCCGGAAAAAACAAAGGAAAACATCAAGAAAATGTATGATAATAATATAGCTATGGAAACAAAGAAATACAAAGTAGTGATTGTGGAAGATATGAAACTGGAGCTTAAGGGAACCGAAGAGATTTTCCGTCACGAAATACCGGAGGCAGAGATAGTTGGTACAGCAATGACCGAGGCAGAATTTTGGGAGTTGATGAAAACAACCTCACCCAACATGGTACTCCTAGATTTGGGGCTGGGAGGCTCAACCACCATCGGGGTGGAAATCTGTAAAACCGTGGTAAGGCAACATTCCGATGTGCGTGTACTCATCTTTACCGGTGAGATAACCAACGAAAAACTTTGGGTAGATGCTTTGGAAGCCGGAGCACATGGTATCATTCTGAAGACGGGAGAGTTGTTGACACGAGTAGATGTGCAGGCCGTAATGGAGGGTAAGCAACTGGTTTTCAACTATCCCATCCTGCAAAAGATTGTAGAACGCTTCAAACGATCGGTCTTGATTGAAAATCAACGGAACAGAGCGCGTATTGACTACGAGATTGATGAGTATGACGAGCGCTTCCTGCGTCACTTGGCATTGGGTTACACCAAAGATATGATTGCAGCACTGAAAGGAATGCCGTTTGGTGTGAAGTCTTTGGAGAAACGTCAGTATGACTTGATAAACCGTCTGTTTGCTCCCAATGAACGTAACAACGTGAATGCCACCCGTCTGGCCGTACGGGCATTGGAGTTACACATTTTGGACGTCGATGCGTTGGAGGCAGATGAAGAATAACTCATTAAATACATTACTTTATGCGTCTAAAACTACATCCTGCAACCCTTTGTCTGTGCTTGCTGGTGGTCGTAATTATCCTCTCGTGGATATTTGATGCTTACGGAATGAGTGTGTACGATAGCCGTATAGGCGACTATCTCTATGTGCAAAGTCTGCTCGGATTGGATGGTATGCGCTGGGGATTGCGAAACGTGATGAGTAATATGGCTTGCTTTACTCCCTTGGGCGAGGGTGTGCTGATGTTGTTTGCCATAGGCTTGCTAGTACACTCGGGCTTGGCATCACTCTGTACTCGTAGCCTGCTTGCTCGCTATACGAAGCAATATTATATCCCTTTTTCTCGCAAAGAACGAATTGCACTGGTGGCTGCTCTGCTGATTGCTATAATTTACGTGGCATCCTTGTTTGTGATTGTCAATTTCTCACGAGGAGCGTTATTGAGTGTTATAGGTACGTTGCAAGCCTCTCCTTTAATACAGGGTGCCATATTCCTTACCTCCTTAGGATTAGCACTGATGGGTATCGGTTATGGTATTGCTGTGGGACGCTATCGAAGAGATGTGGAGATTGCTGACGGGCTTCTTTATTTCCGCCACTTACTGGTACTCCATTTACTGGTTTCTTTCTTTGCTTCCCAACTATTTGCCTGCCTGGAGTATAGCCGATTGCTGATTTATATTCCCACCTGGATGCTCTATTTACCAGTATTGCTCACCCTTTGGTACTACATGACGAGAAAAAAGTGATAAAACACTATGTGTGAAACATTTTATTCTTTATATTTGCAAAGCACAGATGGCTAAAGAAGGTTTCAAGAAGATGTCTCTCCATAAACCGAGTATCGGAAGAGATAACTTCTTGCCGAAGCAAAAAAAGTAAACAAACACTTATTCATTAACCATAAAATTTAATCCGTATGAAAAAGTATTTAGCAGAAATGATTGGGACAATGGTTCTTGTCCTGATGGGTTGTGGTGTAGCTGTAAGTTTGAGTTGTACATCGGCTTCTGGTGATTTGGCCTTTGCCGGTACAGTGGTTGGTACGGCCTTGGCCTTTGGCTTAGCGGTTGTGGCTATGGCTTACACTATTGGGGGAGTGTCTGGTTGCCACATCAATCCGGCCATTACACTAGGTTGTTTGCTCACGGGTCGCATTGGTGGAAAGGATGCTGCCATGTACATGTTGTTTCAGGTAATTGGTGCATTCATCGGTTCAGCCTTGTTAGCCTTGTTGGTAAATGGAGTTGAAGGGCTGAATGGTACGGGTGCCAATGCTTGTCAGGTCGGTGTGAGTACGATGGGTGCATTGCTGGCCGAGATTATCTTTACCTGCATCTTTGTGCTAGTGGTGCTGGGTACAACCGATGCTAAGAAGGGTGCTGGGAATTTTGCAGGTTTGGCTATCGGTCTTTCCTTGGTGTTGGTACACTTGGTTTGTATTCGTTACACGGGCACTTCGGTGAATCCGGCTCGTAGTATTGCCCCAGCCGTATTCCAAGGAGGCGAGGCGTTGGCTCAGCTTTGGATATTTATTGTAGGTCCCTTCATCGGCGCAATCATAGCTGCCGGCATATGGAAGGTGATTGGCAGCGATAAGTAAAGGTGCGAAAGAGATAGACACATACATAGTGACATTTAAGTAAACCGGTTGAACCATCTGTTGGTCAGCCGGTTTCTTTTTCCTTCCATAGGGATTGAAGACTTGATACATTGTATGAGTCATTTCAAGAAGAGGGCAGGAGAGAATCAGATAAAGATAAAAGAAATGGGAGAGAAGGTTGTGCCCTCTCCCCCACGTTGAAACTTAGGATTGTTTTTGTTAGATACCCAGAGACTTCTTAACGGCTTCCACCTTTTCATCTGCTTCGGTAGAAGCACTAGTGTAGCACTTCGGGCATCCCATTTCGCCTTTTACTTCAATATAGAACTTGATCTTAGGCTCTGTACCTGACGGGCGGACAGAAATCTTGGTACCGTCCTCGGTGAAGTATTGTAGCACGTTGCTGGCTTCCGGCATGTCTACGTCGGTGACTTTGCCATCGCCATCTGTTGCCTTCAACGTTTTGAAGTCTTTAGCCAGCACTACTTTTGAGCCACCTATTTCTTTGGGAGGATTGGCACGGAAGTTCTCCATCATGGCTTTGATTTCGTCTGCGCCACTCTTTCCGGGCTTTACTACATTGATAGTTGTCTCTTTAGAGAAGCCATACTCAACATAGATTTCCATTAGTACGTCGTACAACGTCTTGCCTTGATCCTTAGCCCATGCACAGATTTCTGCTAGGAGTGTACAAGCCGAAACGGCATCTTTGTCGCGAACGAAGTCTTCAGCTAGGAATCCGTAGCTCTCTTCGCCACCACCGATGTATTGTTGCTTGCCTTCGGAGAGGCGGATTTCACGTGCAATCCACTTGAAACCGGTGTAACAATCGCGCATCTCGATGTTATTCTTATCGGCTACTACCTTGATGAGCTCGGTGGTCACGATGGTTTTCACGATGAAGTCTGTGTCCTTCATCTTGCCCATAGCCTTGCGGTTTTTGATGATGTAATACAAGAAGATGAGGCAAGTCTGATTACCGTTAATCAGTACCCATTCTCCTTTGTCATCTTTGCAAGCCATTCCCACGCGGTCGGCATCCGGGTCGGTAGCCATAACGATGTCTGCATTGATACTCTTAGCCAATGCAATGGCCATAGAGAGTGCCTCTGCATTTTCGGGATTAGGAGAGATAACGGTGGGGAAATCGCCACTTTTTACCATTTGTTCGGGCACACAATGTACATTTTCAAAGCCCCATTGCTTGAGTGCACGCGGTACCAACATCATACCTGTACCATGGATAGGAGTGTAAACGATACTCAAGTCTTTTTGACGCTTGATAACTTCAGGATCGATGGAAATGCTATGTACCTTATCCAAGTAAGCGCTATCAACGTCTTCGCCAATAATCTGAATCAGTTCCTTGTTACCTTCAAACTTGATGTCTGCGGCAGAAGCCACCTTGTTTACTTCGTCGATAATACCTTTGTCGTGCGGAGCAAGCACTTGTGCACCGTCGTCCCAATAAGCCTTGTAACCGTTATACTCTTTCGGATTATGAGAAGCTGTTAGGATGATACCACTTTGGCATCCGAGGTGACGAATGGCAAATGACATTTCGGGCGTAGGGCGCATGTCTTCAAATAGATATACCTTAATACCATTGGCCGAGAAGATGTTAGCAGAAATCTCTGCAAACAAACGACTATTGTTACGGCAATCGTGACCGATGCAGACAGAAATCTGCTTCAGCTCCTTGAAATTCTTGTTCAAATAGTTTGAAAGACCTTGAGTGGCTGCACCCACGGTGTAGATGTTCATACGGTTGCTACCGGCACCCATGATGCCACGCAAGCCACCTGTTCCAAATTCCAGGTCTTTGTAGAAACACTCAATCAGTTCAGTCTTGTCTTCATTGTCAAGCATGCGCTTTACTTCTGCCTGAGTTTCGGCATCGTAAGCCGGGGTAAGCCATTTCTGGGCTTTCTCAGTTACCATCTTAATCAGTTCTTGATTTTCCATGTGATAGCTTTTTATTTAAGGATAAATACATTGTTTTCTTGTGACTTGCAAATATAGATGAATAACTTTGTATTTCCTATTCTTTGCTGAAAATATTTATCTGCTACTTTACCAAATAGCGCTCTCCCGTCTGTTTCACATACTCTTCGAGGAATTCTTTGGGATAGCCTGGGCGAAGAACGGGAGCCGGTTGACCAATGTCGTTACGTTCGAATTTGCCATCCTTCATGCGTTTTACCACTCCATCGTTATACTTCACAATGAGGAACTCACCCAAACGTTTCCAAGTATCCAGAGTGCTTTGAGCTGTAAGATTAGTGTAATTGGTGAGTAGTTCTTTGGCTTTGGACGGATTTGTCTCAAACAGCTTGCTTGCTGATGCTTCGATGCCGGCTTGTGCCTCGTTGAAGGTTGCCTCCAGCTCTGTTTGTGTGGTTCGTACGTCGGCAATCATCAAATCATAACGAGGATATACCATGTTAGCTACCCAGTTGAATATCCAGAAGGCTGACTTCCAAGAGAAGTTTAAATAATCGGCATTCTCCACACGCGAATAGCACTCGGGCACTTTAGTGGCGCAACAATAGACGGGAGTGAAGACGGTCATATTGGCATCATCGGTACCAAACCAAAGTACACCACCAATGGCATCAGGCATCTCTGAACGCATTTGCGATACAAAAACGAAGCCTGTTTGCTGGGTGGAGATGGGACGTTCGTTGAAGTACTCCTTATCGCCCACCTTGAAGGAGAGAGGAGAAAGACGATAGGGGGTGTGATAAGGCCCAGCACCAAAGTCTTTACTAATGTCCAAAGCCGTACCTTCATAGTGGTCACGCATGGCATTTTTTACGTCTTGTACCGAAAGTTTGCGATTAGCCTTCACGTAGAGCGGCATTGGTTGGTCGGTTTCTCCCAGTACATAGGGAAGGTAAGTCTCTCCTTGGTCGGTAAACATATTGTAGTAACTCCACACACGAGCCTCGCAATACCTGCGAGCACTGAAATCCAACGGTGCATAAGCCTTGGCAAAGCTGAATTCTTTGTTCACTCCGGTGAAGTAACCTTTCTCACGTGCAAAAGAGATGATGTCGGAGGCATACATGCAATTCTCCTTATCGTCCATGTTAAACTGATGGATGCGTGCTTGGTTGGCGTGTGCCGAGATACAATCGTCGGGGATACGTACAGCTACCCATACGGCACCTCGTATCCCAACACCTTTGCCAATCATCTCCATAATCCACACTTCGTTAGGGTCGGCAATGGTAAATGATTCGCCACTGCTATAGTAACCATACTCTTGCACTAAATCTGTCATCACCTTGATAGCTTCACGTGCAGTGCGTGAGCGTTGCAGCGTGATGTAAATCAGGCTACCGTAGTCGATGATTCCCGTAGTGTCTACCAATTCCGGACGTCCACCAAAGGTAGTTTCCGCAATGGTAAGCTGATACTCGTTGATGTTTCCAATCACGTTGTACGTCTGCTTGGCCTGCTTTATCTCTCCAAGATATTTGCCGGTATCCCATTCGTAAACTTTCAACATGGCATCTTTTTTATAGGTTGCGGCCGGATAGTGATAAAGCTCTCCAAATAGGCCATAAGAGTCTGCTGAGTACGATACAATGGTGGAACCATCTGTAGATGCATTCTTTCCCACAATGAGATTGGTACATGCCAATGCCTGAGCTACGGAGAGTGCTATGATAAGCACAAGAATCGTGAGTTTTTTCATTGTCTCAAATTTTATTTTTAATGATGATTATTTAGTTATTTATGTTTCCCAAGTTTAACTTTTCTAGCTCCTTCCCAAGTTTAGTTTATTACCAGTTAAATTCATAGCTTTCAGTTGTTTGGTTTCCACATCCATCGATTACCGTCATTACTAGCGTATGTCTCTTTCCTTTTTTTACATGTTCGGGGTCGAGTACACATACAAGGTTTCCGTTGAGGGAGTTAGGTTTTCCAAAGAGGATATACTTTCCGTCGATGGTGCCCCGATAGCTCTGTATTCCGGTTTCCTTATCTCTTGGTTTAATGACGATTCGCCCATTTCTTCCCCATTGATGAGGATTGATGGGGGTCAGTGTAGGGGGAACGGTATCGATAGCTATGGTGTATGTACCTAGTTCGCGGATGCGTGTGCACACATATCCCTTTTCGTAGTAACCTCCTACACTATATTTATTTCCATTCTTTCCGATTCCAGCAATATAATACTTGGTACTATCGACCGGGAGGTGATGTCGTAGCCTGATTTTCAATCCGCAACTTCCGTGTAACGGTATTCTGCTATCGTGTAGCTGATAGGTGAAAGCTATGTCACCACTATCCGCATGAACTTCGTAGTTCAGGTACGCATCGTCATACAGCATCCCTTTGGGTACGAATAGTTCTATGCCAGGGTTGTGCAGATAGTTGGTACGGTTCCAACGAAAGATGAACTTATCCGGATGCCGGATGGGAGCAATGTTACTCTTCTTGCCCTCTACGATGAAGCGGACGTGTGAGGTATTGCCCAACGCATCGCTTAGAGTATAATGAAAAGTGTAAAGACGCTCTTCGTCGATGGTAATCAAACCTCGATTATTGTTAGATGCATGTAGCATACGAAGTTTATTTCCCGGTTCGATGAAAGATTTCATATATTGCCCATACGTCCATGAGTTGATGTAGGGATTCTCACTATAGGAAAAACGGTCTACTACACTCCGGAAAACCTCTTTTCCATCTACTTCCAGCACTACGGTGTGTACTCCCAGATGATTGTTACTCCCTTCCATGTAATCGTGAGCACGAATACCTACTCCAATAACACCCCATGCATAGATGGGCTTCTTGCTTCCTAGGGGAAGAATAATTCTTTTGCTCTCATCGTTGACCACCCCTTGAGCAGGTTGCGGATAGAAGATGAGGTGGGTGGCACGTGGAGCGATATGGTCGGTTACTTCATCTTTGAAGTAAGGAAGTGCGTCGATGTAATCACCCGTTGCGCTCTCTATCACGTCCAGGTGTAGGTGAGGGCCAAAAGAGTAGCCAGTATTTCCACTCAGGGCAATTACCTCTCCAGCTTTCACCGGATATTCGTCAGGAGTAGGTTTAATGTCCACCTCCCAACTCTCTTGTTCGTATTGCAATGCTTTTACTCGTTTGGCAATGTCACCCACAAAACTATCCAAGTGCCGACAAATGGTGGAGTAACCGTTGTTATACACTACATCTAGCACATAACCAGAACCATGTGTTACTCGGATGCGTGAGATGTAGCCATCGGCCAATGCTCGCATGGGTTTCCCAATGGCCCCCTGCGTCTTGAAGTCGAGTCCTCCGTGAAAATGGTTGCTACGTATCTCCCCAAAATTTCCCGAGAAGAGGATGGGAAAGTCAAAAGGCGGTATGAATTTGGTTTCTTGTGCAAAACCGATATGTGTAGTAAGAGCAGCCAAAGTAATCCATAGTGCTCTTTTAATAGATAGACTCATTGTTGATTTCAGAATTCCGATTTTTCGATTTTCGATTTCTCTATTACCACAAGTCAATCGGGCTTTATCTTCTTTTTTTTCCATCATTTTCTCTATTTATCTCTCTGTTTTATTTCCCTTATCTCCCTGTTTTATCATCCTTATCTCTTTGTTTTATTCTTTTTAAATCACAAATCAAAAGTCTGGAATCATAAATCGAATTTCTCTTTGCAAAGATAAGATGTTTTTGCAGCATTTGCATCAAAAGGTAATACATATTATATAGGCAGATGAAAAAAACGAAAAATTATGCTGTAAAACATCTGCTTTATCGTAACAATGAATTTAACTAATTCGTACCTTGCGCCATGTTTAACCCTTTAATAGTTTAAGGTTATGATTATCGGAGTTCCTAAAGAAATTAAAAACAATGAGAACCGCGTAGGAATGACCCCTCACGGAGTAGCTGAATTAGTGAAAAGAGGCCATACAGTGTATGTACAAGCATCAGCCGGTCAA
This sequence comes from Bacteroides sp., assembly GCA_017621035.1. Taxonomy (GTDB): domain Bacteria; phylum Bacteroidota; class Bacteroidia; order Bacteroidales; family Bacteroidaceae; genus Bacteroides. The sequence continues at coordinate 5,662 of JAGATY010000030.1, read as the reverse complement.
GGCAGTGGTTTTCCCGATGAAGTCTATCAAGGGGTAGGCGCACAAATCCTACCTATCATTGAAGACGTTTATGCCATTGCGGATATGATTGTGAAAGTGAAAGAACCCATTGCTCCTGAATACAAGCTTATCAAGAAGGGACAGGTGTTGTTTACTTACTTCCACTTTGCCGCAGACAAGGAACTGACTGAAGCCATGATTGAGCAAGGTGCCGTGTGCATTGCTTACGAAACCGTAGAAAAACCTGACCACTCACTTCCCCTTCTGATTCCGATGAGCGAAGTAGCTGGTCGGATGTCTATTCAAGAGGGTGCACGTTTCCTTGAAAAGCCACAAGGAGGTAAAGGAAAACTGATGGGAGGTGTGCCTGGTGTTCGTCCGGCACGTGTGCTGATATTGGGTGGTGGTATCGTAGGTACCAATGCAGCACAAATGGCAGCTGGTATGGGAGCAGAGGTACTGATTTGTGATGTTAACCTTAGTCGTCTACGCTACCTCAGTGAAGTACTTCCAAAGAATGTTAAAACACTCTACTCTTCTACACATAACATTAAGATGGAGTTGCCAACCATTGATTTAGTGATTGGTTCCGTGCTTATTCCGGGCGATAAAGCACCTCACCTCATTACCAAAGAGATGTTGGGCATGATGAAGCCCGGTACTGTGTTGGTGGATGTGGCCATTGACCAAGGTGGATGCTTTGAAACTTCACATCCCACTACTCATAGTGAGCCGACCTACATGGTGGATGGCATTGTACACTATGCCGTAGCCAACATTCCGGGAGCCGTTCCCTTTACTTCGACCATGGCACTTACCAACGCAACTTTACCTTATTGTGTGGCATTAGCCAACAAGGGATGGCGTCAGGCATGTAAGGACGATAAAGCTCTGGCTCTTGGCTTGAACGTAGTAGAGGGTAAAGTAACCTATAAAGCTGTAGCCGATGTATTTGGATTACCATACGAACCAATAGAACTATAAGAATGTTTTGCTCACAAAGTGGGCGTTTTCAATCATAAGAGTTGGCGAGTTGACAAGTATATTAGGGAAACCTTACATCTTGTCAACTCGTTTCTTTTTTATTTGTCCTTTGTTTACTGAAAGAGCTCAATTTACACAAAATGCCACACCGGCCCGTTTCCATGTCCTATCTGCATATTGCTGCCCAGGAAGATGGCTTCGGTAATGTACTTCTTAGCGGAAGCTACAGCTTGGTGTAGAGGTTGTCCTTGGGCAAGCAAGGTAGCTATGGCAGAGGAGAGAGTGCATCCGGTACCGTGGAGATTATGAGTCTCAATCTTTTCGCTGGTGTAGTGGTGAATTTGGCGGGCTGTGGAGTCGTAGAGTACATCGCACATAGTATTACCTTCCAGATGTCCACCTTTAATGAGAACAGAGGTGTGATAGGTGTCAGCAAGTTGGCGTGCGGTTTGTTCCATGTGGGTGATAGTGCTGATTGTGTCTCCAAAGAGTAGTTGAGCTTCGTGTAGATTGGGAGTAATAAGGGTAGAGAGAGGGAGAAGTGTCCCTTTGATAGTTTCTATGCTCTCTTCTGTTATCAATCGGTGACCGCTGGTGGATATCATTACGGGGTCATAGACGATGTGCTGTGGTGCATACTCTTGGAGGGTATGGGCAATGGTGAGTGCTATTTCGGCATTGAAGACCATTCCGATTTTGATGGATTGAGGGTTAAGATCATCCATTACGGCTCGGATTTGGTCGCGTACGGTGTCACAAGGCATGGGTAGTGAGCTTTGTACACCGAGGGTGTTTTGTACGGTTACAGCGGTAATGGCGGAGGCTGCATAGGCTTTCAATGCAGAGATAGCCTTGATGTCGGCTTGGATTCCGGCACCTCCTGAGCAATCGGAACCTGCAATGGTGAGGATGATGGGTGGAGTTATCATTGTTGTATAGGGGTTAGTTTAGCCAGATAATCGTAATGTTTTCCTTCTTGTATAAGCTCGGCTTGGAAACCGTTCTGTTTGGCATGGAAACTGAGGGTTTGGAAGTCGATGTAGAGCCAGTCGAAGGTCTCTCCCTCAATCTCTTTATATTGCATCCGGAAATCAATCTCTCCGTAGTAATCACCGGCAAGGTCGATGACAAAGCTTCCATCTTCGTCTTCAAAGAGATATCGCAAATCGCTGGAATCCATGAGAATACAACCGCCAGGATTGAGCAGTTGCTTCATCTTAAAAAAGAATTGGGGCATATTTTCCAACTTACCGATGATGCCGGAACCGTTCATGAGCATGAGGATAGTATCATAAGAACCACAGAAACGCTCGTCAAAGAGATTTATCTGGTTGGCATTGTGTACGCCTCGGAGTTTCATTACTTCCACGGAGAGAGGTGAAATGTCGATGGCATCAACCTTTTTCCCTCTGGCTTGTAGCGCGAGTGTGTGGCATCCGCTTCCGGCTCCTACGTCGAGTATATGTCCGGAGGACATCTTCAGAGCCGTTCGTTCCAACGGAGGCATAGCCTGGAGGGTGCGGAAAAGTTGACTGACGGGTATTTCATCTTCGTCGAACTGTGAGGAAAAAACACGCAACCGGTCGGTCTTACGTTGGTGAAAGTAGTCGGCAATGGCGCTCCCCATAGGGTCTTTATCAGGGGTAAGCAGGGAATTTGCTATCATTTTTATTGGATTTTAAAGGAGAGCTTACAAGTAAACGAGTTGACATATTGACAAAGGGAAGCCTTGTGTCTTGTCAACTCGTATCCTTTCAATATTAAATCACTTGTGCCTATTGGCTCTTTTACGTCGGATTTCTGCTTTCATCTTGGCAGCTCCAGAGCCATGGAGTCCTGTGATATAAGTCTTTTTCTTTGCTTTTGTCTTAATTTTATTCTCTTCTTTGGGCTTTTCTTTCTTGCCTTTGAAAACAATTCCGCCCATGATGGCATCTTGTAGACTCATAAATCTTGCATCAAAAATTACTTAATAATCTCCGCCTTAACTATCTCTCCAATGTAGGTACGAGGCATTCCTTCGATGGGTGTGGGCGTAGGACGCTTCTTGCACTGGAGGATGACGCTGGCCTCTTGGCTATCGTTGGGGTAGAAACGAACGATGTATTTATCGGTCTTATCCATCTGTTCGTGCGATTGATCGGGGGAGAGGATGGTGAATATAACGCTTTTACCCTCTACTTTACCTAGTGAACCTCCGGCGTTGGCGGTGAAGGTAGTCATGTTATGAGGCTCGTTGCCAATGCTGATGACCAGTTTTCCGTTGGCTGGTTGGATGAGGTTGGCAGAGAGCTCTTCAGGGATAATCTCTTTATAGTTTGTGTTTGTGCCGGACAAAAGGCTGCTGTTGCTCTTCTCAATGACGGGTTGTTGCATGGAGATGACCATTTTGTTGGTGGGTGTATTGGCCTTGGAGACTTGAGTGTCATTGGTGGTTACTTGGGTAGTGTTGACTTTGCTCAGTGCGCCTGCAAGGCTTTCGGCATAGGCATCCACCAAGTCTACGGTAAATCTGCGCCATTTGGCCAAGGCTGCGTGCATCTTGTCTTTCTTCTTGTTAAGAGCGTATTCGTCGGAGATAAGCTCTTCGGCTACATGTTTCTCTTCGCCTTCCTTGTAGGTGTACTTCACTCGGCTGATGGTCATAGTGCAGTTCTCTTCCACGCAATCCACCGTAAGCAGGTAACTGATGGTGGCACGGTCGAGGATGAGGGCTGTTTTTTTGAAGATAAGCCATTCGGTACCGGTGCCTGCTACTACTCCTTTGTCTTTGTTCGAGATGAGAATTCGGCTATTGTTTTCGTTCTGTTTCAATCGCTTGTCCATCCATGAGTGTACGCGGGTGTAGATTTCTTCGGCACTCATTCCGGGTATGGTAAACTCTTTGGTGAAGACTACCTTGCCGCCTACCTCGGGTACGGCTCCTACCAAATAGTAACTATCGTCTTTTTCTTCCTGCTCTTGTGCGCAGAGGGTGATGGGTTGACAGAGGCCAATCGTCAGGATAAGGGGTAACATGAAGTGTTTCATATGCTTTGTCATTAAGTGTTGTTCTTCGTAAAACGATGTGTTTTCTGCCGTAAAACGATGTTTTCTCCATCAGAAAACGGCGTGTTATTCATCGTAAAACAATGAGTTATGTTGGCAAAGGTATATATATTTATCGGTATTACCAAATGCACCCCAACATAGCACCTCCTCCGAAGCCTAACTGCTGAAGATCGGAAAAGCTTTCGCGTGTGACTCCTCCCAAAGCAATGACGCGATGGTCGATGATGCCTGCTTCTTTTGCCCTCGTCAGCTCCTCACGAGTAAAGGCTGATGAGTATCCTTGTTTGGAAATACTGTTATAGATGGGACTGAGAAATAGGTAGTTGCAATGCTCTTTATACCTCTTTACCTCATCCAATGTATGGCACGAGCGACTAATGCTTCCGGAATATCCTTTGGGTGGAAAGGGGTGCTTGTCATTGAGATGAATGCCTCCGAGATGGTAGCGAATAGCTAGCTGGTGGAGGTTGTGAATAATAATTCGCCCTCTGTATCTCTCCGGAATTGCTTCAATTAGGTGTGCGACTTCCTCTTCCTTGGCTTCGGGCTTGCGAAGATGGAGTAGGTCGATGTCTCCCTCCAGTAAATCTGCAATGCGGGAAGCTTCTTGGAAAATGAAGTGGGGCTGGGTAATGGCAATTTTGAGCATGATAAAAAGGGTGTTCTGGATCAGAGATTTATGAGATGAGTTTGAAGTGTTCGCAAGTCGATGGCCCATATTTTGTCAATCAGAGGCTCTCCTACATTGGCAATCAGCTTTATTACCTCGGTGGCCTCTGTGCTTCCGATGATTCCCGGTGTCATACCAATCACTTGCTTTCCCGGGTGAGGCATGCTCAGGGTAGCGGCTTCGTCGGGGAAGAGTGTGCGATAGGTTGTGTGAGATGAGGGGTGGCAGAAGATGCTGACTTGCCCTTCCCAACCACAGATACCTCCGTAAACGTAGGGGATGCCCAGGGCTTGGCAGGTGTCGTTTAGGAGGAAGCGTGTCTTGAAATTGTCGCATCCATCCACTACCACATCGTATTGTCCGATGATTTCCCGGGCGTTCTCTTCCGTCAATCGGAAGGGATAGGTTTCAATCTTTACTTCACTATTCAGCATTTGTAAACGTCTGGAGGCGCAAATGGCTTTGGATTGACCTACTTCTTGCTCGTTATAGAGCACTTGACGATGTAAGTTGCTGATGCTTACCACGTCGTCGTCCACCAATCCAAGACAACCCACTCCTGCACCTGTCAGGTAAAGGGCGATGGGAGAGCCTAATCCGCCCACTCCCACCAATAAAACGCGCGCATTTCTAATCTTTGTTTGTCCTTCTTCTCCAAGTTCGGGTAGAAGAATCTGACGGTTGTACCTTTCTGTATTCATTTCTTTCTTGTGTTTGATTGACGGGGCAAAGATACTAATTTTTGAGGTTTTAGCTACTTACGGTTGGATTTTAGCTACGATTTGTTGGCGGCTCCTTGTGTTCAGGCTCTCTTTCTTTGGCTTATTGGTCAAAAATAGTACATAAAATCGAGGCAATTGTTTGATTTACTTATATTTGCAGTATTTGTGTTAGAAATGGATAAAAAGTTTGTCCAAAATGTGGGCAAATAACCCTCGTCAGACATGGCTACAACGG
>JAGATY010000001.1 GCA_017621035.1 Bacteroides sp. | reverse complement strand
ATGCCGTGGTGGGTAACTGGATGTATGCCTGGTGGAAGAGTGACCCTTCCAGCTGGTACCACCGCACGTATGGGGGTGACCTGGAGGTGCGTCGCTACTTCGGGAAGAAGGCTTACGAGAAACCCTTACAGGGCTGGCACGCAGGGCTTTATGGGCAGATTATCACCTATGACTTTGAGTGGGGTGGCCGTGGTTACCTGGGCGACCGCTGGTCGTATGCCGGAGGGGTGGCCTTTGGTTACAGCCTGCCCGTGCGCCATCGCCTGAACCTGGACTTCACGCTGGGAGTGGGCTATCTGGGTGGTGAATATAAAGAGTATCTGCCCATTGATGACTGCTACGTGTGGCAAGTCACCAAGCAGCGTCGCTGGTTTGGCCCCACCAAGCTGGAGGCCTCACTGGTCTGGCTGATTGGACGGGGGAATGTGAATGAAGGAAAGAAAGGAGGTAAGAGATGAGAAGTTGGTTTTTATTATTACTCTTGCTCCTCTGCTCCTGCGAGCACAAGGACCTCTGCTACCACCACCCGCACCAAGTGACTATCCGCGTGGAGTTTGACTGGCGGAATGCACCGGAGGCCAATCCGGAGGGCATGTGTGTCTTCTTCTACCCCGAGGAGGGAGGAGAGCCGGCACGTTTCGACTTCTCGGGTACTACGGGCGGGGAGATTACCCTGGCCGGCGGACGGTATAAAGTACTGACTTACAATAATGATAACGAGGCTGTGCAGTTTACCGGCCAGCTGGCTTACGACACCCACATGGGGTTCACCCGCGAGGGCAGTCTCTTTGAGCCTATCTATGGCAGTGGCTACTACACCAAGTCGGTACCTCAGGCACGCGGCACCGAGGATGAGCGTGTGGTCATCTGTCCCGACATGATTTGGGGGTGCACCGCACCGGAGGTTGAGATTACCGAGTCCGGCCTCTTCTACACCTGCGTGCCCGAGGAGGAGAAAGACGAGCTGGTGCCGGTCGAGAGCCGTGAGCAAGTCATCACCCTCTACCCCTGCGAGCAACTCTGTCACTACAGCTATGAGATACGCAATGCCGAGAACCTGGGCTACACCATGCAGATGTGTGCCTGCCTCACCGGTATGGCCGGCACACTCACCCTGGCACCGGGCACGCTGGGCAGCGAGTCGGTCACCCTGCCCTTTGCCGCCACAGCCAACCATGCCGAGGCCACCATCACCGGCCAATTCCTCACCTTCGGCCATTGTGAAAGCAACCCCGACCCGCATAACCTGGTACTATACGCTTGGATGAACGATGGCTCCAAATACTACTACACCTTCGACGTCACCACCCAAGTGCACACCGCCCCCGACAAGCGCCACGTGCATTTGATTGTGGATGGGCTGAAGTTTCCGGAGACGTTTGATGATAATGCTGCCGGTTATCAGCCTACAGTAGATGACTGGGTAGAAGAACAAGTTGAGATCCCCATGTAAACAATTAACAAACATATTTATTCACTAAAAACAAAAGATTATGAAAAAGAAATTCTTTTGGATGGCTCTAGCAGCCACAGCGATGGCATCTTGCTCACAAGACGAAGTTGTCGAGATGCAACAAAGCGAGATTAAGTTCAATGTAGCGACAGAAAAGATGACACGTGCAGCAGAAATCTATGATGCGGTCACACCTATGTCCTCTTTCAAGGTCTGGGCTGACCTAACAAGAACAAAAGCAGGTCAAACTACACCTACAACAGAAGTATATATTGATGGAGACGTGATAACTAATAAAATCAGTGAAGATAAAACAGCATTGACTTCCATCTGGAATGGCGATGTAGTACGTTATTGGCCATCGGCTAGTAATGGAACACTTGACTTTTATGCACTTGTAAATGAAGATTCTTATGACCATTCAACAAAGCAAGTAACATTTACTGCCGGAGAGGCAGAGGTTGATGCTAATGGAAGAACCATAACCACCCTCAAGAATAAAGATCTTCTCTACGCAGTGGCTGTAGACCAAACCAAAGAAAGTAATACATTGAATCCCGGCAGTGTAAGACTAAATTTCCGCCATGCTTTGTCACAGATTCTGTTCCAAGCAAAGAATGAGAATCCGCAGCTTTATATAGAGATTGGAGGTGTAAAGATTGGACAAGTTAAAAACAAGGGTGTACTTACATTAAAAGAGTTATCTACAAGTGACCAATGGGAAAACCGTGGTGGTGTAGGCGATCCCTCAAAAACAACTTGGAATCACAGTCAATGGGCATGGGCCGATGATGCTAAAACACTATCTTACTATATCAGCTGTGCACCTTCTAGCAATCGTGGCGTTCCAGTAAAGGGTAATGGACAAACTGTAGGTTTAACAACAACCAACGCATCAATGGGTACACAACCTGCTCTGTTAATCCCAACCGAGGCTGAAACTGGCGGAAAGACAACTGCATGGGTTCCAACAGCAAATGCCTCTTCATACAATGGTACCTATTTGGCTGTGCTCTGCACATTCTATAACGTATCAACACCTGCAACTGAAGACAATCCCTACCCAGATCCTAAGAAAGTAGAAATTGACCCTGATATGGCTGCAGACATAAACCCCGCCATAGACGAAGCTGTACTATATTCAGGTTTTGTCTACATTCCTGTATCATTTGAATGGGAACAAGGCAAGAAGTATGTTTATACATTCACTTTCGGCAAGGGAACAGATGGTGGTTATGAAGGAGGATTTGATGATGTTCCTGATCCGGAACCCACTCCTGCTCTCGTCCCCATTACTTACGAAGTATCTATAGATGACTTTGTGGCTGCTGAAGGTGAGGAAGAAGTAAACACCGAAGACACTTCTGCAAATTCTTAATCTATCAAGGCTTACCAAAGCCCAAATTCTCGCAGGGCATACTAGCTTGTAGTATGTCCAACTAAAGTCGGGCGGGGTTGAATGTTCCCCTCCCGACTACTATTCCCCAAAGGGGACACCCCTCAGCCACTACTTTGCCAGGCTTAAGCTGCATCTTAAGCGAGATTTGGTTAGTAGAAAGATGCGGCTCCGGCAGAGGGTGCCGAGGGGTCGATTCGAAGGTCGCCGAGGGTCGGGCCTTAGGTCGCCGAGGGTCAAGGCCTAGGTCGCCGAGGGTCGGTTTGAGTGGAAAGTGGAAAGTGGAAAGTGGAAAGGGCCTTAAGGTCTCTAAGGACATTAAGGACTTTAAGGCCTTTAAGGAGTAAAAGCAAAGCTTACGAAGCTTACAAAACAATAAAGCATTAAATCATTATCATGAAGAACTCTCTTATAGGATGGATGCTAGTGGCGGCGGGATTTGTCTCGTGCAACGATGAGGTGGTGCCTCAGGAAGAGCTTGGGGGACAGATTGGCTATAGCGTGAACGTCAGTAGCAACGGCTGGCAGGCCGGTACACGTGCCGGAGGCGAGGATCGGCTGCCCTACACACGCATTGAGCCGCTGGAGCAGAAGCTGGGTGGCAAGCCTCTCTATCTGCATACGGTGGTGAAGGAGAATGACACCGAGAGTGGGGAGAGCCTCCCTGCAACTACCCGAGGCAGCATCAGCGAGACAGGCAGTGTGACAGCCATCGGCGTGTCGGCTCGGACGTGCAACAGCAGTACCTGGAAGGACGAGGAGGCGAAAAGCTACATCAGCAACGAGAAGTCGGAGAAGTCCGGCGGATGGGCTACGGGACACTTCTGGCTCGCCACACAAAGCCTCATCCGCTTCTTTGCACACGCACCTTACGAAGCTGTAACACCGGAGGAGAGTTGCCCGCCCACCTTCCAATACACCGTGAAGAGCAGTGTGCAGGAGCAAACCGACCTGCTGGTAGCCTCGGCCGAGCACCCCGGCAACTACGGCAAGGCAGTCCACCTGGAGTTTGGGCATGCACTGACGGCCGTACAGTTCTGTCTGGCCGAGGAGGTGACAGGCCTGCGCGTGGACAAAATCAGCATCGAGGGAGTGTATGATACGGGTACTTACACCTATATATATAATGGTAACGGGGATGCCGATGAGACAACAGCTGCGGTACACGATGCTGGCACGTGGAGTGACGTGAAAAGTTCTACCGGTACACTAAGCACCTTTACGCTGGACTTTGGCGACAGTGGTCTCTCTGCCACCAACGACAATACCGTGACCGAGCTGACCACCGGGGAGAACATCTTCCTGATGATGCCACAAACCCTGCCGGAGGAGGCTACCATCCGGATAGAGGGGCACGACACGGCCAACGACACACCGGTCACTCTCTCTGCCAACATCGGGAACAACCAGTGGGAGAAGGGGAAGAAGGTGGTCTACCGCATCTCCCTCACCGACATGAGCGTGGAGTATGTGCTGAAGGTGAATGGCAGCGATAATCCCGCCACCGTGAGTATTCCCTACTACGGCATCAAGAATCAGGGATTCACGGTTCAGAGCTACAAGGTGATAACTCAGACGGGACGAGAGACACGCTACGTGGCTGTGCCATGGGAAGTTGCGAACCAGCCGACGTGGGTGGATGAGCTGTCTGCCACCACCCAAACCGGCGTGAGCAGTACCGGCGCGACAGAAAGCGGACTGTTCAGTGCGGTGGCCGGTCTGAGCACTTCGACCTCACACACCAATCTGTCCGGAGCCACGGCATTAGGCACTGCCACTCAGCCTTACGACCTCTCCACCAATGCCTTGTTCTCCGGCGAGAAAGCCCCCCGGAACACTGCCAACTGCTACACAGTCTCCGCCCCCGGCTACTACACCCTGCCGCTGGTCTATGGCAATGCTATTACCGAGGGAGAGGATAACAAGGAGGCGTATATGCCGACGGTGGGGGAAAAAGAGAACGTAAAATCTAAAGTACTATACACCACCACCGGTGGAACGACTAGCTCCTGGGCACACATTAACACCAGCATACTCAGCCCCTTCAGGGATCATATGGGGTATGCAGAAGGAGCAGGTATAGAGCATCCTTGGATAGTTAAGGCAAAAGGCGGAAAGTATGAGGCAGCCTCTGCAGAGATAGTCTGGCAGGATGAGCCATGTCTGCTGACAGATGTCAAACTGGATGCGACTGGCAACTATCTGCAGTTCCGCGTTCGGGAAGATTGCATCTGTGAGGGCAATGCCGTGGTGGCAGTAAAGGATGCCAATGGCATCATCATGTGGAGCTGGCACATCTGGGTGACTGATTTCTTAGACTACATGGGCAGTGCTGAGGGAGCACATAACTTCAGCAATCCTCACGCCATCACCAACCGTTTGGTTACCTCAGGATGGAATGAAGATGCTACTACTCCCGAGGGATGGGGAAGTTACCAAGAGAGCAAGTTTTCCATCATGAGGGCACATCTGGGGCTGTGTGATGGGGAACAAAAAGTATATACCGTGCGAGACGGAGCAATCGTCTTCCAACAGGTGGAGAATGGCGCGAAGAGTGTATCACTCACACTACAGCAGGCAGGAGCAACCGTTACAACCAATGATAATGCCCCCTACTATCAGTTCGGTAGGAAAGACCCCATGCTACCTTGTAGCACAAACGGAGTGGACAAGCCTTACTATAACCGGCAGAGAAAGCAGCAGACAAGCATCCAGATATATAACAAAGAGGAGGGAGACCCCACACTCGGGCTTTCCATCCGGCATCCGGGGAAGTACTTTAAGGGCTTGACAGACACCCGTAATCAGGAAGCTAATGTGTTTGAAGAGAGCTGGTATGACAACTTCCACATCAACCTGTGGAATGCCAACTGCACGGACATCCCCATGTTTGCCTACTACGATGGGCTGACACCGGTGGACTATTATAATGAACTGAAAGAGACACTGGAGGCGGGAGTCAGAAAAACAGTGTACGACCCCTGTCCCCCGGGCTATGAGGTGCCACGGTTGGATGCATTCACCGGTTTCACTTTTGACGGCACTAACGTCCGCCCATACTGGAACACGAGTGAAAACAAACCGTCGAACAGAGTCAATGTAGACGGTCAGGTGAAAAACGGTACAGCACTGGAAGGCTTGGCCTTCTACACCATTGGTATGCCAACCTCTTACGCCTATAGTGCAGCGGGAACGAGTCCTACGCCCTACTTCTACATACATGCCCTGGGACATAGAAATAATGTGGGTGCATTGAGCGGATATAACAACTTCGGATCCGCACTCACCGCCACCCCTATATGCGTGCAATGGATTGACAACACAGAAATCAATAACTACTATAGTTTCCATGGAGCAAGACTATGCTTTATAGGTGACGTAACATTGCGTGTTATCTCCAGCAGTGAGTTTGACCTCTCTTTCGGCATCATGCCGGCCAAGACGGAAGGCAATCCTTCCAGTACAGAAACGTTGCCATAACGTTATATAGCTTAGATTTATTTGCCAATCCCCACCCTGCCCTCGGCATGCGGTGGGGATTCTTTTTACCCTATATCGGGGAGTGAGGAGCAGTTTATAAGCGTTGCCCAAATAACACTCAGTGTTACGAGCAAAAGGCTCAGCATTACAGACAAAAGGCTCAGCGTTATTTCTGTAACACTCAGTGTTACGATGAGAAACCGGAAAGAATAGGAAGCAACACCCCCCAATTTGCAACATTCAGTTTACAGATTTGGTTTATAAGTGATAAAAGATTAGCTGATTGAGGATTTTTTTCTTTAATGGCAGTCAGTTTTCCGAAGAAAGTTTCTACTTTTGTACGCGAAAAATAGGGGACTGACGAAAGCCTGCAGTTTAAACAAAGGTTTTTCCCCCTTGAAGTATCAAAGCAAGAGATTATAAACTAAAATACCAATTTTAAAATCGTAAAACAAAATGGCAAATTTAGATTTAAGCAAGTACGGTATTACCGGTGTGAAGGAAGTGCTTCACAATCCTTCTTACGAAGTACTGTTTGAAGAAGAAACTAAGGCCGGTCTGGAAGGTTTCGAGGTAGGTCAGAACACTGAGCTCGGTACTGTAAACGTAATGACCGGTATCTACACAGGTCGTTCTCCTAAAGATAAATTCTTTGTGATGGACGAAACCAGCAAGAATACTGTATGGTGGACTTCTGAAGAATACAAGAACGATAACAAGCCTGTTACCGAGGCTGCTTGGGCTGAGTTGAAGAAACTCGCTACTAAGGAATTGTCAGAGAAGAAGCTCTATGTAGTAGACGCATTCTGCGGTGCCAATGAAGCTACTCGTTTGAAAGTACGTTTCATCATGGAGGTTGCATGGCAAGCTCACTTCGTGACTAACATGTTCATCCGTCCGACCATGAAGGAACTGTCTGATTTCGGTGAACCTGACTTTGTTGTTTACAACGCTTCTAAGGCAAAAGTTGAAAACTACAAGGAACTGGGCTTGAACTCTGAAACAGCTGTTGTATTCAACCTGACTTCTAAGGAACAAGTTATCATCAACACTTGGTACGGTGGTGAAATGAAGAAGGGTATGTTCTCTATCATGAACTACTACAACCCGTTGCGCGGTATCGCTTCAATGCACTGCTCTGCAAACACTAACATGGAAGGTACAGACTCTGCTATCTTCTTCGGCCTCTCTGGTACAGGTAAGACTACTTTGTCTACTGACCCGAAGCGTCTGCTGATTGGTGACGACGAGCACGGTTGGGATGACGAAGGTGTATTCAACTACGAAGGTGGTTGCTACGCTAAGGTTATCAACCTCGACAAGGAAAGCGAACCCGATATCTACAACGCCATCCGTCGTGACGCTCTGTTGGAGAACGTTACAGTAGACGCTAACGGCAAGATTGACTTCGCTGACAAGAGCGTAACTGAGAACACTCGTGTTTCTTATCCTATCGAACACATTGCAAACCGCGTATCTCCGGTTTCTAAGGGTCCTCACGCTCACCAAGTAATCTTCTTGTCTGCTGACGCATTCGGTGTATTGCCTCCGGTATCTATCTTGAACGACCAACAGGCTCAATACTACTTCCTCTCTGGTTTTACTGCTAAGTTGGCCGGTACAGAACGTGGTATTACAGAACCTACTCCGACATTCTCTGCTTGCTTCGGTGCAGCATTCTTGAGCTTGCACCCCACTAAGTACGCTGAAGAGTTGGTTAAGAAGATGGAAAAGGTTGGTGCTAAGGCATACTTGGTTAACACCGGCTGGAACGGTACCGGCAAGCGTATCTCTATTAAAGATACTCGTGGTATCATCGACGCTATCCTCGACGGCTCAATCAACAAGGCTCCTACTAAGACTATTCCTTACTTCGACTTTGTTGTTCCGACAGAATTGCCGGGTGTTGATCCGAAGATTCTTGACCCGCGCGACACTTACGAGTGCGCTTGCAAGTGGGAAGAAAAGGCTAAGGACTTGGCCGGTCGCTTCATCAAGAACTTTGCTAAGTTTACAGGCAACGAAGCCGGTAAGGCTCTGGTTGCTGCTGGTCCGAAGCTCTAATCCTCATAGAAAAGAATTTCTGAACCAAGATAAGAAAGGGTGCGTTGTGATTACAGCGCACTCTTTTTTTGTTTTCAGGAAAGAAAAGTCATTGATGCAGAAATAGAAAAGGTTACGGCAACCGAATAAGTGTGCATTAAGCATTTTTAAGGCAGCTCTCTTTCACGGGGAGCTGCTTTTTTGTAGGTTTGCCGCAAACAACGAATAAACAAATAGCATATGAAAGGTTTAAGTAAGATGATTGGTACCCTCTGCTTGTGCGCAGCGGGATGTCTGGTAGCTTGTGCACCCGCTCAAAAGAGTAAAGAGGAAACGGCTGCTACAAACGAGAAAAAGAATGCAGTGATTGAAACCATCATGGCACGCCGCAGCATCCGCCAGTACAAGCCGCAGGCAGTGGGTCGAGATACCATGCAGGTGATTTTGGAGTGTGGTATCAATGCACCCAACGGTCAGAACAAGCAATCGTGGGAGATTCGCGTAGTGGACAATCCTGAGTTCTTGAATGGCGTGTCTGAGGTTTTCAAGCAAAAGAACCCGAAGATGGCTGCCGACCCCAAATTCCGCAACATGTTCCGCAACGCTCCTACCGTGGTTTTCATTGCACACGACACTACCTACGACTGCTCACAGATTGATTGCGGCCTGCTGGGCGAGAATATGGTACTGGCTGCCCAAAGCCTAGGTGTAGGTTCTGTCTGCCTGGCCAGTCCTACCCGTTTCATGGTCTCCACTCCCGAGGCTGCCGAGTATCTGAAGAAACTCGACCTGCCGGAGAACTACGAACTGCTCTACTGCATCGGCTTCGGCTATCCCGATGAAGCACCGGCCGCCAAGCCACGCAACGCAGCCAAGATTAAGTTTGTGGACTGATTGCAAGGGAAGCAAGAAGAGTAAACATTACTTTCTCAAGAAGTTATATAAGAGAGGGAGGCGTGAAATTTCCACGTCTCCCTCTCTTGTTGATAGAAAAATATTCGCAAGCCCCTGAATCATGGCCTGCGCTGAACGGCTTACTCTCTGTTAGCACGTTTGCGCTCCAGTTCATCCAAGATTACTTTGCGCATACGCATGGACTTAGGTGTCACCTCTACGTATTCATCCTCCTTGATGTATTCCAACGCCTCCTCCAGCGAGAACTGAAGGGGTGGAATCAAGCGAGCCTTTTCATCTGAACCGCTGGCACGCATGTTGGTCAGCTTCTTGCTCTTGGTTACATTGATGACGAGGTCTTTCTCATGAACATGCTCACCTACCACCTGACCGGCATACACCTCTTCCTGCGGGAAGATGAAGAACTTACCACGATCCTGCAGTTTATCAATAGCGTAAGCAAAGGCTGTTCCGCTCTCCATGGCAATCATGGAACCGTTGGTGCGGCGTTCAATGTCACCCTTATAGGGTTGATATTCCTTAAAGCGGTGAGCCATGATTGCCTCACCGGCACTGGCCGTCAACACATTGGTACGCAGACCAATGATACCGCGCGAGGGCATGTTAAACTCCAGATTGATACGGTCGCCCGCACTCTCCATCTTGGTCATCTCACCCTTACGACGTGTTACCATGTCAATCATCTTACTTGAGTACTCCTCGGGCACGTTGATGGTCAGCTCTTCAATAGGCTCACACTTCACACCGTCAATCTCCTTGAAGATTACCTGCGGCTGACCAACCTGCAACTCGTATCCCTCACGACGCATGGTTTCAATCAGTACAGAGAGGTGAAGCACACCACGTCCGGACACCACCCACTTGCCGTCTTCCTCACTCTTGCTTACACGCAAGGCAAGATTCTTGTCCAGTTCCTTCATCAGGCGGTCATGAATATGGCGCGAAGTCACAAACTTGCCCTCCTTACCAAAGAAAGGAGAATCGTTGATGGTGAAAAGCATACTCATTGTCGGCTCATCGATGGCAATGGGCGGAAGCGGTTCAGGGTTCTCAAAGTCACAAATGGTGTCGCCAATCTCAAACCCTTCAATACCAATCAGGGCACAGATGTCACCACTGGAAACCTCACTCACCTTCTGACGTCCCATACCTTCAAACGTATGTAACTCTTTGATTTTCGACTTGATGATGCTGCCATCACGCTTGGCAAGAGAGACGTTCATGCCCTCTTTCAGCGTGCCGCGATGTACACGTCCCACAGCAATACGGCCGGTGTAGGCCGAGTAGTCAAGCGATGTCACCAACATTTGCGGTGTACCCTCCAGTTGCACAGGCGCAGGGATGTTCTCCACGATGCAGTCCAACAGCGGGAAGATGTTATCCGTGGGCTGCTGCCAGTCGGTACTCATCCAGTTGTTCTTAGCCGAGCCGTAGATGACGGGGAAGTCCAGCTGCTCCTCAGTAGCATCCAGGCTGAACATCAGGTCAAACACCATCTCGTACACCTCTTCCGGGCGACAGTTCGGTTTGTCCACCTTGTTCACCACCACAATAGGCTTCAGCCCTATCTGTAAAGCCTTCTGCAACACAAAACGAGTCTGAGGCATAGGCCCTTCAAAAGCATCCACCAGCAAGATACATCCGTCGGCCATGTTCAACACACGCTCCACTTCACCGCCAAAGTCACTGTGCCCCGGGGTGTCGATAATGTTAATCTTCGTATCTTTATAGTTGATGGAAACGTTCTTAGAAAGAATCGTGATGCCGCGTTCGCGTTCCAGGTCGTTGTTATCAAGCATTAGTTCACCCGTGTTCTGGTTGTTGCGGAAGAGATTTCCGGCCAGAAGCATCTTGTCGACGAGAGTTGTCTTGCCATGGTCCACATGCGCAATGATGGCAATGTTTCTAATATTCTGCATATTCTCAAATACCTATTATTTCGGTCGGAAAGATGGCAACAGCCACCCCCACTGCCGAAGATTTGCGGGTGCAAAGATAGTGCAAATCCTCGGTACTGGAGATAAAAGCAGCCAAAAAAGCCTGTCACTCAAAGAAAAAAGTCACCCAAACATTGCAGACTAAAAGATAATGCTTACCTTTGCAGCCCCGAAAGGGATAATTACAAACTATTTATTTATTAAACATTATGTATTTAGACGCTGCTAAAAAGCAAGAAATCTTCGGCAAGTACGGAAAGTCTAACACTGATACTGGTTCTGCAGAAAGCCAGATTGCATTGTTTTCATACCGTATTGCTCATCTGACTGAGCACCTGAAGCTCAACAGAAAGGATTATAGTACTGAAAGAGCCTTGACAATGTTGGTAGGTAAGCGCCGTGCGCTCTTGAACTACCTGAAGGATCGCGACATTACTCGCTACCGTGCCATTGTTAAAGAGCTTGGCTTGCGTAAGTAATCTACTTGCGGCAAAAGAATTGCAAAGGAGGTTCCCCTTTTACGGGCAGAACCTCCTTTCTTTTTCTCCCCACCGGAGGGACGCACCCCTCCCACCCCGCTCTCACACACGGAGTAACCATCTCTCCCGTTTCTCTCACCCGCCACACCACTACTTCCGCCTCCCCGCTCTTAAACCGACGAACCGGCACACACGTACCCAATCTGCACAAGATGCCATCTTGTGTTGCATAAGATGCCATCTTGTGCAGCACGAGTTGGCATCTTGTGCATCGTTTCTTTTAATGTGCCGGTCAGGGAGAATAAAAGTGCTGCCCGCTTGGATACTATTTTCCAAACGGGCAGCATGTGTGTTGCGTACTCTCTGAAGAGATTCGGGAGGGAGACTTCAAGAGTCGCGACTATTTCATTATCAGTTTATTTCAACTTCTTCAGCTTGCGAGCCTCTTCCGGGGTAGCTTCGCGCAGGCTGATGGCAGCACCACCGCTGCTGGCGAGTTTCTGTTTCAGGATGCTCTTGGAGGTAACGATTCCCTGGCGGATGGTATAGCTTTGGGGATTGTTCTTCCAGTCGGCATCACGTCCGTCAGCATAGACAGTGGCAACAAACTTCTTGCCGGCGGGCAGGAAGTTGAAGGTTACGGTGGCTGTGCGCGGGTTCTCGTCAGTGATAGCTCCTACAAACCACTCGTCTTTACCTTTAGCCTGGCGGGCCACGGTTATATAATCGGCCGGCTCAGCTTCCAGGTACCATGAGTTGCTCCAGTCTACGGCTACGTCTTTGATGAACTGGAAGGCGTCGGGGAAACGGTCGTAGTTCTCGGGACGGTCGCAAGCCATCTGGATGGGTGACGGCATGGTGAGGTAGAGGGCCAACTGTTTGGCCAGCGTGGTACCTGCCTGGCTCTTGTTGTTACCTTTATAATAGGACATGCGGGTTTCAAAAAGCCCGGGAGTATAGTCCATCGGGCCACCCTTCAGACGGGTAAAGGGCAGGATGCAGGTGTGCTCGGGGTCGTTTCCGCCAAAGCTTTCAAACTCACCTCCGCGTGCAGACTCTTGTGCCATCCAGTTAGGCCAGGTACGTCCGAGTCCGGTGGGGCGGACTGCTTCGTGGCTGTCAATCATTATCTTGTATTGAGCGGCGGTTTGTGCCACATAGATATAGTGATTGTTCATCCATTGTGAAGAGTGGTGCTCGTTGCGCGGAATGACGGGGCCGACGTAGCCTGTCTTCACAGCGTGATAGCCGTGGTCTACCATGTATTGAAAAGCATCCTTCAGCTGACGCTCGTAATCGGAAGCGTTGGAGGCTGTTTCGTGGTGCATAATCATGTTGACACCCTTCTCTTTGGCATAGCGTTGAATCTCGTCGATGTCAAAGTCGGGATAGGGTTTGGTGTAGAGGAAGTGACGTTCTTTGCGGTAGGCAGCCCAGTCTTCCCAACCTTCATTCCAGCCCTCTACAAGCACTGCGTCGATACCGTGCTTTGCTGCGAAATCGATGTAACGTTTCACGTTCTGGGTGTTGGCAGGGTGATGACCATTGGGCTTCAGTTTGCTGTAGTCGGTCACGCCGGGTTTAGCCTTGTAGAAATCGCTGTATGCCCAGGTTCCGCCATCGCCGGTAAACATCTCCCACCATACACCTATAAACTTCTGGGGCTTAATCCAAGAGGTGTCTTCAATCTTACAAGGCTCATTCAGGTTGTAAACCAACTGTGAGGCAAGAATGTCGCGAGCATCGTCACTAACCATGATGGTGCGCCACGGGGTGTGGGAGGGCAGCTGCAGGTAAGCGCGTTTGCCCAGCTTGTCGGGAGTGAGGTGGGCAGAAAGGGTGGTATTCTCAACATCCACATCCAGCAATAAGGCACCATAGTCAACCAACGCTGCCTCGTGGATGTTAATGTAAAGCCCCTCGGCCGACTTCATCATCAGCGGGGTTTGCACAGAAAGAGGACTGTCGGCACGGTAAGAGTGCCCCTGTTTGCTCAAGTTCTTCACCATGCCCTCTGCAATGTCGGTCATGGGTGCTACAGTGTAGGCAAACTCGTCGGTATCGTAATCGCCTGGAATGCAATAGAACCGGTGGTTGCCCGTCAGACAGAACTCAGTCACCTCGTCGGTAACCGTCAGATAGTTCATGCTTTCTTGAATGGGAAGCTCGTAACGGAAGCCCAAACCGTCGTCAAACAGACGGAAGCGAACCAGTACAGTGCGGTTCTTCTGTTGCGGTTGGGTGAAGGTTACAGCCAACTCGTTGTAATGATTTCTCACCGAGGCATACTCACCCCACACGGGCTGCCAGGTTTCGTCAAAGCTAGCGGTTGCAGTGTTGGTGATTTGAAAACCCTCCGTCAGGTTGGCCTCATCTGTCACAATACCCAGTCGGCTGGGTTTGATAACTTCTTGATTCTTGTAGAGGAGCGTGTAAACGGGTGTTCCTTTCGCATCCACAGTAACATCAAGTTTCAGATTGCCATTGGGCGAAGTTAACTCATGGGCAGATAGGCTCCAAGCCAAGCCCACGAAAAGAGTAATAAAGAGTAGTTGTTTCATTTGTAATGAATTAAAGTTTGTGATAGATAAACTGCGTGGCAAATATAGTGATAATTTCTCCCGCACTTAACTAGACACGTTCTTTTTTAGGACTCGCATAGATGAGATGTATGCCTATCTATATATAATAAGGTGTATGGCACCCATACAAAAAGAGCAGGTAAGCTGATTGCTCATGCTTACCTGCCCCAATCTACAATATGAAGAACCAAAAATTATTTCACTTCCCAAGTATCGTTGGTCATCAACAATTCGTTGAAGTTATGATACTTCTTCTTCTCGCTGACTTCTGCAATTTGTGCTTCCACTGCATCGTCATAGGTAGGAGCTTCTACATCGCGGATAACGCCGAGAGCGATGGGGAAGTCGGGACCTTCCATCAAAGCGAGCTTCAGTTGCAGTGTGTTGTCCTGGCAGTGTGCGTCGTGAACGAGGATATCCTTCTCTGTGATACCGTTTTCGCCTAACTTAACAACCTTCAGACCGAAACCTTCCTGCATCAGACCGAACTCTTTGTTCTCACCAAACAGCATGGGCTTACCATGTTCCAGGTAGATGGCGTTCTTGGCGCGACCGTCTGCTTTGTAAACAGAATCGTGAGTACCGTTGTTAAAGATGACACAGTTCTGCAGAATCTCACATACGCTGGCACCCTTGTGATTGTAGGCAGCCTTCAGAATGTCTACTGTACCGGCTGCATCGGTAGCAACGGCGCGAGCAAAGAAGCGGCCACGGGCACCAAAACATAACTCTGCCGGACGGAACGGGTCTTCTACCGTGCCGTAAGGAGAAGACTTGCTGACGAAACCACGCGGTGAGGTCGGCGAGTATTGTCCTTTAGTCAGACCGTAGATACGGTTGTTCAACAGAATCATGTTCAGATTGATGTTACGACGATTGGCGTGGATGAAGTGGTTACCACCGATAGCCAGACCATCGCCATCACCGGATACCTGCCATACGGTCAGGTTCGGGTTAGCCACCTTACAACCGGTAGCAATGGCAGCGGCACGACCGTGGATGGTATTCATGCCATACGTATTCATGTAGTGAGGCAAACGGCTAGAGCAACCGATACCGGAAATTACGGCAATGTTCCAGGGTTCTACGCCTATTTCAGCCATTGCCTTGTGCAGTGAAGCCAAGAAGAAGTGGTCACCGCAACCCGGACACCAGCGAGGTTGTCCTTTCTTATAATCTTTTGCTGTAAATTCGCACATAGTGATTCAGTATTTATTTGTTCAAGATTTCGGTGAAAGCTTCTGCCAACTCGGCTACTACGAACGGCTGGCCTTTAACTTCATTATATTGATAGGGAACAAATCCATCTACCTTCATGCGGAGATAGCCGGCAAATTGTCCCATGTTCTGTTCGGCAACTACTACCTTCTTATACTTCTTCAGTACTTCGGCGGTGTTCTTCGGCAGCGGGTTGATGTACTTGAAGTGAGCCAGAGCTACTTTCTTACCTGCTGCACGCATTTCGTCCATAGCGGCATGCAAGTGTCCGTAAGTACCGCCAAAGCCTACGATAAGCAGGTCGGCATCATCCTTGTCGCCTTCTACTTCCACGTCGGGTACCTGAATCTTGGCAATCTTCTCCTGACGGAGAACAGTCATCAAGTGGTGGTTCTCAGGGTCGGTAGAGATGGCACCTGTCTTGTTGTCCTTTTCCAGACCGCCGAGGATGTGCATGAAGCCCTCGGTACCGGGAACTGCCCAGTAGCGTACATTGTTCTCTTCGTTGCGTTGGTAAGGAGTCCATGTGCCCTTCATTTCCGGTTTCACAAACGGGGGAACGATGGCAGGATACTCTTCCAACTTCGGAAGCTTCCAAGCGGCTGAACCGTTGGCAATGAAGGCATCGGTAATAAGCACCACCGGAGTCATATGTTCCAGAGCCATCTTTGAGGCTTCATAAGCTGCATCGAAACAGTCTGTGGGTGAGGTAGCTGCAATGACGGGCATCGGGCTTTCACCATTACGGCCGAAGAGTACTTGCAACAGGTCGGTTTGCTCCGACTTAGTGGGCAGACCGGTTGCCGGACCACCGCGTTGTACGTCGAGTACCACCAGCGGAAGCTCCATGATAACAGCCAGGTTCATAGCCTCGCTCTTCAAGCAGATACCGGGGCCTGAGGTAGAGGTAACTGCCAGCGCACCTGCGTAAGAAGCACCTACTGCCGATGCACAGCCTGCAATTTCATCCTCGCACTGTACTGTCTTAACGCCCAGAGACTTATGCTTAGAGAGTTCGTGCAGCACATCTGTTGCAGGAGTAATGGGGTAAGAGCCTAGGTAGAGTTTCAACCCTGCCTTTTCTGCGGCAGCAATGAAACCATAGGCAGTAGCCTTGTTACCGTTGATGTCCATGTAACGACCGGGAACCACGCTCTTGCTCTCCACGCGATAGGTGTGAGCCACGCTGCTGTGTGTATTGTGACCGTAGTCATAACCGGCATGGATAACCTTGATGTTAGCCTCAGCCACTTCAGGCTTCTTGGCAAACTTCTCACGGATGAAGTTCTCCGCAATGCTCAGGTCACGGTTGAACAACCAGCAAACCAAGCCTACGGCAAACATGTTACGACACTTCAGCATCGACTTATTGTCCATGCCACTGTCTGCCAAGCAGTCCTTCACCATTTGAGAGATAGGTGCCGCAATCACATCATTCTTGATGCCCATCTCTTCAATGGGATTGTCGGTTGTGAAAGCCGCCTTCTCCAGGTCTGCCTTTTGGAAGCAGTCTGTATCAATGATGATACATGCTGTAGATTTTGCGAACTTGTACTGCGTCTTCAGTGCGGCAGCGTTCATAGCCACCAGCACGTCGCACTTGTCGCCCGGGGTATAAACTTTATCTGCACCGATGTGTACTTGGAAACCGGATACGCCCGTGAGCGAACCTTGCGGAGCGCGAATGTCTGCCGGGTAATCGGGGAAAGTACTGATGTCGTTTCCCACCGTAGCCGATACTGTTGAGAAAATGTTGCCGGCGAGCTGCATGCCATCGCCGGAGTCACCGGAGAAGCGGACTACCACTTGATCCAGTTCTTTAACCGTCATGTCGTTTGCCATAACTTACGAAATTCTATAGATTATAATTTGAGGTTAATTCCTAATAGTGCAACAAATTTCGTAAAGTTAATCGGATTGGCAAAACTTTTTGCGGAAAATAAATGAGAATGCACTATCTTTGCACCCGTATGGCACACATTCTGCCGGATAATGGCCTTGTAGTTCAACGGATAGAATAGAAGTTTCCTAAACTTTAGATAGGGGTTCGATTCCCCTCGGGGCTACCATAACCGTCCGATAGTCAGAAGGATGCACTCTCTGCTTTGCTACTCCGAATTACCTTTTCCGATTCCCTTTCACACGAATTTTGCTACTTTCCGCCCTTTTTATGGGAAGATGTCGCTGTTACTTCTGCGCAGATGGACAAATGCCTCCGCATACTTGCAGTGGAACTCCAGGCCGCGGAAACGTTCCATGCCGTCGTGCCAGTCGCCATATATCCATGGCATGTTCTGACTGACGTGGCAATGGCATGCCTTACGCTTCTGTTCAGTCACAGAGGAGATATCCACATAGTCGGTTGGAGAGAAGAGTTGGGTCTGCATACCGCTCATCACCTCGAAATAGAAGAGTTCGAAACTGTACCCCAGCCGGCGCCACGCATCGTACACCAGCAGTGAGCACACCCGATGGTCGGGATGCGAGTCTATCGGCCAATGGGTAAATACCACGTCGGGCTTCTCTGCCGCAATCAGCTCCCGCATCTCGGCATAGCGTTGTCTGTTGATTTCCGTATTACCATCTATCTGCGTCATAAACACGGGGCGTGCATCCAGCAGTCGGCAAGCCTCCTCTGCCTCAAGGGTTCGGATGGCGGCCGCCTCGTCGTGCGACTTACCCTCTATGCCTCCCTGGCCGCGGGTCATATAGACCGACACCACTTCCCACCCTGCCTGTTTCAACAACATCATGGTGCCTCCGCAGGCAGTCTCCGGGTCGTCGGGATGAGCGCCAATTACCAATACTTTTTTCCCCGCCGAGGTTTTCTTTGCCTCAGCAGTGCCTGTCGTTTCGCCCGCCAGTGCCTGCACCCCCAAGAGAGAGGTTCCGGCCACGGCAGCTCCCGTCAGCTTCAACATTTCACGTCTGTTCATGGTCTTTGTCTTTAAGGTTAATCCTGCACAAAGCTACACATTTTTTATTAAGAAGTTCTCAAGCGACACTCTTTTTCTGCGAAAGGGCGGTTTTGACCCTCGGCGACCTAAGGCCCGACCCTCGGCGACCTTCGGGGTCTAGGTCGCCGAGGGTCGGGTCGAGGGTTCCCATGGGTCTGTTTTCGGCATCCGAAAGCGGGAAGAAAAAAAAGCAACTCGCAGCAAGATGTTTCTGAAGAAAACTTTTTTGTTTAACGCTTTTGCGATTTTTGTTTTCTCATCCTCCGGACAGGCTGTATCTTTGCCACCGAAACGGAAAGAGTGTTCCGTTTTGTACCAATGTCCGCACCCGCCCGGCACTGCTGCAGAAGTTCCGGAAACAGTCGGCCAAGGGTACCGATTTCATTATTCATTATTTAAATTTTACATTATGATTTTATACAAGAAACATTTTCGTACAGTGAAATTTGGTGATGGCACCACTGCCAAGAAGGTCTACCCCTACATCACCTACAAGTATTCCAATCCTGCCAAACTGAAGGAGGTTGCCCAGCAGGTGAGTAAAACCTCCGGTGTGTCGGAAGGCACGGTCTATAGCGTGCTGAAGGACTTTCGTTCCCAACTGAAGGAAGAGTTGCTGGCCGGACGCATCGTGAACATTGAAGGCCTCGGGTACTTCTACCTGAGCATCAAAGGCAACGGTTGCGACACCCTGGAGGAGTTCACCAGCAACAACATCACCGGCCTCCGTATCTGCTTCCAGGCCAATAGCGACATCCGTCTGACTGCATCGGGAACTACCCGTACCGACGGACTGACGTTTAAGGACGTGGACAAGATTGATGGTGAGGAGGAGAGTGGTGACGGCTCTGACACCGATACCGACAACACTACCGACAGCGGCAATGGCGGAAGCTCTTCCGGCGGTAGTACAGATGAGGAATATCCTATAGAATAGTACCTGACGCAAAAAAGGAACTGTGCCTGCAGAACCCACTTCGGGTTCCCGACACAGTTCCTTTCTTATATTATGCTGTTCAGGTTCTTACTCAAACCGTTCTTCAACCAGTTCAAAGTCAAGTTGCTTCCTTTCCAGACTGGCCTTGACCACCCGAATGGTGACGGCATCGCCCAGACTGTAGACCGTATTACGAAGACGCCCACGCAGGCAATAATTCTTTTCGTCGAACTCATAATAGTCATCATCCAAATTGCGGATGGCAACCATTCCCTCGCACTTGTTTTCATTCAGCTCTACATAGATGCCCCACTCGGTAACGCCGGAGATGACACCGTCGTACACCTGTCCCACCTTATCGGAAAGAAATTCCACCTGCTTGTATTTCACGCTGGCACGCTCAGCCAGGGAGGCCTGAATCTCCATGGCAGTACTATGATTACAGAGGGCTTCATACTTCTGCTCATTGGCCGAGCGGGCACCTTCATCCAGGTACTTTGTCAGCAGACGGTGCACCATCAGGTCAGGATAGCGTCGGATGGGTGAGGTAAAGTGTGTGTAATAGTCGAATGCCAACCCGTAGTGCCCGATGTTGTGGGTAGAGTAGCGTGCCTTCTGCATAGCTCGGATGGAGACAGTCTCTATCAGGTTCTCCTCCTTCTTACCCTGCACATCGTCCAGCAGGCGGTTGATACTCTTACTAACCTCTACTCGGGAACCGGTGGTACGCAACTTGTAGCCGAAACGGGCAATGAATTGGGAGAGGTTGTCCAGCTTCTCGGGGTCGGGCAGGTCGTGGATGCGGTAAGGAAGGACCTTGGCCTTTTGTCCCTTAGGCACACGGCCAATCTTCTCTGCCACAGTACGGTTGGCCAGTAGCATGAACTCCTCTATCAGTTTGTTGGCCTCCTTCGACACCTTGAAGTAGACACCCAGCGGTTTGCCCTGTTCGTCCAGCTCAAACTTCACCTCATAGCGGTCGAAATTGATGGCACCTGCCTTGAAACGGTTCTCGCGCAATATCTTGGCCAGTTTGTCCAGTTGGAGGATTTCTTCCTTATACTCTCCTTCGCCGGTTTCAATCACCTGTTGCGCCTCTTCATAGGTGAAGCGACGGTTGCTCTTGATGACAGTATGCACTACCCGACTGCTTTTGACCTCGGCCTTCTCGTTCATCTCAAAGATGACACTATAGGCAAGCTTCTCTTCATCGGGACGCAAAGAGCAGATGAAGTTACAGAGTCGTTCGGGCAGCATGGGGATGGTGCGGTCTACCAGATAGACGGAGGTAGCACGCTTCTGTGCCTCTTTGTCGATGACACTTCCCTCGGTCACATAGTGGCTCACGTCGGCAATGTGTACACCAATCTCCCACAAGCCATTCTCCAGGGGACGAATGGATAGGGCATCGTCAAAGTCCTTGGCATCTTTCGGGTCGATGGTAAAAGTGGTTACCTCGCGGAAGTCCTCACGGTGGGCAATCTCCTCCGGTGTGATGTCGGCGGGAATAAGCTCTGCCGCCTTCTCCACCGATGCGGGGTATGAGTAAGGCAAACCGTACTCAGCCAGAATGGCGTGCATCTCTGTGGTGTTTTCACCGGCAGTGCCTAATATGTCCACCACCTGGCCTATGATGCTGTTGCCCTTGACGGGCCACTGGATAATCTTTACCACCACCTTGTCACCACTCTTTCCACCCTTCAGCCGGCCGGGTGGGATGAAGATGTCGCTGGCCAGGGTACGGTTCTCTGTCGTCAAGAAGGCATACCCCTTCACCACTACCAGCGTACCCACAAAGGTATCGTTGGCACGTTCCAGAATCTCAATGACCTCTCCCTGCGGCTCACGCCCCTTACGCTTGCCATAAAAGGCAATGCGCACCTTGTCCCCGTTCATGGCATGGGCTGAGTTTCGCTCGGCAATGAAGATAGCATCACCCCCCTCCTCTGGAATAAAAGAGTTCTTTCCATTGCTCTTACGCTGGAAAGTACCCACCAGCTCCACGCCGTGTGTATTAAGTCTGTACTTGAATTTATCCACTTCCACGATGTAATCATCGGCTTGCAACTCATAGAGAATATCCACACAAAGCATCTTCAGGGGATGAGTGGTGAGACGAAGGTGCTCAAATATATACTTTAACGGGAGCACCTCTCCCTCATTCTCGTTGAAAAAGTCCAATACCAGCTTCAGCAGCTCCTTTTTACTCATTCGCTTGCCGGCTTTCTTTTCTTTCTTCTTTGACATAGTTTCTTGTGTTTAATGGTTTACTTCCATGTTGATAGCACAACATTTATCCTGCAAAGGAAACAAATAATTGACTTTTTCGGTTCAATATCCCCATAAAATGTTGCCTTATGGTAGAAAATAGTCGTATCTTTGCCCGCATTATGACAAAAGGAAGCAGTATTCTCATCACAGGTGCCAGCGGTTTTATTGGCAGTTTCATTGTGGAAGGTGCGTTGGAACGTGGCTTCCGGACATGGGCCGGTATGCGTGCCGGTAGCAGTAAGGCTTACCTGCAAGATGAGCGAATCAGCTTCTGCATGTTGGACTTCTCGCGACCGGAGGAGTTGCGCAAACAATTGGCAGCCCACAAGGCTGAACACGGCAGCTTCGACTATGTGGTACACTGTGCCGGAGTGACCAAGTGCAAGGACAAACGCGATTTTGACCGCGTAAACTACGGGCAAACTAAACTGTTTGCCGACACCCTGCGTGAGCTGGATATGGTTCCCCGTCAGTTCATCTTCATCAGTACGCTGAGTGTATTCGGCCCGATTCATGAAGAGACATACCAACCCATCGACGAGCATGATACCCCCCATCCCAACACAGCCTACGGAGAAAGCAAGCTGAAGGCAGAACAATACTTACAAAGTCTACAGGACTTTCCATACGTCATCTATCGTCCTACCGGCGTGTATGGCCCACGGGAGAAAGATTACTACCTCATGGCTAAAAGCATCAGAAACCATGTGGATACGGCCGTAGGATTCCGTCGCCAAGACCTTACCTTTGTGTATGTTAAGGATATTGTACAGGCACTATTCCTAGGCATCGAGAAAGAGGTCTGCCGACGGGCTTATTTCCTTGCCGACGGACAGGTATATCCCAGTCGGGCTTTCTCTGACCTGATACAAAAAGAATTGAACGTTTCCGGTGTATTGCACCTCACGTTCCCGCTATGGGTATTAAAGGCAGTTTCACTACTGGCCGAGCAAATAGCCAAGCTGAAAGGAAGCACCAGCACCTTAAATTCAGACAAGTATAAAATTATGAAACAACGCAACTGGCAGTGTAACATCGCACCCACAATAACAGAACTGGGCTACCAGCCCCAGTACGACTTGGAACGTGGCGTGCGCGAGACCATTGCCTGGTATAAACAAGAAGGATGGCTTTAAATTTATTCAAAAGAGTTGAGACCCGCAAAGGGCTGTTCGCTGTAGAAAAGATAACGCTGATTTATAATCTGTTGACTTCTTTCCTGATTCTGTTTCTATTCCAAGAGATGGATCACCCGGGGCAGATGCTGGTGGATCGCATACTGATTGCTGCCATGACCTTCATGCTAATGCACCTCTATCGGTTGTCCCCCTGCAAGTTTACAGCCTTTATACGCATAGCTATTCAGATGGCCTTGCTCTCATACTGGTATCCGGACACTTTCGAGTTCAACCGTGTGTTCCCCAACCTGGATCATATCTTTGCTACAGCCGAACAATGGCTGTTTGGAGGTCAACCTGCCGTTTGGTTCCACCAGAACTACCCACAGCTCTGGATTAGCGAGTTGTTTAACATGGGCTACTTCTTCTACTACCCTATGATTCTGTTTGTAACAGTGTGGTACTTCTTGTTCCGTTTCGACCTCTTTGAGAAGGTATCGTTCGTCATCGTAACTGCCTTCTTTATCTACTACTTCATCTATATCTTCGTACCTGTAGCAGGGCCGCAATTTTACTTTCCTGTTATTGGTGAGGAGAATCTGCAAGCCGGTATCTTCCCTACCATTGGTGACTATTTCAACCATCATCAGGAACTGTTGCCTGGTCCCGAGGTATCAAAAGGATTCTTCTATAGTCTGGTAGAAAGCTCACAACAGGTAGGTGAACGTCCGACAGCCGCATTCCCATCATCACACGTCGGCATGAGTACCATCCTAATGATTATGGCTTGGAGAGGCAGCAAAAGATTATTCTTATTCTTGCTTCCCTTCTATCTACTGTTATGTGGAGCAACCGTTTACATTCAGGCTCACTATGTGATAGATGCCATCGTGGGATTTGTTTCTGCCATCGGGCTTTACATTGTGGTAACTTGGATATTTAAACGCTGGTTTGCCAAACCAATGTTCCGCCCTGACTTCAACCTGTAGGCTGTTACTTCTATCTACTCTTTGTCACTAATCTTCTTACCGATAGCCTCAACCCACCTTCTCTGTATTTATAATAGCTGAGTTGGCATAAAGGAAACACATCCTTTCTTAGCACCAAACAGAGTAATTGCAGGAAAAGTAAGGGAGAATACCGTGATATATAGGAAATTCAATGAGAAATGTCTACCTTTGCCACACCTTTATATATATAAGGTAACAAATATGAGTCCACTCAACTTCACTCACATACTGACACAAGCAGTCGATGAGCTATCGGAAAGCCAATCATACAAAGGACTGTTTCACCAACATACGGATGGCAATCCGTTACCCTCTGCACATGCCTTGCAATCCATCATCGAGTTAGTACGTGCCATTATCTTCCCCGGTTACTTTGGAAACTCTACCATAAACAGCCGTACCGTTACTTACCACATCGGGGTCAACGTAGAACGCTTGTTTGATCTACTAACCGAGCAGATTCTTGCCGGTCTTTGCTTTACGGGCAGTGAAGAGAACTCCGGCTGTACCGAGTTGCAGCGTGAAGAGGCCTCACTGATTGCAGCCAAACTTATCAGTCGCTTACCTGAGTTACGCAAGTTGTTGGCTACTGACGTGGAAGCAGCTTACAATGGTGACCCTGCAGCCAAATCGTTTGGTGAGGTCATTTCATGCTATCCCGCTATTCGAGCCATCAGTAACTACCGTGTGGCACACGAACTACTGAAGTTGGATGTCCCCCTGATTCCACGTATCATTACCGAAATGGCACACAGTGAAACCGGTATCGACATTCATCCCGGTGCAGAAATTGGTTCATACTTTACTATCGACCATGGGACAGGTGTGGTGATTGGAGAGACTTGTATCATTGGGAATCATGTAAAACTATACCAAGGTGTTACACTAGGTGCCAAAAGCTTCCCGCTGGATAATAGCGGCAAGCCTATCAAGGGTATCCCGCGCCATCCCATTTTGGAGGACGATGTCATCGTCTATTCCAACGCCACCATCCTAGGACGCATCACGATTGGCCGAGGAGCTACCATTGGGGGCAACATATGGGTTACTGAAGATGTACCTGCCGGAGCTAGGCTAGTGCAACACAAAGCCAACAAATGAACGATGGTCTCAAAACCCATCTACTTCATTCTTCAACATAGAATATAAGAGGATTTATCATAATGAGCGAACAACAATTTGAAATGATTGCCAAGACCTTCCAAGGGTTGGAAGAAGTACTGGCCAAAGAGCTTACCGCTTTAGGAGCTAACGACATCGCGATAGGACGTCGCATGGTATCATTCACCGGCGATAAGGCTATGCTGTATAAGGCTAACTTCTGCCTACGTACAGCTATTCGTATCTTGAAACCTATCAAACACTTTGAAGCACGTGATGCAGACGAAGTTTACGAGCAGGTAAAAGCTATCGAATGGGAACAATATCTAGATACCGAAAAGACCTTTGCCGTGGATGCAGTTGTGTTCAGCGAAGAGTTTCGCCACTCTAAGTTTGTTTCCTACAAGGTTAAGGATGCTATCGTTGATTACTTCAGGGAGAAATGTGGTAATCGTCCGGGGGTTCGCGTCAACAAACCGGATGTATTGCTCAATATCCATATTGCCGAAAATAACTGTACGCTATCGCTAGATTCCAGTGGTGAATCCCTCCATCGCCGTGGCTATCGTCAAGAAGCCGTAGAAGCTCCTCTGAACGAAGTACTGGCTGCCGGTATGATTCTGATGACCGGTTGGAATGGTGATTGTGACCTCATAGACCCAATGTGTGGCTCCGGCACTATTCCTATTGAAGCAGCTCTCATTGCCCGCAACATTGCCCCGGGTGTTTTCCGTCAAGAATATGCTTTCGAGAAATGGAAAGATTTCGATCGCGAACTATTTGATGATATCTATAATGATGATAGCCAAGAACGGGAGTTCACTCATAAGATTTACGGGTATGACAACAATCCCAAAGCTCACGAAATTGCCACTCATAATGTAAAGGCTGCCAGCGTAAGTAAAGATGTCATTCTGAAGTTACAGGCCTTTCAACAATTTGAGCAACCGGCAGAGAAAAGTATCATCATTACCAATCCTCCTTATGGTGAACGTATCTCCTCAGAAGACTTGCTGGGCCTTTATCAGATGATTGGTGAACGTCTTAAGCATGCCTTTACCGGTAACCAGGCTTGGATTCTCTCTTATCGTGATGAATGTTTCGACCAAATCGGCCTCAAAGCAACTCAGCGTATACCATTATTTAACGGTGCACTGGAGTGCCAATTCCGCCAATACGAAATATTTGATGGCAAATATAAAGCCTTCCGAGCCTCCGGAGAAGAACTTAACAAAGGTAACGGGGAAGAGACAGAAACCTCCAAGCGTGAATACTGGAAACCCTTTAACAGAGAACACAAACCGTTCGATAAAGAAAGGAAACCTTACGATAAGGAGAGAAAGTCTTTCGACAAAGAAAAAAGAGGTTTCAATAAAGAGGATAAGCCTTTTAATAAAGACAGAAACGGTGAGTTCAAACCTCGCGAGAAAAGAGTATTCCATCCCAAAGGAGAATCTTACCCTGAACGCAAGCGACGTGAAGCGAAAGAAAAAGAAGGAAAGTAAGTTGTCGCACAAAACCAAGAAAGCACCACTCTGAAGAGTAGTAGTGAAAGGACTCAGACAAGATGACGATAATGAGAATAAAAATAATACAAAACATGCAAGTAATTAAAGGTATTGCAACATTGCTATTAGCAGTGTCAATCTCAACACCCAACATCATGGCACAGGAAGTGAATAACAATGTTCAGAAGCCAACATTGGAAGACCTCATTCCCGGAGGAGAAAGCTATCGTTATGCAGAAAACATCTACGGCCTACAATGGTGGGGTGATATCTGTATCAAACCGGATACAGATGCACTTAAAGCCATCAATCCTAAGAATGGAAAAGAGAAAACTCTCTTCACATTAGAACAATTAAACAAAGCCTTAGAAGAAGCTGGATTGAAGAAACTTCCCATGCTCTATAGCATTAAGCTGCCTTGGGCCGAAGAAACCAAAGTTTTACTGCCTAAAAGTCATCGTTTTGCTGTCTATAACTGGGAAACCGGTACTGTAACCAAACGGGATGACCTTCCCAAAGAACCTTACGCCAATCAAGACTTACATACAGAAAGTGGCAATATTGCTTATACCGTACAGAATAATCTCTATGTAAACGGAAGCCGTATTACCGACGAACCGGAAGGAGTAGTTTGTGGTACATCAGTTCATCGCAACGAATTTGGTATTCATAAAGGGACTTTCTGGAGTCCATCAGGTAAACTACTAGCTTTCCATCGTATGGATGAACGCATGGTCACCCAATATCCATTGGTAGATATTACTGCACGTGTAGGTGAAGTCAATAATATACGCTATCCAATGGCCGGAATGACCAGTCATCAAGTTACGATTGGCATCTATAACTTGAATAGCGGGAAGACACTTTACTTGAATGCAGGAGATCCCACAGACCGCTATTTCACCAATATTACATGGAGTCCTGATGAAAAAAGCTTGTACCTCATTGAAGTAAACAGAGATCAGAACCATGCCAAGCTATGCCAATACGATGTTTCTACAGGAGAACTAGAAGGAGTCCTGTTTGAAGAGAAACATGATAAGTATGTAGAGCCACAAGACCCGATTCTTTTTTTACCCTGGGATAAGACCAAGTTCATTTACCAAAGTCAACGAGATGGATTCAAACACCTCTATTTAATTGACACCAATGGAAACGGATTCCAATCAGATAGCTACAAACAGTTAACCCAAGGTGAATGGTTGGTGCAAGATATTTTAGGATTCAACACCAAGAAACAAGAGCTATACATTCTATCAACTGAACAATCTCCTTTACAAAGCAATATCTATAAAGTGAATTTAAAGAGTGGTAAGCGTACACTGATTGGAAACAATGAAGGAGTACACCGTGCCCAACTCTCTGCTTCAGGAAGCTATGTGATTGATACCTATACAGCCCCTAACGTTCCTCGCTGCATCAATCTGATAAATACACAGAATGGTAAAAGTATCAATCTCCTTACAGCTCAAAATCCATATGCCGGCTTTCAAATGCCAACTATTGAAGTTGGAACTATCAAAGCTTCCGATGGTAAAACAGACCTTTATTACAGACTGGTTAAACCTGCTGATTTCGATTCAAGCAAGCAATATCCGGCCATTATCTACGTCTATGGTGGACCACACGCACAAATGATAACCAATGGATTCATGAACGGTGTGCGTGGTTGGGATATCTATATGGCAAACCAAGGCTACATCATGTTCAGTTTAGACAATCGCGGTAGCTCAAACCGCGGATTGGAATTTGAAAACGTAACATTCCGTAAACTGGGTGTGGAAGAAGGTAAAGATCAGGTTAAAGGTGCCGAGTTCTTAAAATCGTTGCCATATGTAGATGGAAACCGTATCGGTGTACATGGCTGGAGCTTTGGGGGTCATATGACAACTGCTTTAATGCTTCGCTATCCTGAAATCTTTAAGGTTGGTGTAGCGGGTGGACCGGTTATCGACTGGGGATACTACGAAATCATGTACGGAGAACGATACATGGACACCCCACAAACCAATCCCGAAGGCTATAAAGAGTGTAACTTAAACAATCATGCCGGAAAGCTGAAAGGCCGGTTGTTGATTATACACGACGATCACGATGACACTTGTGTACCACAACACACTCTTTCCTTCATGAAAGCTTGTGTAGAGGCTCGTACTTATCCCGACCTGTTTATCTACCCTGGACATAAGCATAACGTAATGGGACGTGACCGTGTACATCTACATGAAAAAATAACCCGATATTTCCAAGACAATTTATAAAAAGCAGGAGTGAGTTGACAAAAGACAGTTGATATATTCTATCTATCCCAAGAAAAACATCTCCAGCAACACTCCTCTACTCAATTCGATAATAATCTATAAAAACATAAATTATAAGCAATGAAAGTATTACTACTTGGCTCAGGAGGCCGCGAACACGCTTTGGCATGGAAGATTGCCCAAAGCCCCAAAGTAGAGAAACTCTACATAGCACCCGGCAATGCCGGTACAAGTTCTGTGGGCGAAAATGTCAACATCAAAGCAACAGATTTTCCTTCTTTGAAAGCCTTCGCATTGAAGAACCAGATTGACATGATTGTAGTGGGTCCGGAAGATCCATTAGTACAAGGTATATATGACAACTTCAAAAACGATGACACAACCAAACACATCGCCATCATTGGTCCTACAGCCAAGGGAGCCCAACTAGAAGGAAGCAAAGAGTTTGCCAAAGGCTTCATGATGCGACATAACATTCCAACCGCCCGATATAAAAGCATTACTGCAAACAATCTACAAGAAGGTCTTGATTTCCTGTCCACATTAGAGGCTCCTTATGTACTGAAAGCTGATGGCCTATGCGCCGGCAAAGGAGTACTTATTCTTCCCACACTAGAAGAGGCTCAAAAAGAGTTGAAAGAGATGTTGGGGGGAATGTTCGGAACAGCCAGTGCTACCGTTGTTATTGAAGAATTCCTTAGTGGTATCGAGTGCTCGGTTTTTGTGTTGACCGATGGCAAAAATTACAAAGTTCTTCCCGTTGCAAAAGACTACAAACGTATCGGTGAAGGCGATAAAGGTTTAAATACCGGCGGTATGGGTAGTGTTACACCGGTACCTTTTGCCGATGATACCTTCATGGAGAAGGTACGTACCCGCATCATTGAGCCAACTGTGAACGGATTGCAAGTTGAAAATATCCTTTACAAAGGTTTCATCTTCCTGGGACTTATCAACGTAAAAGGTGAACCGATGGTAATTGAATACAATGTACGCATGGGAGACCCTGAGACTGAAAGTGTCATGCTACGCATAAAGAGTGACTTGGTTGAGTTGTTTGAAGGTGTTGAGAATGGAACTCTTGACCAATACACATTAGAAATAGACAACCGTACAGCAGCCTGTGTTATGTTGGTAAGCGGTGGCTACCCAGAAGCTTATGAAAAAGGGAAAGTCATGACCGGTTTTGACAAAGCCGCTACTACCGACAGCATACTCTTCCACGCCGGAACAGCCCGGAAAGAGGGTGAAGTAGTTACCGCCGGAGGCCGCGTAATTGCCATTTGTTCCTATGGCAACAGCAAAGAAGAGGCATTGGCTAAAAGTTACCATGTAGCCGACATGATTGAGTTTGAAAAGAAATACTTCCGTCGCGATATAGGCTTCGACTTGTAACCGTTCTTGTTACTTTATGTCATACAACCGGAAAAGATATCTTCAAAACCGTATTACTGCAGGACACTGGACACTGCCCGTTGCAATATTTCTGTCAGCAGCTTGTTGGCTGCTGACAGTTTACTTACTACCCGAAATGAACGTAAATGCCACAAGTGGCTACTCATTGTGGGAACAGTATGTAGGCCAATGGTTACCCGGTTGGGGTGAACATACGCTGAGCCTGGTCATCATAGCTTTGACTGGCTATCTACTGATTTTGCTCAACAATGTGTTTGCACTGATACGCTTGCGCGCCACGGTTCAGACATCCCTCTACCTGCTTTTAGCCTCTGTTTTTCCAACCATGCACTTGTTGCAAGCAGGTAATGTAGCCTCTGTTTGTTTACTGTTATCCCTATTCCTACTATTCCGATGCTATCAACATCCAAATCCAAGCGGAAATCTGTTTCACTCTTTTCTATGTCTAGGGGTGGGAAGTTTATGCTTACCACAACTCATGTGGTTGATACCCATACTGTGGATAGGCGCATATCGGTTTCAGGCACTTAATGTTCGCAGTTTTTTTGCTTCACTGTTAGGATGGGGATTTCCTTATTGGTTGCTGTTGGGATATGCCTATTACTACAATTGCATGGAGTTGTTCTATCTTCCATTTCAGGAACTGGTGACATTCCATCCTTGGGAATTCAACCTGCAAGTTTGGGAATGGGGACTGATAGCTTACTTACTCTTGCTCTGTACGGTAAGTGCATCACATTGCTTGGTGGCAGGATTCGAAGACAAATTGCGTACACGCAGTTATCTGAACTTTCTGATACTACTCACATTTGCTCTGTTCGGCTGTATGGCATTACAACCTCAGCTCTGTAGACAATGGATTCCACTGTTGTTACCCATTGCCTCCATCCTTTCAGGCCACTTGTTTGCACTAACGAGTAACCGTAGTTCGAACCTTTTCTTTCTTTTCATGTTGATTGCTTTATTCCTGCTATTCGGTTTCAGCCTATGGACGCTCTATTAGACAGCCTCATACAACTGTTGATTGATTGGGGATATGTAGGTCTGTTCATATCTTCTTTCTTGGCAGGAAGCATTGTGCCTTTCAGTTCCGAAGTGGTAATGGCTGCCACACTGGGTGTAGGCCTGGATCCGACAACCATTGTTGTAGTTGTCACACTAGGAAATACCGCTGGCGGCATGACTTGTTACTACATGGGGCATCTTGGACGTATGGATTGGATAGAAAAGTACTTTGGCGTGAAGCGAGAGAAGCTAGAAAAGACACAGCGCTTTCTGCAAGGGAAAGGAGCACTGATGGGTTTCTTTGCCTTTTTACCATTCGTAGGCGAAGCCATAGCCATTGCACTGGGATTCATGCGCAGTAATCTGTGGCTTACCACAATCTCCATGTTTATAGGAAAGTTGTTGCGCTACATCGCCATGCTGTGGGCTGTACAAGAGACCATGAATGTAGTAATGTGAAGATACCCTCAAACAAACATAAGCATATA
Organism: Bacteroides sp.; assembly: GCA_017621035.1. Classification (GTDB taxonomy): domain Bacteria; phylum Bacteroidota; class Bacteroidia; order Bacteroidales; family Bacteroidaceae; genus Bacteroides. Next base: position 2,627 of record JAGATY010000001.1, on the reverse strand, counting down.
CGCCAAACTTTGTAAGGTATTAAAAAGAAAAGATAGAAAGAATGAAGCGAGTGATTGAACATACCGAAGACGGGAGCGCTACCTTATACGTGCCACAGTTGGATGAGCACTACCACTCAGTGAAGGGTGCCCGTACCGAATCACAGCACATCTTTATCGACATGGGGCTGAAAGCCTGCACGGCTGCTTGTCCACACGTGTTGGAGATTGGGTTCGGAACCGGACTGAATGCCCTGCTCACTTTAGAAGAGGCAGAGCTGAGCAATCGTCCCGTACACTACACCGGCATAGAGTTATATCCATTAACATGGGAGGAGGTTGATACCTTGAAATACAGTACTCACCCCCTGTTTCAGTCGCTCCATCAAGCCGCTTGGGATAAAGAGGTTACCATCACTCCCCACTTCACACTACATAAAGTGAAAGCCGATGCCCGTACCTTGTTTATCGGGACTTCAGAAACTAACGATGATAAGCAATACTTTGACATCGTCTATTTCGATGCTTTTGCACCCGAGAAACAACCGGAAATGTGGGAAGAAGCATTCATTCGCGGTATATACCACGCATTGAAACCCGGTGGACTACTTACCACTTACTGTGCTAAAGGTGCCATACGCCGCATGTTACAACAAATCGGATTCCGCACTGAACGCCTATCCGGTCCGCCCGGAGGCAAGAGAGAGATACTGAGAGCTACCAAAGAATAATCAACAGCTAAAAGACAAATCAATGAAACGAAAATATCTATTATTACTGCTGCTTACTACTCTACTGACCGGTTGTCAATCGAGAAACGGAAAGAAACAAGAGTCTGAAAAGCCCACCCTGACTGTTACCATCGAGCCACTTCGGTACTTTACCGAGGCCATTGCCGGCAACCGTTTCCGAGTCATCAGCATGGTACCCAAGGGAAGCAGTCCTGAGACTTACGACCCTACGCCACAACAACTTATGGAACTCTCCAAAAGTCGCGCATACCTTCGCATTGGATACATCGGTTTTGAACAGACCTGGATGGAGAAACTGACAGACAATGCTCCTCACCTCCCCTTTTACGATATGTCTGAGGGAGTGGAACTGATTCGTGACGAAGAACACAAACATGAAGCACATCCCCATTCTCACGAGGCAGCCACCCCCGGCAACTATCGTGAAAACGAGGAGCACAACCACACTTCCGAGGTAGAAGAGCATCACCATCATCACCACGGAGGTGTAGAACCACACATCTGGAACTCACCCTCCAATGCACAAATCATTGCCGAAAACATTCTGAAAGTGTTGTGCGCCCTGGATAAAGAAGGAACAGAAGAGTTTACCGCACGCCACGATAGCCTGCAGAATGCCATCCTCCGTACCGACAGTCTGGCATGTGCTCTACTCTCAACACCGGATTCCGACCGTGCCTTCATGATATATCACCCTGCCCTCTCATACTTTGCACGCGACTATGGTTTACTGCAAATCTCTATTGAAGAAGGAGGTAAGGAACCTTCACCCGCACAACTGAAAAAACTGATAGACCGCTGTCGGGAAGAAGAAGTTCACGTCATTTTTGTACAGCCGGAATTCGACCGCCGCAATGCAGAAATCATCGCCAAGCAGACCGGCACACGTGTAGTTCCCATCAATCCGCTTGCCTACGAGTGGCATGAAGAGATGCTGAACACGGCACGCGCCCTCAGCAACAACCCATAAACCCGACTAACACACATGGCAACACCCATCATCGAAATAAACAATCTCTCTGCCGGATATGACGGTAAGAGCGTTCTGCGCAATATCAATCTGACTGTCTTTGAGAAGGATTTTCTCGGCATCATTGGTCCCAATGGAGGAGGGAAAACCACCCTCATCAAGTGTATCCTCGGATTGCTGAAACCGTTCAGCGGAGAAATCAAAAGCAACTGTAAAATTGGTTACCTGCCACAGTACAGTAGCATCGACAAGAAATTTCCCATTACGGTAGAAGAAGTTATACTCTCCGGCCTCAGCAGTCAGAAATCTCTCACCGCCCGATACAGTGCCGAAGAACGGGAAAGAGCACGTCATACCATTGTCCAAATGGGATTGGAAGGGTTGGAGAAACGCCCTATTGGGGCACTGAGTGGCGGGCAACTGCAACGCACACTGTTAGGACGTGCCATCATATCAGACCCGCAAGTACTAATTCTCGATGAACCAAGTACTTACATTGATAAACGTTTTGAAGCCCGACTCTATGAACTGCTGGCAGATATCAACAAACAGTGTGCCATCATTCTGGTGAGTCACGACATCGGTACAGTTCTGCAACAAGTAAAATCCATTGCTTGCGTAAACGAAACGCTGGATTACCATCCGGACACCGGCATCACCGAAGAGTGGCTGGAACGTAACTTCCACTGCCCCATCGAGTTGTTGGGACACGGTGCCATTCCGCACCGCATCCTGGGAGAACACGGGCATCATCACCACTAATAACTTTTAAGCTATCCTAATAATACGTGAGTTCGGTATAAGAAAGTATCATAAAAAGTAGTGGGAGTGAAAATTTATTTGTATCTTTATAGTGTCAAAATCAAAGTGTTACAAATAAAAATCACTCCCATGACTGACGCAAATTTAATAGAAATATTCTGTAT
>JAGATY010000029.1 GCA_017621035.1 Bacteroides sp. | reverse complement strand
GTTCTGTACCACACCTCCACACCAACTTTCAACTATCATCTTTATTCGCTTATGCTCATCAGCTTCGCAGTCATCTTTCAACTTGTATTAACCTCCCTCGGCCTTTGGCCACCCCCTCGTAGAGGGGACTTTGGGATAGTGATGCCTACGAAAAAATATAGGAAGTGTTTCAACGTTTCATCGTTTCATCGGTAGTATCTCTGTAAATACAAACAAAATAATAAAATATATTTATAAATATCTAAATTGGAATTATATAGACCCTATTGTATAGAAAAAGACACCCCATGAAACGATGAAACGATGAAACGCTTTTGGGGTGTCTTACTTGTTTTAAGAGGTTATCAAGCTATCTTTCGGTAGTGATATTGTCTAATTTCTTCTATTAAACCTGCTGATTTCCAGCGATGTATCACTAGCCTGACGTTGCTACTCTGCCCCTGTTGCACCCTCAGCCTCACCAGTTCGTCTCTTGTGAACTCTTGCGGGAGTTGGTTGAGGAGGGACTGGACGGTGTGTTTTTGCGACGTTTCTGCCTCGGTTTTGAAGCCGGAGGCGAACAAATCTAGCTGCCGAAGCCCCCTCAACTCCCCCCGAGGGGGAGCTAAAGGATGCAAACATTCCTAGTTCCCCTCCTTCTGGAGAGGGTTAGGGAGAGGCTTCACCCCCTCTAAGGGTTACTTTTTACTAAAAACTTGGGCGATTGGTAATATATTCCCTATCTTTGTCGCTACTATTTAACCTTTTAACAAGGTGTTTTTAAAGCTGAAATAATAAAACTGCTTATTGAAATGATAAAGTTTCTGATAAAATCGCTATGGATATTGCTATTGGTGGGCGTACTGGCCGGCTTCGGACTCTTTTTTGGCATTGCCAAAGGGTGGATTGGGTACATGCCACCGGTGGAAAGTTTAGAGAATCCCGACCTAAAGTTCGCCACGCAGGTGTTTTCGGCCGACGGTAAGGTGCTGGGTGCCTACTCTTACAGTAAAGACAATCGGGTGTGGGTGGATTATAACGACCTGCCGGCTTCGCTTATTCATGCGTTGATAGCTACCGAGGACGTGCGCTTTGCCGAACACTCAGGCATCGACGCAAAAGCCCTGTTGCGCGCCATCATCAAACGAGGAATCTTTCTGCAGAAAGAGGCAGGAGGCGGTAGTACACTGACGCAACAGCTCTCCAAACAACTCTATTCACCCAGTGCCGACAATGTGATGGAACGCTTGTTTCAGAAACCAATCGAGTGGGTGATTGCTGCCAATCTGGAACGCTACTACACGAAAGAAGAGATATTGACCATGTATCTGAACAAGTTCGACTTTTTGAACAACGCCGTGGGCATCAAAACCGCTGCTCATACCTATTTCGGTTGCGAACCCAAGGAGTTGAAAACGGAAGAGGCTGCCACGCTGGTGGGTATGTGTAAGAATCCCTCCCGTTTCAACCCTCGTCGTTTCAACGAGCGTACTCGTGGCCGCCGTAATGTAGTGCTTGACCAGATGCGCAAGGCCGCTTATCTGACCGAAGCAGCCTGTGACTCGCTGAAAGAACTTCCGCTGACGTTGAATTTCCATCGTGTAGACCACAAAGAGGGACTTGCTACCTACTTCCGTGAGTATCTCCGCGAAGTGCTGACGCATAAAGAGCCGGTGAAAAGCGAATATCGAGGCTGGCAGATGCAGGAATACTACGAAGATTCGCTCGACTGGGTAAATAATCCTCTCTTCGGCTGGTGTAACAAGAATAAGAAGAAAGATGGCACGCCCTATAATCTCTATACCGATGGTTTGAAAATCTATACCACCATCGATTCACGCATGCAACAGTATGCCGAAGAGGCTGTGGTGGAGCATATGAAAGAGTTGCAACCTAAATTCTTTAAAGATAAGAAAGGTGCGCCGAAAGCGCCCTATACTTGGCGACTGACACAGGAACAGGTGGACGAGATTCTGAACCGTGCCATGCGGCAGAGCGACCGTTACCGCACCATGAAAAAGGCCGGAGCTTCGGAAAAAGAGATTGAAGAGGCTTTCCGTACGCCACAAGAGATGTCAGTATTCAGCTACAACGGACTGATAGACACGGTTCTTACTCCCATGGACTCTATCCGCTACTATAAATTCTATCTGCGTGCCGGATTCATGTCGATGGAGCCTCGTACCGGTCACGTAAAAGCCTACGTTGGTGGTCCTAACTACAACTATTTCCAGTATGACATGGCAATGAAAGGCCGTCGTCAGGTAGGTTCAACCATCAAGCCCTATCTCTATACGCTTGCCATGGAAAACGGAATCTCTCCTTGCGACCAAGCTCGCCACGTTTCTTATACATTGATTGATGAGAACGGCATTCCTTGGACTCCGGAAAATGCAAACAAGAAGTTGCTGGGCGAAATGGTGACCATCAAGTGGGGATTGGCCAACTCCGACAACTGGATTACAGCCTATTTGATGAGCAAACTCAATCCCTACTCACTGAAACGCCTCATTCATAGCTTTGGCGTTCGCAATCGGGAGATAGCTCCTACGGTATCACTCTGCTTGGGACCGTGTGAAATATCGGTAGGAGAGATGGTTAGCGCCTATACAGCGTTCCCCAACAAGGGCATTCGGGTGGCTCCTCTGTTTGTTACCCGCATAGAAGACGCCGATGGCAACATCTTAGCAACCTTTACACCGGAAATGGAGGAGGTAATCAGCGAAGAAAGTGCCTACAAGATGTTGGTTATGCTGCGAGCAGTTATCAATGAAGGTACCGGAGGGCGCGTACGCCGATTGGGAGTAAAGACTGATATGGGCGGAAAGACGGGAACCACCAACCTGCATTCCGACGGTTGGTTCATGGGATTCACGCCCTCGCTGGTGTCAGGTTGTTGGGTTGGCGGTGAAGACCGAGACATTCACTTCGACCGTATGACCGAAGGACAAGGAGCCTCTATGGCTCTGCCCATTTGGGCTAAGTACATGGTGAAAGTACTGGCAGACAAGAGCCTGGGTTACGACGAAACGGAGACATTCCAGTTCCCCGAAGACTATGACCCCTGCGCTTCAGACCATCTTCCGGGTGCAGAAGCCAATGAAGAACCGGTAACCGGCTTGGATGACTTGTTCAACTGATACAAATCGCATGAAACGCATCGTCATCTGCATGGGAAGCAACACAGAGGCAGTACAGAACCTCGCCTTTGCCCGCAAAAGACTCTCCATGCTGGGCGATGTTCGTTTTGCTACCGAGCAATGGACGGAAGCCATCGGGTGTAACATCAATCAATCTCCTTTCCTCAACCAAGTGGCTCTGCTCTATTCATCCCTCTCTTCGGAAGAAATAGAGAAAGAGCTGAAAGCCATTGAACAACTCTGCGGCCGAACGGCAGAAGAAAAGGCGCAAGAAATCATCCGGCTGGACATTGATTTGCTGGCTATGAACGATAAGGTGCTAAGACCGAAGGATTGGGAGCGCGATTATGTGAAAGAGGGCTGCAAGTATCTGAACCAGATGAACTGGCGGGAGGAAGAAGATTGGTAAAAAGAGTAAAATGACAATTAAATAAGAACTGATAATGAAATTTCTAGGAATAATTCCTGCGCGTTATGCCTCTACTCGCTTTCCGGCCAAGCCTTTGGCCATGTTGGGAGGCAAAACCGTGATTCAACGTGTTTATGAACAAGTTGTCGGAGTGCTGGACGATGCTTATGTTGCCACCGATGACGAACGGATAGAAAAAGCCGTCAAAGCATTTGGCGGAAAGGTAGTAATGACATCAGTCAACCACAAGAGCGGGACAGACAGGTGTTACGAGGCCTGCCGAAAGGTTGGGGGAGACTTCGATGTCGTTGTCAACATCCAGGGCGATGAACCTTTCATTCAGCACTCACAGCTGACTGCTATCAAGGCTTGTTTCGACGATGCTTCTACCCAAATAGCAACCTTGGTGAAGCCTTTCACGCCCGAGAACGGTATCGCAGCGCTGGAAAACCCCAATTCTCCCAAAGTGGTGCTGAACAAGAACATGAATGCCCTCTACTTCAGTCGGTCGGTCATTCCTTACCTCCGAGGAGTGGAAAAAGAAGAGTGGCTGACGAAGCACACCTTCTACAAACACATCGGATTGTACGCCTATCGGGTGGAAGTGCTGAAAGAAATCACCTCTTTGCCTCAATCAAGCCTGGAGTTGGCCGAATCATTGGAACAACTCCGCTGGCTGGAGAATGGCTACACCATAAAAGCCGGTATCACGCAGGTGGAAACCATCGGCATTGACACTCCCGAGGATTTGGAAAAAGCTGAACTGTTCCTGAAAGGGCTTCATCAATGATAGACAGAACGAAACAACCAACCATCCGCCCGCTGGAACACTTTTCCATTCAACAGCCGCAGCGCATTCTGATGCCCAACGGCGTAACGCTGAATGTTCTTAACTGTGGCAATAACGAAGTAGTTCGCATCGATTTTGTTATTGGCGGAGGTCGCTGGCATCAGTCCGCACCCTTGCAAGCCCTCTTCACCAACCGCATGTTGCGCGAGGGAACAAAACGATACACTTCTGCCCAGATTGCCGAGAAATTAGACTATTACGGAGCCTGGTTAGAGCTATCGAGCGCCTCTGAACACACCTACATAACCCTCTATTCGCTGAACAAATACCTTCCTCAAACGTTGGACGTGCTGGAATCCATGCTGAAAGAGCCTCTCTTTCCGGAGAAGGAACTGGAAGTGGTGGTAAATGCCAATGTCCAGCAGTTTCTGGTCAACTCATCCAAGGTAGATTTCCTTTCGCACCGAGGGTTGGTGAAAGCGCTTTACGGCGAAAACCATCCCTGCGGCCGGTTGGTGCAGGAAGAAGACTATCGCAACATCCACCCCGAGTTGCTTTCCGCTTTCTTCCGTCGATATTACCATTCCGGCAACTGTACAATCTTTCTTTCGGGCAAGGTAACAGATGATTGCCTGCAGCGGTTGGAGGCGCTCTTCGGCCGGACACCTTTTGGGGCTGACAGCCGTTTGCCGGAGAGGCGGCAACACATTCCGGAGGATTCTGCAGCGAAGCGAATCTTCATCGAGCGTTCCGATGCCCTGCAAAGTTCCGTCCGGATGGGAATGCTGACCATCGACCGCCTGCATCCCGACTATCAGAAGCTCCGCGTGCTGGTCAGCCTCTTCGGAGGCTATTTCGGCAGCCGCCTGATGTCCAACATTCGGGAAGAGAAAGGATACACCTACGGCATCTCGGCCGGCATACTCTCTTACCCCGGTCAAGGGGTGCTCAACATCTCGGCTGAAACAGCCAATGAGTATGTCGAGCCGCTCATCACCGAGGTCTACCACGAAATAGACCGCCTCCAGCAGGAACTCGTGCCCGACAAAGAGCTGGACATGGTGCGCAACTACATGGTCGGAGAGATGTGCCGCAACTACGAGTCCGCCTTCTCCCTCTCCGATGCCTGGATATTCATCCACATTTCCGGCCTCACCCCCGACTTCTATTCCCAAACGCTGGAAGCCATCCGAAGCATCACCCCGCAAGAGATACGCACGTTGGCCGGTCAGTATTTCTGCAAAGAGAACTTAAAAGAGGTGGTGGCAGGTAAAAAAACGAATAAAAAAACAGCTTAACCTCCCATTTTAACAGAGATGTTGTATATTTGCAAGCCTAACAAAACACCCATGAAACATATATATACCCTATTATTGATACTTTTCTGCACCCAACTCGGTGCCTCGGCACAAGAAAAGCAGAACGGATTTTTCAGCAAAGTAAAAAACGCACTCTCCTCGGAAATCAGAATCGGTACCTACACCTTCAAGGACGGAAGCGTCTACACCGGCGAGCTTAAAGGTCGGAAACCCTACGGCAAAGGAAAGACCATCTTCAAAACCGGAGACTCTTACGAGGGCGAATACATCAAAGGAAAGCGCGAAGGTTACGGAGTCTACCTCTTCACCGACGGCGAAAAGTACGAAGGCCAGTGGTACCAGGACCAACAGCACGGCCGAGGCATCTACCACTTCCTCAACAACAACCGCTACGACGGCATGTGGTATCAGGACTATCAGCACGGCCAAGGAACCATGTACTACCACAACGGAGACACCTACGAGGGCGAGTGGGTAAATGACAAACGCGAAGGAAACGGTACCTACACCTGGAAGAACGGCTCCAAATACGAAGGAGCCTGGAAAGACGACAAAAAAGACGGCCAAGGAACCTATCAATGGAACGACGGGAGCCGATATGAGGGCGACTGGCAAATGGATGTACGCACCGGTAACGGAACTTTTGAATATGCCAACGGAGACAAGTACGTCGGCCAGTGGCTCAACGACATGCAACACGGCAAAGGCATCTACTTCTTCGAGTCCGGCGACCGCTACGAAGGCTCCTACGTAAACGGCGAGCGCACCGGCGAGGGCATCTACTACTGCATCAATGGAAACAAGTACGTCGGCCACTTCCAAGCCGGCAAACAAGAGGGCAAGGGAACCTTCTCGTGGGCAAACGGAGCCGTTTATGAAGGCGAGTGGAAAAACGACCAACGCAACGGACGCGGAACCTACAAATGGGGCGTGGGAGACTCCTACGAAGGAGAGTGGAAGGATAACAACTTCCACGGACAGGGCATCCTGACCTTGACCAACGGCACCAAGTACAAAGGAGGCTTTGTCAACGGACTGAAAGAGGGTGCCGGCGTGGAAGAAGACCGCAACGGAAACCGAGCCGAAGGAACCTTCAGGCAAGGACAGCGAGACGGCCTCTTTGTTGAGACCGACAAGGACGGAAAACTCATTCGCAAAATCACCTACAAGATGGGGCGCATCCAAAACGAGAGCAAACAGTAGCCCCAACCCCCTGGCCGACCCTCGTGCCACACCCCAAAAACCTTGAAAATACTCGGCGACCCCTCGAAACCCATTTCCGAAGCTTTGGAAACCACTTTCGAAGGGTCGCCGACCATTTTTGAAGCTTCAGAAACCACTTTCGAGGCTCCAAAACCCATTTCCGAAGCTTCGGAAATCACTTTCGTCCCCCCACCGACCATTTCCCAACCCCCGGAGGTCCTCGGCGACCCCTCGCCAACCATTTCCGGAGTTTCAAAAATGACTGCCGAGGGGTCGCCGCACTCTTCCCAAGCTTAATCTTTCCCTGCCAGTGCCTCCTCCAGGCTTATCCCCAGGGCTTGAGCCACTCCGGCACCGTAGCGAGGGTCGGCTCGGTGGCAGTTGCGCACGTGGCGTTGCTTGATGAAGAGTTCGGCGTCGGCCATGGCGCGTGCGGTGTTCTCGAAAAGCAGTTGCTGCTCGTCGGAGGGCATCAGTCGGAAGAGAGCCGCGGGCTGGCTGTAGTAATCGTCGTCGTAGGCACGCTCATCGTAGTTGTAGACGCCGCCTTGCACGTAGGTGGGCGGCTCTTTCAGCTGGGGCGAGTCTTTCCACTCACCAAAGCTGTTCGGTTCATAACCTCGGGTGCCTCCGTAGTTGCCGTCCACGCGCATGGAGCCATCTCGGTGGTAGGCATGGAAGGGGCAGCGGGGTCGGTTGACGGGTATCTGCTCCAGGTTGACGCCGAGGCGGTAGCGCTGGGCATCGCCGTAGGAGAAGAGGCGCCCTTGCAGCATCTTGTCGGGCGAGAAGCCTATTCCGTCCACGATGTTTATCGGGTTGAAGGCAGATTGTTCCACTTCGGCAAAGTAATTTTCGGGATTTCGGTTCAGTTCCAGGATGCCCACGTCGTGCAGGGGGAAGTCGCCGTGAGGCCACACCTTTGTCAGGTCGAAGGGGTTGATGCGGTAGTGGGCGGCCTCTTCTTCCGACATCAGTTGGACCTGGAAGAGCCAACGTGGATAGTCTCCACGCTCGATGGCTTCATACAAATCACGCTGGTGCGACTCTCTGTCCTTGGCAATGAGTGCCTCGGCCTCTTCATCGGTCAGACATTCAATGCCTTGGAGGGTTCGCAAGTGGAACTTCACCCAGGTGCGCTTGTTCTCCTGATTGATGAAGCTATAGGTGTGACTTCCGAAGCCGTGCATGTGTCGGTAGGAGCGGGGGATGCCTCGCGGACTCATGGTGATGGTTACTTGGTGGAGAGCTTCGGGCAGCAAAGTCCAGAAATCCCAGTTGTTGGAGGCACTTCGGAGGTTCGTTCGGGGGTCTCGCTTGATGGCGTGATTCAGGTCGGGAAACTTCAAAGGGTCGCGCAGGAAGAAGACGGGCGTGTTGTTTCCCACCAAATCCCAGTTCCCGGTCTCGGTATAGAACTTGATGGCAAAACCTCGGATGTCACGCTCGGCGTCGGCGGCCCCTCGCTCACCTGCAACGGTAGAGAAGCGCACAAAACACTCCGTCTGCTTTCCCACCTGACTGAACAGGGAGGCGCGGGTGTAGGCTGTGATGTCGTGGGTGACGGTGAAGGTTCCATAAGCCCCTGAGCCTTTGGCATGCATGCGTCTTTCGGGAATCACTTCGCGGTCAAAGTGTGCCAGCTTTTCGATGAGCCACGGGTCTTGCAAGGTGACCGGTCCTCGCAGTCCGGCCGTTTGCGTGTTCTGATTGTCGGCAACAAGTCGGCCATTGGCGGCAGTAAGTCGTTTCTTTTCCATAGAGTTGAGGTGTTATTGGTTAATGAAAATCTGTCATAGAAGTAACATTCTTGTTTCGGAAAGGTTCATCACACCCTTATATTAAAAATATGTAATTAGTTACACATTTTACTTCTATTTCTTGTTCTTTATAGTAGTAACTCGCTACATTTGCGTAATCAATTACACAATAAATAATCTTTATATGATAGACTTCTTTGATAAAACAGGAAAAATGGCCATTGGGAGCCGACTCAGAATGCTAACCGATAGGATAACCGAAGATGCAACCTGCATCTATAAGCTGTACGGGATTGAGATACGTCCCAAATGGTTTCCTGTGTTCTTTGTACTTATGGATGGCCGTGCAAGAGGCATCACTACCATTGCAAAAGAAATCGGACATTCACACCCATCGGTAAGTAATATTGTTAAGGAAATGCTTGTGGCCAAGTTACTGAAGGAAGAAAAGGATAAGCAGGATGCCCGCAAGACTTTAGTTCTCCTCTCGGTTAAGGGAAAAAGAACGGCCGAACAGTTGAAAGTTCAGTTTGAAGACGTAAGTAATGCCGTGGAAGAAATTTCTTCGCAGGCTAATCATGACCTTTGGGAGGCCATTGTCGACTGGGAAAAACTGCTGCACGAAAAATCCCTGTACAGTCGCGTAAAAGAAGCCCGTAGACTGAGAGAGTTGAAAGAGGTGCGCATCATCGACTATACTCCCCAGTATCAAGAAGCATTCCGTGCACTGAACAAAACTTGGATAACAACCTATTGGGAGATGGAAGAGGCTGACTATAAGGCACTGGATCATCCGCAGGAGTACATTCTAGACAAAGGTGGGCGCATATTTATTGCCCTTTACAAAGATGAACCGGTAGGCGTATGTGCCTTACTGAAGATGAACGACCCGCAGTATGATTACGAATTGGCAAAATATGCAGTAGACCCCAAAGTGCAGGGACTGGGCATCGGCACTCTTTTAGGACAAACTGTAATAGATGCCGCCCGTACAATGGGAGCCGGAAAACTCTATCTGGAGAGTAACACCATTCTGCAACCGGCCTTACACATCTATCGCAAATTGGGCTTTACGGAGGTGTGTGGACACAGCACTCCTTACGACCGTTGTAATATTCAAATGGAACTAATCCTGTAACTTTGCGAAACTGTTCCAAACACCTTGAAAAATCGGCCTCAGAACATGTTCTGACGGGGGTAGGATCAGTCGTTATTTCATCCTACATCAGTCGTTATATGATGTACCATCAGTCGTTATTTCATGTAGGATCAGTCGTTATCTGATGTCAAGCCCCATTTTTAGGGGGTAAAAGTGAATGGCAAGAAGTGTGGCGTTGAAAGAAAATTCAGGCCTCTTTCTTCGTTCTGCTAGCTGATTGTATTATCTTTGCGCTTTCAAAAGTGAAAGTAATAAATGTGTTATAGATGAAAGTTGCAATCATAAAATATAATGCCGGTAACATTTGTTCGGTAGATTATGCCTTGAAACGACTTGGTGTAGAGCCTCTCATTACTTCGGACGAGGAGTTGCTCCGGGGCGCGGACAAAATCATCTTCCCCGGCGTAGGCGAAGCGGCCACAACGATGCACTTCTTGCAGACATCGGGGCTGGACCGGCTGATAAAAGAGTTACAACAACCGCTTTTGGGCATCTGTTTGGGGATGCAACTGATGTGCCGACACTCGGAGGAGGGCGATGTAGATTGCCTTGGCATCTTCGATGCGGAGGTGAAAAGATTCGTCTCCCAACGACACGAAGAGAAAGTGCCTCACATGGGTTGGAACACCCTCTCTCAGACAAACAGTCCTCTGTTTAAGGACTTTGCGGGCGAAGAGTCGGTTTACTTCGTGCATAGCTACTACGTTCCGGTCAATGAACATACGGCGGCCGTTACAGACTATATCCATCCCTTCAGTGCCGCCCTGCACAAAGACAATTACTATGCCACCCAGTTCCACCCCGAAAAAAGCGGCAGTGTGGGGGAGCGCATTCTGAAAAATTTTCTAGAACTGTAAGACCATGATAGAACTGATACCTGCCATCGACCTGATAGATGGCAAATGTGTGCGCCTTTCGCAGGGCAATTACGACAGCAAGAAGGTTTATAATGAGAATCCGGTAGAAGTAGCCAAGGAGATGGAAGCCCACGGCATCCGTCGCCTGCACGTGGTAGACTTGGACGGGGCTGCTTCTCATCACATCGTCAATTATCGTACGTTGGAGCAATTGGCCACACAAACCTCGCTGGAGATTGACTTTGGCGGAGGCGTGAAGAGTGACGATGACCTGCGCATTGCTTTTGAGTGCGGTGCTCGGATGGTAACCGGCGGCAGCATTGCCGTGAAGAATCCGGAACTGTTCAGCAGTTGGATTGCCCATTACGGTGCCGATAAAATCATCTTGGGAGCCGACGTCAAGGAGCATAAGATAGCCGTCAATGGGTGGAAAGATGAGAGCCATTGCCTGCTTTTCCCCTTCTTGCAGGAGTACGTAAGCAAAGGAATCAGCAAGGTGATTTGCACCGATATCAGTTGCGACGGCATGTTGCAGGGGCCTTCCATCACACTCTATCGCGAAATCCTTGCCCAACATCCCGACCTCCATCTGATAGCCAGCGGGGGAGTAAGTTGCCTGGATGACATCGTAGCACTGGCAGAGGCGGGAGTTCCGGCCGTCATCTTCGGCAAAGCACTCTATGAAGGACGCATCACCTTGCCCCAACTGGAGCGACTGATGACGGACAACGGGTAAACAAAGCCGAGAGAGAGAAGTCAAAAGAGTAACAGAACTATCATATATATAAATAAGGTGTTAGCAAAAAGAATCATTCCTTGCCTGGACATCAAAGACGGGCAAACCGTGAAAGGAACCAACTTCGTGAACCTCCGACAAGCCGGCGATCCGGTAGAGTTGGCACGCGCCTATAGCCAACAAGGAGCCGACGAGCTGGTTTTTCTGGACATCACAGCCAGTTTTGAAGGACGTAAAACCTTCACCGAGTTGGTGAAACGCATCGCTGCAAACATAAGCATCCCCTTTACCGTAGGCGGAGGCATCCATGAACTGAGCGACGTAGACCGTCTGTTAAACGCAGGCGCAGACAAAATTTCTATCAACTCTTCAGCCATCCGACATCCGGAACTGATAGACGAAATAGCCAAACACTTCGGTTCACAGGTATGTGTATTGGCCGTGGATGCCAAACAAGTAGGTAACCGGTGGCGCTGCTATCTCAATGGTGGTCGTGTTGAAACAGATAAAGAGCTGTTCAGCTGGACGAAAGAAGCTGAGGAACGAGGAGCCGGAGAGATACTTTTCACCAGCATGAATCACGACGGCGTGAAGACCGGCTATGCCAACGAAGCCCTGGCAACCTTGGCCGACGGGCTTTCTATCCCCATCATTGCCTCGGGAGGAGCAGGGACGATGGAGCATTTCAGTGATGTTTTCACTCAAGGCAAAGCCGATGCAGCCCTGGCAGCCAGTGTTTTTCACTTCGGAGAGATAAAGATTCCTGAATTAAAGTCGTATCTTTGCGCCCAGGGAATACCTATGCGCATAGTCAATCAATAAAAACATTTGTAATCACTAAATATACGAAATATGACATTGGATTTTGAAAAGATGAACGGTCTTGTGCCGGCAATCATACAAGATGCAGATACTGCTAAAGTACTGATGTTAGGCTTCATGAACAAAGAAGCCTATGAAAAGACCTTGGAACTGGGCAAGGTCACCTTCTTCAGTCGCACAAAGAATCGCCTCTGGACTAAAGGTGAAGAGAGCGGAAACTTCCTGAACGTAGTCTCCATGCAGGAAGATTGCGACCATGACACACTGCTCATCAAGGTACATCCCGCAGGCCCCGTTTGCCACACCGGCACAGATACTTGCTGGGGAGAGAAGAACGAAGAGCCGGTGATGTTCTTGAAAGAACTGCAAGATTTTATTGACAAACGTCATGCCGAAATGCCGGAAGGCTCCTATACCACCAGCTTGTTCCAATCCGGAGTCAACAAAATGGCACAAAAGGTAGGGGAAGAGGCGGTAGAAACCGTTATCGAAGCCTGCAACGGAACCGATGAACGCATGATTTATGAAGGGGCTGACCTGCTTTATCACCTCATCGTACTGCTCACTTCTAAGGGTTATCGTATTGAAGACTTGGCACGTGAGCTGCAGGAACGTCACTCTCCATCGTGGAAAAAGCATTGATTCAAACCCGCAAACATTTATTCAAGAATAGGAAAACAGTATGAGCGACGACGCATTGATACGCTACCGGAACGTAGAAATACGCCAACAAGAGTTGTGTATATTGGAACATGTTAACCTGGAATTGTATCCGGGAGAGTTCGTTTATCTGATAGGAAAAGTAGGTTCAGGCAAGACAAGCTTGCTTAAGACCTTCTATGCTGAGCTGGATGTTGCATCCGGTGAGGCCGAAGTGTTAGGATATAACATGACTCGCATGAAACGAAAACACATTCCTCAACTGCGACGTCGTCAAGGAATTGTGTTTCAAGACTTCCAATTGTTAACCGACCGTTCTGTAAATGATAACCTGGAATTTGTACTCCGAGCAACAGGTTGGAAGAACAAAGAGGAGATAAAAGAGCGTATCGAAGAGGTGCTTTCACTGGTCGGAATGAGTAATAAGGGCTACAAGTTTCCCAACGAGCTGTCCGGTGGTGAGCAACAACGCATCGTTATTGCGCGTGCCGTGTTGAACGCTCCCGCCATTATTCTGGCCGATGAACCTACCGGAAACCTGGATGTTGAAACGGGAAGAGCCATTACTGAGCTGCTTCGAGACATCAGTCGTGCCGGTTCGTTGGTAGTAATGACTACCCACAACATGAACCTTCTGCAAGAATTCCCCGGCAAGGTGTTGCGTTGCGAAGAGCATCAGTTGTTGGACGTTACGGCCGAATACGGAGGAACACAACAGGAAGAAGCAACAGAACCTCATACCGAAGAAGAGGAAGAGGAGCCAATGGCCGACCAATCAGACCTCTTTGTTTAACCTATTCCATCCGAAGATTCAAACATGAAAGAAATATTTCCTATAGACAAGTTCGCCAACTTGCGTACACCATTCTATTATTATGATACCGAATTGTTGCGCAGAACGTTGGATTCCATTCGTGAGGAAGCCGCTCAATATCCCGCTTTCTCTGTCCACTATGCCGTAAAAGCCAATGCAAACCCTAAGATTCTTGCCATCATTCGTGAAGCAGGATTGGGCGCCGATTGTGTAAGTGGAGGTGAAGTAGAGGCCGCCTTACACGCCGGATTCCCAGCAGACAGGGTGGTGTTTGCCGGAGTAGGCAAGGCCGATTGGGAAATTGAAGTGGGTTTGAAACACGACATATTCTGTTTCAACGTCGAGTCAATCCCTGAATTGGAGGTCATCAATGCTCTTGCCGAGGCTCAAAATACCGTGGCAAGGGTAGCTTTTCGCATCAATCCCGACGTTGGGGCACACACACATGCCAACATTACTACCGGCTTAGCAGAGAATAAGTTCGGTATAAGCATGAACGACATGGAACGTGTGATTGCCATTGCACGGGAGATGAAGCACGTCTCATTCGTGGGATTGCACTTCCACATCGGTTCTCAGATATTGGAGATGGACGACTTTGTGGCACTTTGTCATCGTGTGAACCAGCTGCAAGAGCGTCTGGAGAGTGCCGGCATACAGGTGGAACACATCAATGTAGGTGGCGGATTGGGCATCGATTACGACCATCCCGACCAACATCCCATACCTGCATTCAAAGAATATTTTGCCACCTATGCCCGTCATTTGAAACTTCGTCCGCATCAGAAACTACACTTTGAGCTGGGACGTGCAGTTGTCGGTCAGTGCGGTTCGTTAGTTTCCCGCGTGCTCTACGTAAAGCAAGGTACCAACAAACAGTTCGCCATACTCGATGCAGGCATGACTGACCTCATCCGCCCCGCACTCTATCAGGCCTATCATCAGATTGAAAACCTCACTTCATCGCTTCCCAAGCAGGTGTACGATGTGGTTGGACCTATCTGTGAGTCGTCAGACGTTTTCGGTAAGTCGGTAGAACTGAGCGAAACCAAGCGGGGAGATCTGGTTGCTCTCCGTTCTGCAGGAGCCTATGGAGAAATTATGGCCTCTGGTTATAATTGCAGAAAACTGCCACAAGGCTACTTGTCGGAAGAACTCTGACGGTTTAGCGACAGGTACTTCAATGTTAAAACAAAGGCACAGATTGCAAGATAGATATGCGGAAAAACGTTACCTGTTCCGCCATTCATCCTACAATCTGTGCCTTTTCTATCTGTTATGTGTCCCTTCAGAATGTTACTTGTTCACCACATTGATAGGCTTTCCGCTCTGATAAGCCCGTATGTTTTCCACCATGATTTGCAACAATCGGACACGTGCCTCACGGCTTGCCCAGGCAATATGCGGTGTAATGTAGCAGTTCTTTGCCGTTAGCAGCGGGTTGTTGGCCTGAGGAGGCTCCTGCGAAAGTACGTCTAGACCGGCAGCAAAGATAGTTCCTTGGTTCAACGCATCGGCCAAATCCTGCTCGTTGATGAGCGAGCCGCGACCGGTATTGATGAGTATCGCTGTAGGCTTCATCAGACGCAAACGGTCGGCATTGACCAATTCACGGGTGGTTTCAGTAAGCGGGCAGTGCAGACTCACGATATCGCACTCGCGGAAAAGCTCGTCCAAATCCATCTTATGTATCTCGGGAGGGAGTTGGAAATGACTTTTTGAAGTATAAGCAAACACTTTCATGCCGAACCCAATAGCTATACGAGCCGTCATGAAACCGGTGTGGCCGAGGCCGACGATGCCTAACTTTTTGCCGCGAAGCTCCATGATGGGCGTTTCCCAAAAGCAGAAATCGGCACAGTTTGTCCAACGTCCTTTGTGCACTTCGTCAGAATGATGCTTCACTTGTTGGGCAATGTTGAGAATGTGCGAGAAGACCATTTGTGCCACACTATCGGTACTATAGGCCGGAATATTGGTCACAATGATGCCTTGTTGCTTGGCTGCATCAGTGTCCACTACGTTATAACCCGTGGCCAGCACACCAATGTACTTCAACTGCGGCAGTGCCTGCATGTGTGCAGCGGTAAGTACAGTCTTGTTTGTAAGTAACACTTCGGCATCGGCAGCACGTGTCAAAACCTCATCGGGAGCGGTACGATCATAGATTTCACACTCGCCTAAACTCTTTAAATCTTCCCAGGAAAGGTCTCCGGGATTGGCGGCAAAGCCGTCCAGAACTACTATTTTCATATTTCCAATTTTAATGTGAAAGCCGCAGGTAGCCCTCGCAAACCTGCTCGAAAGCAGGACGATGGATGCCCTACATAGGGACAACGACCGACCTGAAAGCCATCTGCAAAGGTATGTAATTCTCTTTTTATATGGTTGAAAAACAATCTTTTTTTCTTCAGAATACCTACTAATGAGGAACAAAGAGGGCTTCCGAATGCCACGGGTAGACGGACGGGGTGGAGGAATGTCTGTTTGAAGAAGGAGCGGGGAGGGTTACTTGAACCTTTCTTCTCCCCACAACTGTTGCATGCGTTCTTTATGTTTCTGCTCCGCACTATTGGGCTGGGGATGCCACAGAGCGTACTCTTTCAGCTCATCGGGCAAGTATTGTTGGCGGACAAAGTGCCCCGGAAAGTCGTGTGCATACTTATAATCATCGCCATAACCCAGTTGTTTCATTAGCTTGGTGGGTGCATTGCGCAGGTGCAGAGGCACAGGAAGATTGCCTGTCTGCTTAACCAGCTCCAGCGCACTATTGATAGCGAGGTAGGCAGAGTTGCTTTTTGGACTGGTTGCCAAATAGATGGTTGCCTCGGCCAACGGTATTCTTCCCTCGGGCCAACCTACTTTCATCAGTGTATCGAAGCAGGCATTGGCCATCAAAAGTGCGTTTGGATTGGCCAAACCAATGTCTTCGGCAGCCGAAATAACCAGACGTCGGGCAATGAAAGCCGGGTCTTCGCCACCCTCTACCATGCGTGCAAGCCAGTAGATGGCACCGTCGGGATCACTTCCACGTATGGACTTGATGAAGGCTGATATGATATCGTAGTGCATTTCGCCATCTTTATCATAGGCCAAAGGGTTCTGTTGCAAGCGCTCGGTGACTATCTGGTCAGTGATGACAACGGGAGTTTCTGTCTCCGATTCAACAACCAACTCCAACATATTGAGTAACTTTCGGGCATCTCCACCGCTGAAACGCAGTAATGCAGTGGTCTCTTTCAGCTCGATCTGTCGCTCGCGAAGTACAATATCAGTGGTAATGGCACGATGAAGTAATTCCAGAAGGTCTTCCTTTTCCAGTGACTTTAGCACATAAAGTTGGCTTCGGGAGAGCAACGGACGTATGACTTCAAACGAGGGATTCTCGGTAGTGGCACCAATCAGTGTAACAATGCCTTGCTCCACAGCACCGAGTAGGGAGTCTTGTTGTGACTTACTGAAGCGGTGGATTTCGTCGATAAACAGTATCGGACTGGCTTGGGAAAAGAAGCGATTTGACTTTGCCCGCTCAATGACGTCGCGCACATCCTTCACTCCACTGGTAACTGCGCTCAATGTATAGAACGGAGTTTCCAGTTTGTTAGCTATTATCTGTGCCAGTGTTGTCTTACCCACACCCGGCGGACCCCACAATATAAATGAGGAAATTCGGCCGGATTCAATCATCTTTCTCAGCACTGCACCGGGACCCACCAAGTGCTTTTGTCCGATGTACTCATCAAGAGTTTTCGGTCGAAGTCGTTCTGCCAATGGTGCCATAATAACTTAGAAGATTGTTAGAATCATGAAACGGATACCATCTTTCTGTATGCCAGGCTCTTTGGTATAGGTTAATCGGCGGACATACTCTATATGTAACAGTTTGAAGATATTGTAGATACCCACACTCGCTTCAACATAAGGCTCATTGCCCATTACACGACTGGTGGGTACTCCATTACGCATCGGGAAGAGGAACAAGTCGGGATTGTTGCTCTTATATGGGTTGTTCTTGTCTGTAAGTGTGCCCCATAAGCCACGGATGCGGAACATTTCACGCCATTTCAACTTCTTGATAAGCGGAATGCGATTAAACAACTTGCCATTCATGTCGTAACTTAAAGCTAACGAACCATAGCGGTCGTTCAGGAACTCCATGTTATTGATCAGGTTGAAGGACTCATTGTTTTGGGTGATGTATGAAAGGTTGGCCATCGGAAGATTCAACATCGGGAAAGGAACGGTATTCCATTGTGCACCGGCACGTGCGGTAATATCCAACTTTCCCCACGAACCAAACCAGAAACGCTTGCGAAGACTTATCTCCGTAAGGTTGAAGTTATACTCACCTCCCAACACACCTTTTAACCCGATGGTATGAGAAAGGGTGAAGATGGGTGCATCAAGCGACACCGGAATACGACGTTGCTTGGTATTGACGAACGTTTCTCCGGGGGCATAACGTAAGGTAACATTAGCCTCGGTGGTAGTAATGTCGTGCACCAAAGTGTTTTTGAAGGTTTGCGGAACTACGGTTGGATCATCATTCAAGGGAGTAAGTTCACCCGGAGCATCTCCATTGTTCTTCCAATATTGTAACATTCCGGCCGGTTGGTCATTGCGATGACGAAGCATGGCCTTGACAGAGAAGCCGGTGTTCATCTCTAACTCATAGTTGATGGAAGCATCACGGATATAGGACATCTGGTCAACAGTTGTCCATTTCCAGCCTACAAACATGTTGTCTTTGTCCGTAGCAAGATACTTATCCATAGGTGACATGACGTCGTAAGTGTACTTTGCACTGATATAATGCTTAGGGAACTCCCACAATACATATTCGCGTTTGTTGAACGAATAAGCTGCTTCTCCCGAGTAGAACCACTTTTTGTCGCGGGTTCCATATGCGCCATAACCACTGAAACTCCAGTGCGGACTCAGGTTACCGGTTGTCATTCCACTGAGGCGAAAACGAGTTCCGTTGACATAGTTGCTGGTAATAAAGGTATTGATAGGTCCGAAGTCGAACTTACTGGGATGGTTTCTTGAACCTGTCTCCACAAAGTTTTCAATCAGAGCCTTTGCACCGAAGATGACATACTTGAAGCCGGGAATCTGCTCGATTCTATTCATGAAGACATCCATCGTACTCTCCTTTTTGGTAAGCGGCACTTGACGAACCTTGGCCCAATACTCATCACTCTTTGCCAACATGTTTGCTTCTTTGATGACGCTTCCTTTCAGGCGGAACAGACGAGGTTCAATCGGCTCGAAGCTATAGTTGCTATATTTGGTAGTCCGCTGTATTTCCAGACCCTGGATTCCTTTGACGAAACGAAGTTCAACTGTCATATCATCGTCGGTCAACACCCAATTCCCGTCCGGCATCTCTTTAAACTCTTGTACAATATCCAAGTCTTCTACAAAGTTCACGCCTGTATTCTTGGGAAGCTTCATCGTGCACTTCTTTACGGCGTAAGTTGAATCTTTCACTACGTAGAGATGACCGGTAAAGCCAAAGTCTTGGGCATTTTGTGGAACAAAGGTAAGATGTACGCACTCTCTCTTATCAACCATCAAGGTGTCCATTAAGTAGAACTTATAGAACGAGATGGCATTTCGACCGATTGGACTTATAAAACGGTTCTGCAGAAGTCTGATTTCGTCATCGTAGATATTCACATCAGAGAACACGTCCGTCAGAATGGTTCCCAGCATATCTCCGGTATTGAAGAAGTCTTCGATGCCGGTTGAGTTCATGCCCTCTATAATGGTCTTCTCGCTTTTCGGGTCTTTTCGATAGATGGTCTTCGATGCTGTTTCCTTGATGGAAATAGGAAGAATCTGCTTACCTGTCTTAGTGGATGTCTCTACCTGGTCTTTAAAGAATGAGAACTTCTTATAGATACCCTTCTCCATCTTCTCGGGGGTGACGTCGTTGAGCGACATCTTCATCTTCTCGTACTTATTATATTGGTAGAAATCATTCTCCTTCAGCTTCAATCCTTTCTTATGTTCAATCACCTTCTTCATGAACTCAACGGCCGGATTATTCTTGCGGGAATACTTTTCTTTCTGAGGTTTTACCACAACCTCTTGCAACATGATGTCGTCTGGCACCATCTTTACGTTCAGAACTCTGGTTGAGGAGGTTATCTTTACCTTTTTAGTCTTGTATCCAATAGCAGAGAAAGTAACTTCGTTAAGCCCCTTTCTGGCTTCAAGAGTATATTCTCCATCACCGTTAGATATGGCGCCAATACCGGTTCCTTCGTATTGTACAGTGGTGTAGAGTAGGGGCTCGTTGGTAAGAGAGTCGGTGATAACCCCTTTTATCTGTGCGGATGCACCGATGGAAAACAGTAAAAAGAACAGGAATAGAATAATGTAATTATATCGATTCTTCATATTTAAATGAAATAGTTTGCCGCAAAGGTAGCAATTTAGACCCAATCAGGAAATAAATATAACCTAAAGATTGGCAGGAATGTTTAAGCAGAAACCGCTTTTAATTACTACATTTGCACAAACGAACAGAAATGAAGAGGTATAGAACAATACACATAGTATGCTTTCAGGTACCATATCCACCGGTTTATGGTGGGCTGATTGACGTGTACTATAAAGTAAAAGCACTACATGAACAAGGTATCAAGGTGGTGCTTCATACCTATCTTTATGGGGAAGCCGACGTACAAAAGGCGTTGGAAGATGTAACAGAGAAGGTGTTCTATTACAAACGCCATACCGGCATTACTTCGCTCTTATCCCGCCTTCCATACATTGTTTACAGCCGGAGGAATCGTCAACTACTGGAGAATCTTCTGATGGACGATGCTCCAATCTTGTTTGAAGGACTGCATACCTGTTATTTCCTCACCCATCCGGCTTTGAACGGAAGAGAGAAGTGGGTACGACTGCATAACGTGGAGCATGATTACTATCGGGGACTGGCAACCAACACTCACTCGCTTTGGAAAAAATGTTTCTTCCGCCTGGAAGCGTTCCGCCTGCAACAATATGAGCATGTTCTGCAGGCCGCCAACAGGCTTTTCCCGATTACACCGGCGGACACGGAATACTTCAGTTCCCGCTATTCGCACCCAGAGGTATCATATCTCCCCTGTTTTTATAAGCCCTTTTCTTCGTTGGAAAACGACGTTTTATCGAACGGAAAACGACGTTTTATTATTCCTTATACGCTCTATCATGGAAATCTTTCCGTTCCCGAGAATGTGGAGGCTGTATGTCGAATCCTTCGTTTGTCACACTCCGAGGAACTTTCTAATGAGATTCGCTTTGTGATTGCCGGACATCGTCCCTCTTCGGATTTGGTGAAACAGATAGGAAAATCAACACGTGTCACCCTCATTGCCAATCCTAGTGAGGCAGAAATGGAGGAGTTGATACGTCATGCACACATCAATCTGCTGCTTACCAATCAATCTACCGGCATCAAACTAAAGCTGCTTCATGCCCTTAGTGGCGGATGTGGCCATGTGTTGGTTAATACTCCGATGCTTCCCGATGCAAGCTTTCGAGAGGTTTGTCAGGTTGCCGATACGGAGGAAGAGCTGACGAAAGCCCTCAATCGTCTTTACTCTACACCCCTTTCACCGGACGAATGCCACCGACGCATTCAGTGGTTACAAGCTTCAGGTTTCAGAAATGATGTCTCTCCCTTGTTGCGAGAATGATTATTTATTCGTTACTTTGCCCGTAAATAACAACTGAAGACATGCCTACATTTGTACAGATTCTCGATTTTATCGGCACCTTTGCCTTCGCCATCAGCGGCATTCGACTGGCTTCGGCCAAACGTTTCGACTGGTTTGGTGCATACGTAGTTGGTTTTGTTACTGCAATTGGCGGAGGTACCATTCGCGACTTGTTGCTCGATGTAACGCCCGGATGGATGACCGACCCCATGTATTTGATATGTACCGGTTTGGCTTTGTTGTGGGTTATCTTGTTCGGGAAGTTCCTCATCCACATGCATAACACCTTCTTTATCTTCGACAGCATAGGTCTTGCACTGTTTACCGTGGTAGGCGTGGGTAAGAGTCTTTCCCTCGGTTATCCGTTCTGGGTAGCCATAATTATGGGTAGTATTACCGGCGCGGCCGGAGGTGTGTTCCGCGATGTCTTTATCAATGAGATTCCTTTAATCTTCCGAAAGGAAATCTACGCCATGGCTTGTGTGGTGGGTGGTATGTTCTACTGGGTGTGTTCTCTCATTGGTCTGGAACCATACATTTGTCAAATAACCGCAGGTTCCACCGTCTTCATTGTCCGAATACTTGCTGTCAAGTTCCAAATCTGCCTACCCATCCTATCCGGAGAATCGGAGGAAACGAAATAAAAAACAAAGAGCCGCAATCCCTGCATACAAGCGATTGCGGCTCTTTTCTTTATTTTCTCAATTAGAACTTATAACCTACAGTGATGTAAGCTGAAATGTTGCGAATCTTCATGTTGTCTTCTGTATTCTTTACGAAAGGAATAAAGCCGAACTCAGCTTCAACGCCCACTACAAAACGATGGTACTCCACATCGGCTCCCAATGCTAAACCAAAGTCAAAACGTGAAGCTTCAACACCTTCACCTTCAAAATCTGAACTAAATATATCAATACTTCCACTGTCTCCATCACTGTCACTCCACTCATCGTCACCGGACAGAGCATAGGCAAAGTATGGACCGGCCTTTAGGGTAAGATTGAACTCATCACTCAATCTTGTGCGATAAGCACCCAGGATGGGTAGTTGCAAGTAATTAAGAGTGACGTTATCTTCATAACTGTATTCACTATATTTAGACTCCCAACCACTGCCTTTCTGCTTAATTCGAGCGACGGCATGATAAGCCAATTAGCAGCAAGAGGCTTCTCGATACCAACGCCGACTTTCCATCCGAACTTCATTTTCTTGCTTCCCTCGTCGTTAAGACCTGATAGAGTTGCAATACCTACACCGGCTTTTACGTTCCAAGTGATTTGTGCGGTTGCACACATGCACATCAATAATAGTGCAAAAACTAAACTAAGCTTTTTCATACGAATTACTTTTTATGGTTAATATTAAAGTTGATATGTTTCCAAGTTGATTCCAAGGTTGGAGCAACGCTTACGGTGGGTGTTTGCTCCTTATCGTTAAGTGTGAGCGATTTACGCATCACTTCCGTACGAATGTAGTCCGAAAGTTCTCCATAGGTGATGTTCCCGCGCGACTCTTTCAGCTTTTTGAGCAGGAAATAGGTGAACATTCCATGTCCCTTCCGCTTGTAGGCATAGGCTGTTTCGGCCTCCGATGTTGCAGAGAAGACCATGACCTTTCCCGACAAAACCTCCTCTTCAGGCTCTATTGCCACACTTCTTGCTGCAAGAATGGCAGCTCCATCTCGTTTCAAGCCACTGAAACAAGCGTCTAAAAACACTGTCACCGACTCGGCTGGAAGTGCTCCCAGTAGGGCATACAACTCCTTCAGACTGTACCCCGAGACAGTGATGTCCGAAGCATAACCGTCGGTTGGTAGCAAGTAAGCAGTACGTTGTTTCTCATCCGGCATGCCGTGGCCTGCATAATAGAGGTAGACTTTACAAACTCCGGCATAGGCTTTGGTCACTCTTTTGAGCCACTCCATGGTACGTTTGATTTGCATATATGAAGCATTCTCCAGCAGTCGGATGTTTTCTTCCGGCATTCCGAACAGTTGTTGACAGTATGCTTTAAACACTCTTCCATCGTTGATGGCAAACTCTACAGGGCTCTCTACATCGTACTTCTCATTGGCAATGATGACTGCAAAGCTATACTCGTTCTCACGTCGGGCTTTGGGTATGTCGGTGTCGACATCCACTTCCTCGCTCTCTTCCACCTTATTTATATTATATAAGGTGTGCTTTGACTGAGCGATTTGTTTTTCTACTTCCGGAGGAGTCGGGGAGGTGACTGTTGCCAAAGCAGCTTGTGAATGGCCGGAAGCGGTATCTACACTCCACTCCGGACCAAAAATCATTTGGCCTACTTGCTCCGAAACCTGGAAGTTGCTAATCTCTTCCGCCTTTGCAAAGGCATTCTTGCCAACTACTTGGATGCTGTTGGGCAGTACCACGGTTTGCAGTTTTCTGAACTCGATGAAGCAGTAGTTGGCAATTTCTCGGATTCCTTCTTCAAGCATCAGAGTGATGGTGGAGTAGTTATCGCCACTGATGTATGTATCTACCATAACTACCGGATAGTTCTTGCCACGATAGGAAACAAAGGCCGGAACAATGACGTCTGCCACATTACGGTCGAAACCGGTGATGCAGACCGTTCCGTCCTTCAACTTACACTTGAAGTTGACACTATTGTAGCTGTAGGAGAATCGTTGCGCCTGCAGGCCGATAGTGCAACTCAGCAGGAGCAAGATGGTAAGTAACTCTCTTTTCATGGGCATGAATGCTTATTGATGGTTATGTCTTTAATCTCGGTTTGTAGGCCGTCATTGGCCAGTTTGTTGCGGGTAAGCCACTCTTGGAAGCGTTTGAACGACAGTTCTCGTGGCAATTCCATTCCTCGAAGTTGCTTGCTACGATTGTGATGGTCGTTGGCTTTGATGAATGATTGTGGGGAGAAGATGATGTAGAGATGGTTTATTTCACTCTCTTTCTCCGTATAGAGCCGATACTGATCGGTCAACTTCCGCTCCTCGTCATCGGTCGCAAAAGTTTTGGAGAAGAGAAGATATTCCCGATTGGCCTGAATGGGGAAGCGTCCCTGCTTGCATCGGCGATAGGGCAACAAACAGTAAACATTGCCTGAAGCATCGGCCAAGTAGACGGCCAGATAGCCACTTTCGGGAGATTGAAAACGAAGAAAGAGGTTTTCTCCATCGTTAAAGTCGCTGCTTTCAATGGGATTTTCTGCCGTTCCCCTTAAAAGAGAGGCCGTGAAACAGGCTTGCAAGGAGGCAAGTTCGCGTGCTGTTCCGCAAACCGAAGCGGTAACTATCAGTGTGTTATCTTGGTAGCTGATATCGTATCGGGGCGTACCGGAATCTGTCAACCACTCACCTTTCACCTCACTCCCTCCCAAGGAGAGGAAGGAAATGTCCGACTGACCGTTTTCGTTCTTCACACGGGTAACGTTGTTTTGTGCGATGCGCGTACCAAACTCATCGGCCAGAGCAGATAGCTTGGCACGTTGCAGAGCGGTGCGACGTGCCTGTTCCAGGGTGACGTTCTCCGGAGCATAGTAGGTGTATTGCCCACAGATGTCCCGTACTTCCTGTGCAGAGACCTTGCCTTTGAAGCAGGAAAGCGGCAGCAGAAAGAGTAGGAGAGTGGTTGCCCGTCGGAAGAAGTGGGGCGAAAGATTCATGACCGACACAGTTATCATTGCATCAACTCTTCCAGTTTCTTGTTCAGATTGTCCAGCATCTTGGTAAGTTCCTCACGCATGGTTTCAAGGGCAATACGCTTGGCATTGTCCATGTTGTAGGCGATTCTCACGAGCACTTCCTTTCCTGCTTCATTGTCGCGATAGAGTTCAACGGCAACAATCACCTTGCCGATGCGTTGAGCAACCTGGTTCCGACTCTTCTGGATGGTTTGAGTGATGGAAACTGCCTCTTCGTTAGAGAGTTGTTTGTTGGCTATAGCTGTTTCGGTCTGGGCTGTGATGACGCTTCCAATCATACCCGCCAACTCTTGTTTGGCCAGTTCAACTGCTTGCATGCGGGCGGCATCGTAGGTAGAACCTACACTGATGGCTTGACCCATAACGAATTTTGATTCAAAGTTCTCATCGTATTGTTGCTGTATGGCATACGACTTGTCCAGTTGTGCCTTCAGTGGAAGTGAACCGGGGGCAACTTTCCAGCCCTCTTTTTCATACCTCTTAGCCTCTTCTTCAGCGGCCTTCGATGCTTTGGCACTCATTTCTTCTTTCGACATACTCATTACTTCTTTGCGTTTCTCGGCCATTTCTTTAGCGGTCTGTGCAACGCTTGTTCCCACAGTTGCAGCCATTACCAGCAGTAATAGATAACGTTTCATTCAGGTTTTCTCCTATTCATCCCCAGTTCCTCAGGATGGTTTTATAAAAACGAAAGCGCGGAACTGCGTGCCATTCGTCAACGAAGGTCCTGAGAAAACCTGATACTCTGTATGGACAGCAGACCCGCGCCATATAGCGCGAGAACCGCAAAATGCCATTCTTGAGTATCTATCGAAAGTTTCTCAGGTTTTCGTCGACAAGAATAAAGCACTACGCTTCTTACTAATAAATCTCTTATGTATTGAATGGAGACGCTTCTTCATTCTGATGGCAAAAGTATGAAAACAGGTTGATACTTGCAACTTTATCGGATGGAAAAACATTTTACATGGGATGAAACGGGCTTTTACACCTTATATATTATTATAGGGGGTTGAAAGGCAGTTTTCTGTTGGTTGTACGAAAAGGGTGTCTTCGTTGTACGAAAAGGGCCTTTTGGTTGGACGAAGACAGTGTCTTGGTTGGACGAAGACAAAATGACGTTTTGAAGGGGGAATTTCGAAAATGAGAGTATCAACCTAGAAATAAAGAATCCT
This sequence comes from Bacteroides sp., assembly GCA_017621035.1. Taxonomy (GTDB): domain Bacteria; phylum Bacteroidota; class Bacteroidia; order Bacteroidales; family Bacteroidaceae; genus Bacteroides. Next base: position 57,037 of record JAGATY010000029.1, on the reverse strand, counting down.
GACAGGGAAAAGATTGAAGAAAGGGCGCTTCGGAAACAGAAACGGCTCTGCCCGGAGTGGGACAGAGCCGTTGACGAGTGGCTTCCGAAAGAGGGAAATCTTTGGAAGATGAAAAGATGAATTTAGAAGAAAGTATCCTTGCTGTTGAAGAGTCGGCGTTCGTTCAGTTTGATGACTTTACCGAATTTCTCCAATCTCTTGACGTCGATTTGCTTAGGATTACCCATGATAGCTATGGCGTAGGGCTTGCCTTTGATGTTCTCTTCATAGAACTTCACAATATCTTCAAAGGTCAAAGCATCTACTTTGGCAAGATTTTCCTTGGCCGGATCGTCAGTGTATCCTTGATATCCGAGGCTTACCAGTTGCATGGCCTTGCTGCGGAAGCTTGGATGGGTGGTCAACATCTCTTGCCTCAAGTAGCTTTTGATGTTATCAATACGTTCTGAATTCTGAGGCATGTCAGCTACAAGTCCCATCAAAACCTCCAACGCCTCATTAGCTTTGTCGTTCTGAGTTCCGATGTAGCCTTGCAGATAGCTGGCCTTTCCTGCTATTCCCTGTGTACCTACGTAGGCATAAGCTGTGTAGGCCATGGAGCGTTTCTCGCGAATTTCATGCAACACGATACCGGTAAAGTCCAGTCCAAAATATTGGTTGAAGGCGTCACGTAACACATCATCCTTCTTGTCGGCTGTTTGCATCGGGATGTAAAGATGAATCTGTGCCTGCTCGGCATCGTTGTTGGGCAGGAAGTAGACGGTATTCTCGGTAACGGAAAGCATATCTTTCGCCTGCGGAGAGTTGGACGGACGCTCGTTAGCCACCAAAGGAAGATTCTTGCTGAGTATGTCGTAAGCCTGGTCGAAAGGTAACGTTCCGGTAAAGAAGATTTTGGCTTCGTAGTTGGAAGCACGGTTAATGTCACCCGTCAGTTCGGCAATTTGCAGGTCGTAGATTTGCTTATCGGTCAGTTCATTTATGTAGGAAGATTTGTCTCCATACAACATGTACTGGCGGAGGGCATCACTAAGGACACTTACATTCTCTTTGCGCTGCTGGCGCGAACTCAACTCTGAACCCTTCAAGCGATTGAGTTGCTTGTCGTCTAGTTTGGGCATGAGTATCTGTCGGGAGAGCAATTGGCAGGCCTCGGTCAGTGTCTCTTCATATCCTTCCATAATGATGTAGAGGTTGTCTTCGCTAGCCGATACGCGACAGGTTGCATTCAGACGGCTTAACTCTTCTTTCAACTGTTGCGGTTCGTAAGCTCCCATGATGCCCGCGTTGTTCATAAGGTTGGCTGCAAATCCAAGCTTGGGGAACTCTCGTTCGCCCACTCCGTATTGCACCACCAGTTGGAAAACGTTGTTCTCTTTGTTGGGAGTGTAGTACATGATGGAACGGTCGTTGAGCTTCTTGCTTTGAACTTCGCTGTAATCTACAAACGACTCGGCCACTTTGCCAAACGGCATGGTCTTGAACTGTGTAGCATAGAGTGATTGCTTTCCAACAGGCGGCTCTACGGGTTTGTACCCAGGCTTCTGAATCTTATTACTTTTATCTGGTTTGCCTTTTTCAATGTAGATGGCGAGGTAGTTGTCTGAGAGATACTCCTTAGCAACTCGCTTGATGTCTTCTACAGTGATGGACATGACTTTGTCCTTATGATTGAGCACTTCGCCCAAATCTTGCTCGTTGTAGAATGCTTGCATCAGCATCTCAGCTTTGTCCTCATTCTCCTCCATTTGCAAATCGAAGCGACGGCACATTTCAGCCTTGATGGCATCAATTTTCCAATCCTCGAATGCTCCGTTTGCAATTTGCTTGATGGCTTCCAGTACCTTTTTCTCGGCACTCTTGTTAGATTCGAACCTCTTCTGGTTTTCATCATAGAGTGGAATTGCAGAGACGAAGGTGCGACCTTGCTCCCTGAAAGTTACCGGATAAGCACCGGCACTGGTCAGTTCTCCGTCCAACACCAGTTTGTCCATTGCACCGGTTTCACTGCTATTATTTAACAAGGAGAGGGCAATTTCCAATGCCGTCTCATCCGGGTGACCGGCAGGAACACCTTTAAATACGAGGTTGACTTGCGGATAGGCGCCTACTTTGGCCGTGTACTGTGTACGTCCTTTGATTTCCAGTTCGGGATAAGCCTTGCGTTCGGGCATCGGTTTCTTAGGCAATCTACCAAAAGAGGCATTGATACGTCCGGTAATCTGCTGGGCTTTGATGTTACCCACCAGTACGAGCACCATGTTTTCGGGCACATACCATTCGTTGTAGAAGTCGATGAGTTTGCTCAAACGCGGATTCTTCAAGTGTTCAGGAAGGCCGATTACTGAGCGCGAGTAGGGGTGACCCTCAAACGCTTTCTGCAACACGAACTGACTGGAGACACGCATTTGATTGTCCTGGGAACGGTTATATTCCTCATAAACCGTCTCTAACTCTGATTGAAAAGAGCGGAAAATCGGATTCAAGAAACGTTGAGAGGAGATTTCCAACCATTTGTTGACTTGATAAGCAGGAAATGAACTGTGGTAATAGGTGAAGTCATAGGAGGTTCCCGCGTTCACTCCCTTCGCACCCATGCTCTCCATCAGATTGGAGTACTCATTGGGAACGCCCAACTTTCCTGCCTTAATGGTCAGTTCGTTAATCTCTTTACCAATAGCCTCTTTCTTGGCAGGGTCAGACTCTTCGGCCATCTGGTCATATTTAGCAATAATCTCCTGATAGATGGGAGCCTCTTCTGCCCAGTTCAATGCGCCAATTTTGGTTGTACCTTTGAACATGACATGTTCCAAGTAGTGTGCCAAACCTGTGTAAGCTTCCGGTTCGTTGATAGAACCGGCGCGTACTCCTACCAACCCGAAGACATCGGATTTGCTGTCATCTTCCCATATATATACGGAAAGACCATTCTTCAATTTAAAAGCCTTCAGTCCCTGTCCATACGACGAAAGGGGTAGTATGAAAGCTATCAAAAGGAAGAGTACTTTTAATCTTGATAATCTCATAATTTAATTTGTTTGTTGTGAATATACTTCATTTATAGGTAGGCAAAACTATAAAAAAATCACATTGTTTGTATTGTTTGAGTACGTAAAAATGATGGATGGGTAAGAAAAAACGTCTGTAAACTATCAAAAAAGCAGGTAAAAACTATCAATTGATAGATTCTCCCCGTTTTTTAGACAGTTTTTTCCTCATGCCGGTATGATAAAATCCCTAAACTTGCTGTTGAAATAATGAATCAGTATTAACATTATATAGATGGTAAGTATGAGTAATTTCAGTTTTAAACGAAGCTTAATCGAGATGCAAAATGAGTTACAACGTTTTGCTAACAAAGTAACTTCGCACAAAGAGGATACAGACGTCTTGTCGGAAGAAACCTCTTTAAAGGTGTTGGACAATGAAGGAAAGTACCAGCCTGAAAGTAACTTCAAGGGATGGATGTACGCAATGATACGCCACATCTTCATTGATAACTACCATCGTATTTTGAAGGAACAGCCATTTGTGGAGGATACAGGCATACTCTATCATTTGAATCCGCCACAAGATTCCGGTTTCATTCCCCAAGGAAGTGCCTACGATTTGAAGGAGATGAGGCGGATTGTCAACTCCATGCCTAGTGAATACACTCTTCCTTTCTCCATGCACAGCTCCGGTTTCAACTGTCGGGAGATAGCCGATCGTTTGAAGCTTCCTCTTGGAACAGTAAAGTCTCGCATCAGCTTTACACATCAAAAGTTGCAGCAAGAACTCAATAAAACGATATAAAAACGGGACTTTTTGAATAAATATTCTTCAAATCTAAAATATTTAGGTTTTTTCTTGGCAGTATGTCAGAATTATCCTCTATATTTGTGGAAATTAAGTTAACCGAAAAGAAATCCTTTATTATTTACTATGATGAAGAAAGAAATTAAGTTCAGTCTCGTATATCGAGATATGTGGCAATCATCCGGCAAATACCAACCTCGCGTTGACCAGTTGGTACGTATCGCTCCTTTGATTATTGAGATGGGATGCTTTGCACGTGTGGAAACCAACGGAGGTGCTTTTGAACAAGTAAATCTCCTCTATGGTGAAAACCCCAACAAAGCAGTTCGTGCCTTTACCAAGTTCTTCAATGAAGCAGGTATCCAGACTCATATGCTGGATCGTGGCTTGAATGCGTTGCGTATGTATCCGGTTCCGGCTGATGTTCGCCGCTTGATGTATAAAGTGAAACATGCACAAGGTGTGGATATAACCCGCATCTTCTGTGGTTTGAATGAGGTTCGTAATATCATCCCTTCTATTAAATATGCGCTAGAAGGTGGCATGATTCCGCAAGCAACACTCTGTATTACTCACTCTCCGGTACACACGGTAGAGTATTATGCCAACATCGCCGACCAACTGATAGCAGCCGGTGCGCCCGAAATTTGTTTGAAGGACATGGCAGGTATCGGCCGTCCGGGTATGTTGGGCAGATTGGTAAAAGCCATCAAAGAAAAACATCCGGAAGTAATCATCCAGTATCATGGTCATAGCGGACCGGGTCTCTCCATGGCTTCTATTCTGGAGGTTTGTGAGAACGGTGCCGATATTATTGACGTTGCCATGGAACCGATGTCTTGGGGTAAAGTTCATCCGGATGTGATTTCAGTACAGGCTATGTTGAAAGACAAAGGTTTCCAAGTACCGGAAATCAACATGAAAGCTTATATGAAAGCACGTGCCATGACTCAAGAGTTTATTGACGACTTCTTGGGTTACTTCATGGATCCTACCAACAAACACATGTCTTCACTCCTATTGAAGTGTGGCCTTCCCGGTGGTATGATGGGTTCAATGATGGCAGATTTGAAGGGTGTTCATGCAGGTATCAATATGATTCTTAAAGGCAAGGGAGAGCCGGAACTCAGTATTGACGACCTTTTGGTTATGCTTTTCGACGAAGTAGAATATGTATGGCCTAAACTTGGTTATCCTCCTTTGGTAACTCCGTTTAGCCAATACGTAAAGAATGTCGCATTGATGAATGTAATGCAACAGGTAAAGGGTGAGGAACGCTGGACTATGATTGACCCGAATACTTGGGGAATGATTGTGGGTAAGAGCGGACGTTTGCCAGGAGAGTTAGCACCTGAAATTGTCGAACTGGCTAAGTCAAAAGGTTATGAGTTTGTAGATACAGACCCGCAGTCCAACTATCCCGATGCTTTGGACGAATATCGCAAGGAGATGAAAGAAAACGGATGGGACTTTGGAGAAGACGATGAAGAGCTCTTCGAACTTGCCATGCACGACCGTCAATATCGCGATTACAAGTCAGGAGTTGCTAAAAAACGTTTCGAAGAAGAACTTCAACGTGCCAAAGATGCTGCCTTGGCTAAGGGAGGATACTCTGCTGAGGAAGTTTTGAAGATGAAACGACAGAAGGCAGATCCTATCGCAGCTCCGTCACGTGGCCAAGTTCTTTGGGAAGTGTCAGTAGATGGGCCTTCCACCGCTCCTACTATCGGCCGTTCTTATAAAGAAGGTGAAGTATTCTGTTACGTATCTACTCCATGGGGCGAATACGAAAAGATTACTGTTCCGTTTGATAGCCGTGTAGTTGAAATTTGTGCAGAGCAAGGCACTCATGTAAACAAAGGTGAAGCAATTGCTTACTTGCAACGCAACGATGTGAAATAAAGCCCCCAGATAGGGTAGTGCTTCAAGTTTCGCAAAAGTGAAACAACGAAGTAAAATAGTAAAGAGGAAGATAGATGTAACGTTCATCATTTATCTTCCTCTTTTTATTTTTCCGGTTACGTATCATTCATGATGATAAGGACTCCCATTGAGAATGCTCATTGCTCTGTATAATTGTTCCACAAAGATAAGACGAACCATCTGATGAGAAAAAGTCATACGAGAGAGCGACATCTTCTCATGAGCAACATCATACACTTTTTTAGAGAATCCGTAAGGGCCGCCGATAATGAAGACAAGCCTCTTGTTTACAGTATTCATCTTTTGTTCCATGTATTGAGCAAACTCTATCGAGCGCATCTCCTTACCCCCTTCATCCAATAGTACAACTCTGTCACCGGGTTGCAATGATTTCAGAATCAATTCCCCCTCTTTCTCCTTTTGCACTTCCATAGAAAGACTCTTGGTATTCTTTAATTCAGGAATGACCTCCATATCAAACGAAAGGTACCGACGTGTGCGTTGTACATAATCGTTTATAGCAGTAATAAAATGGGGTTCGACTGTACGACCAACTACTAAAAGAACTGTTTTCATTGCGTTTTAGGCTTAAAATGTGCACAAAAATAATACTTTTTTGTTGTTATTTACAATAAATGCTTACCTTTGCCTATCATTAATACTTGTAAATATGAGAAAACGAGTAGTTTTATTGTTCAGTTGCCTTCTGTTTTGGGCTTCCGCCACACTGTTTGCACAAGATGTTCCGGTGGGTGTGGTAGTAGCTTTTAAGAAAGGAAATTCGCAAGAACTGAACAGATATTTGGGTGACAAAGTGAATTTGGTTATCCAAAATAAGTCGACCGATGCAGACAAGCAGTTGGCAGAAGGAACTATGTCGGACTTCTTTGCTTCCAACAAAGTGCGCGGTTTCAACGTAAACCATCAAGGAAAACGCGATGAATCCAGTTTCGTTGTAGGAACCTTGAATACTGTTAATGGAAACTTTCGAGTGAATTGTTTCTTCAGAAGAGTAAGTAACAAATATCTGATAAATCAAATAAGAATAGACCGAACGAATGAATAAAGAACAGGAATTAATTGACAGACTGATTGATTTGTCTTTCGCAGAAGATATAGGCGATGGCGACCATACAACATTATCGTGCATTCCCGACACAGCCATGGGTAAATCCAAACTCTTGATTAAAGAGGAAGGTATATTGGCCGGTATCGAAATAGCAAAAGAAGTGTTCCATCGTTTCGACCCAACCATGAAGGTGGAAGTATTCATCCAAGATGGAGCACAAGTGAAACCGGGCGATGTTGCAATGGTGGTAGAGGGCAAAGTACAATCTTTGTTACAAACCGAACGCTTGATGCTGAACATTATGCAGCGTATGAGCGGTATCGCAACCATGACCAGCAAGTATGCCGAAAAGCTCAAAGGTACGCATACTCGCGTTCTCGATACCCGCAAAACAACTCCCGGCATGCGTATTCTTGAAAAGATGGCTGTTAAGATTGGCGGTGGAGTCAATCACCGTATCGGTCTTTTTGACATGATTCTGTTAAAGGACAATCACGTTGATTTTGCAGGAGGTATCGACAAAGCTATTTTGCGTGCTCAAGAGTATTGCAAGGCGAAAGGCAAAGATTTGAAGATAGAAATAGAAGTCCGTAACTTCGACGAGTTGCAACAAGTACTCGACTTGGGTGGAGTTGACCGTATTATGTTCGACAACTTTACACCGGAGATGACAAAGAAAGCAGTGGAAATGGTTGCCGGCCGCTATGAAACGGAGTCTTCGGGTGGTATCACTTTCGAAACACTGCGCGATTATGCCGAGTGTGGTGTTGATTTCATATCAGTTGGAGCTTTAACTCACTCAGTTAAAGGTCTGGATATGAGCTTCAAAGCTTGCTAACAAAAGCAATTTCCTACCAGAATATCTTTCATCGAAATTCAATAAAAGGTGTGTCAGGAATAAATGTTTTCCGGCACACCTTTTTATTTATCGACCACTTTCACGCCCACAAAAGGCTCAGCACATGCTTTTTTTCACAGAATTAGTTTAAAACTTCTGCGTAATTAGTTTAAAACGAATGAGCCATTAGTTTTAAACTTCTTGCCCAAAAGTTTTAAACTATTGAGGCATAAGTTTTAAACTAATTTGGGAGTTTACTATAAGTGACACATATCGCCACTCACAAATTACAATTTATACTTCATAATCTTCCCATCCTCTCACCGACTTGTCATGCCATTCGCTCTAAGACCTACACCTATTTATATATATAAAGCATCTATTTTTCATTACAACCTGGTCGGTTTGCAAACGATTGTTCCAAGAGGGAAGAGTACTTTTTTGCCCTAAAAGATTATTTTTCAAAGAATAATGTGTATTTTTGCGGCTTAATTGAAAAATGGAGTAAAGAAGACTTAATTTTATATGGCAAAAGAACTACTTACCCCTGATTACATCTTCGAAGCAAGTTGGGAAGTTTGTAACAAAGTAGGCGGTATCTATACAGTGTTATCCACGCGGGCTAACACATTGCAAGAAAAATTTCATGATAAGGTATTTTTTATAGGGCCGGACTTCTGGCAAGGAAAAGAGAATCCTTTATTTATTGAATCTGATAACTATTGTGCTGCCTGGAAAAAGCATGCAGCTGATAAAGATAACCTTTCTGTACGCATCGGACGTTGGAATATCCCCGGCGAACCTCTTGTTATTTTAGTGGACTTCAAACCATTCTTTGCACAAAAGAATGACATCTATGCCGACATGTGGAACCACTATCAGGTAGACTCCTTACATGCTTATGGCGATTACGATGAAGCCTCCATGTTTGCTTATGCTACCGGAAAGGTGGTTGAAAGCTTTTATCGCTTCAATCTGATGGAGACAGACAAGGTTGTGTTCCAGGCTCATGAGTGGATGACCGGTATGGCAGCCCTCTATTTACAGACAGCTGTTCCGGAAATTGCTACTATTTTTACCACTCATGCAACCTCCATCGGACGTTCCATTGCCGGTAATAACAAGCCGTTGTATGACTATTTGTTTGCTTACAACGGTGACCAGATGGCACGCGAACTGAATATGGAGTCCAAGCACTCTATCGAAAAACAGACGGCTCACTATGTAGACTGCTTTACTACTGTTAGTGAAATCACCAACAACGAATGTAAAGAGTTGCTCGACAAAGCTGCCGACGTCATCCTGATGAACGGTTTTGAAGACGATTTCGTACCGAAAGGTGCTGCTTATACCGGTAAGCGCAAACGTGCCCGAACTCTGAAGTTGCGTTTAGCAAACTGTTTGTTGGGACAAGAGTTTAAAGATGAAGATACGCTTATCATCGGCACCAGTGGACGTTATGAGTTTAAGAACAAAGGAATCAATGTCTTTCTGGAATCATTAAACCGTTTGAATCGAGACAAAGAGTTGCATAAAAATGTACTCGCCTTTGTAAATGTACCCAGTTGGGTAGGGGAGCCGCGCGAGGATTTACAGGAACGATTAAAAAGCAAAGAGAAGTTCAATACCCCCTTGCAGTGCCCATTCATTACCCATTGGTTGCACAACATGACCCATGACCAAGTGTTGGATATGCTGAAGTACTTAGGAATGGGTAACCGTCCGGAAGATAAGGTGAAAGTAATCTTTGTACCCTGCTACCTCGATGGTAAAGACGGCATCATCAATAAGCACTATTACGATGTTCTTCCCTGTGAGGACTTAAGCGTATATCCCTCATACTATGAGCCTTGGGGTTACACTCCGCTGGAAAGTGTCGCTTTCAAAGTGCCCACGGTAACAACAGACTTGGCCGGCTTTGGCCTTTGGGTAAACAGCCTGAAGAATCAGCATGGCATTGACGACGGTGTAGAGGTTTTGCATCGTTCCGACTATAATTACAGTGAAGTGGCAGACGGTATTAAAGATACCATTGCTGCTTTCTCAAACAAAACTGATAAAGAGGTAAAAGAAATCCGTAAGCGTGCCGGTCAAGTGGCCGAACAGGCTTTGTGGAAACATTTTATACAATATTATTACGAGGCTTATGACGTAGCCTTGCGCAATGCGAAAAAACGTCAGTTAGGTTAAAAAGAAAACATAAATCAATTTAGTTTTTATACAATGAAGATTAAAGTTAGTAATGTAAACACTCCAAACTGGAAAGAGGTAACAGTGAAATCTCACGTTCCTGCAGAGTTGGAGAAATTGTCAGAAATGGCGCGTAACATTTGGTGGACTTGGAACTATGAAGCAACTGAACTGTTCCGCGATTTGGATCCTGCTCTCTGGAAAGAGGTTGGCCAGAATCCGGTACTGCTGCTCGACCGTATGAGCTATGCCAAGTTGGAAGCTCTTGCTGCCGACAAGGTTATTCTGCGCAGAATGGAAGATGTATATGCGAAATTCCGCAACTACATGGACGTTAAGCCCGACAGCAATCGCCCTTCTGTTGCCTATTTCAGTATGGAATATGGTTTGACTCACGTGCTTAAGATATATTCCGGTGGTTTGGGCGTATTGGCCGGCGACTACTTGAAAGAAGCTTCTGACAGCAATGTTGATATGTGTGCCGTAGGATTCTTGTATCGTTACGGTTACTTTACTCAGGAACTCTCTATGGATGGCCAGCAAATTGCCAACTACGAGGCTCAGAACTTCGGCCAGTTGCCTATCGACCCTGTTTTGGATGAGAACGGCAAGCAAGTAGTAGTAGATGTTCCCTACTTGGATTACTATGTACACGCTAACGTTTGGCGCGTAAATGTTGGTCGTATCGCTCTCTATTTGTTGGATACTGATAACGAAATGAATAGTGAGTACGACCGTCCTATCACTCACCAACTCTATGGTGGTGACTGGGAAAACCGCCTGAAGCAAGAAATCATGCTTGGTATCGGTGGTATGCTGACACTGAAGAAGTTGGGCATCAAGAAAGATGTTTATCACTGCAACGAAGGTCACGCTGCACTCATCAACGTACAACGTATCTGTGATTATGTAGCAGAAGGACTCTCTTACGAGCAAGCCATCGAGTTGGTTCGTGCTTCTTCTCTCTACACCGTACACACTCCGGTACCTGCCGGCCACGACTACTTCGACGAAGGTCTGTTTGGCAAATACATGGGTGGCTATCCGCAACGCATGGGTATCACTTGGGATGACCTGATGGATCTTGGTCGCAATAATCCGGGCGACAAAGGCGAACGCTTCTGTATGTCTGTTTTTGCTTGTAACACTTCTCAAGAAGTCAACGGCGTAAGCTGGTTGCATGGAAAGGTCTCTCAAGAAATGTTTGCTCCCATCTGGAAAGGCTACTTCCCCGAAGAAAACCATGTTGGCTATGTAACCAACGGCGTACACTTCCCCACCTGGAGTGCCACTGAGTGGAAGCAACTCTACTGCAAACACTTCGACGAAAACTTCTGGTACGACCAATCTAACCAAAGCATCTGGGAAGCCATCTATAACGTATCTGACGAAGAAATCTGGAAGACACGCATGGCTCTGAAGAACAAACTGATTGACTATGTACGCAAGCAGTATCGCGAAACTTGGTTGAAGAACCAGGGTGACCCTTCACGCATCGTTTCATTGATGGATAAGATTAACCCCAACGCACTGCTGATTGGTTTCGGTCGTCGTTTCGCAACCTACAAGCGCGCTCACTTGCTCTTCACCGACTTGGAGCGTTTGGCTAAGATTGTAAATAACCCCGACTATCCGGTACAATTCCTCTTCACAGGTAAAGCTCACCCGCACGATGGTGCAGGACAGGGTCTGATTAAGAAGATTATTGAAATCTCTCGTCGTCCTGAATTCCTCGGAAAGATTATCTTCCTGGAAAACTACGACATGCAGCTGGCTCGTCGCCTCGTAACAGGTGTAGACATCTGGTTGAACACTCCGACTCGTCCGCTCGAAGCATCCGGTACTTCCGGCGAAAAGGCATTGATGAACGGTGTGGTAAACTTCTCCGTACTCGACGGCTGGTGGCTGGAAGGCTATCGCGAAGGTGCCGGTTGGGCATTGACCGAAAAGCGCACTTATCAGAACCAAGAGCAACAAGATAAGCTCGATGCTGCCACCATCTACAGCATTCTCGAACAAGAAATCCTTCCGCTCTACTATGCACGCAACAAGAAGGGTTATTCAGAAGGCTGGGTTCGCACCATCAAGAACTCCATCGCACAGATTGCTCCCCACTACACCATGAAGCGTCAGCTGGATGACTACTTCGATAAGTTCTATAACAAAGAAGCTAAACGCTTCAAAGAACTGGCTGCCAACAACTACGCCAAGGCTAAGGAAATTGCAGCCTGGAAAGAAGAAGTGGCCGCCAAGTGGGATAGCATCGAAATCGTTTCTTGTCAGAAGGAAGAAGCACTGCTTCAAGGCAACGTAGAGAGTGGTAAGGAATACACCATCACTTACGTTATCGACGAAAAGGGATTGAACGATGCAGTTGGTCTTGAACTGGTAACTATTCACACTGGTAAAGATGGCAAACAACACATCTACTCAGTAAACCCGTTCGAAGTAGTGAAGAAAGAGGGCAACCTCTACACATTCCAAGCCAAGCACGAACTGGAAAATGCCGGCAGCTTCAAAGTCTGCTACCGCATGTATCCCAAGAATGCAGCCCTGCCTCACCGCATGGACTTCTGCTACGTTCGTTGGTTTAACTAATCTTGCAGGATACTGAATCCCTGTAAAATACCACTTATAAAAGCCGTCGGAACAACTTCCGGCGGCTTTTTTGCATAATAACCAACTAAATTTCTACCTTTGTCCCAATAAATTGAAAGTTTCTATGCAGCACGAGATACAACGCTTCTTCCGCCCTATCAATCCGAATCTTCATATCATCGAGAGTGACTATGAACAGTTGCAAGTGTGCGTATCAATGGCTGAAGCAATGGCACGCAGTACCAATAGCAGTCTGTACATCATCGACTACAATCGCAAGAACTTTCTCTACGTGTCGCCCAACCCATTGTTCCTATGTGGCTACACGGCCGAAGAAGTACAACAGAAAGGCTATGCTTTCTACATGGAGGTGGTGCCCGAGGAAGAGATTCAAATGCTGTTTGAAATCAATGAAGCCGGTTTCAACTTCTTCAACCGACAACCCAAAGAGAAGAAGCTTGGTATGACTATTGAGTATGACTTTCACATCAAAGCTTCGGACGGTCATCTGCATCTCATTCACCATCGGCTGACTCCCATTCTTTTGAATAGCGACGGGGATATGTGGCTGGCACTCTGTTCTGTCTCACTCTCACCGGCATCCACGGTAGGCAACGTGTTACTCACAGCCAAAGAAAGTTCCACTCATTGGATTTACTCCTTTGAAGGCAAACGCTGGAAAGAACAAGCCAACATTGAACTGTCTGACAGAGAAGAAAGTATCCTTCAACTCTCCGTCAAAGGACTTTCCAATCAAGAAATTGCTGAGCGCCTGTTCATTGACATCAACACCGTGAAGTTTTATAAAAAGAAACTCTTCCAGAAACTACAGGCAGAAAACATCACTGAGGCCATCGGCATCGCTGCTAATCTGCGATTGATTTAAGAAAACAAGGTAGAACTTGGGCAGTGGAACAACGGGAGGATGCGTTTCTATATATCGTTCGATTTTCTCTTTTCCCTTCCGGATTGTTACTGCATCTGTACAAACCAACATTTGCTTCTTCTCCACAAAAGCGATGTGCCAAAAGGCCATGTAGCCAATGACGTATTGCTCTACTGCCTCTTCCATCGTCTCCTTATCCTTTTGCAACGAGGCGAGCGAGAAGCCGGAATCCTGTTCAAAGATTCCGACTACTGCCCACGACAGTGTAATATATTTGATAGTACTACTTCTCATATTCCTATACCGACGTTACATTCTGTTCTTTTGAGTTGCTCCGGCTCCCGTTCCTTTGTACTTACTTTTTGTACTGTTCAGCTTGTAGCGTAAGGTAAGTGATAGTTGCCGATGTGCCATTACCTCATTTTGCATCACCCGAATACCACTGTAAACCAACATCTCCTGTTTAGATTCAAGCAGATTGTTGGCATTCAGTTGTATCGAAAGAGCATCTTTCAGGAAACTCTTGTACAAAGAAACACTCATCTCAAACTTATTTCTGCTCATGTAGACATTGGTGGTATGCCCTTTAGATATCCAAGAGCCGTTTACATCAAGTAAAAATTCCTTCGGTAATTTGAAGTTGTTTCTTAGCGCAATAATCCCTATCGGCTTTCCAAATGACTCTTTCCCCTGTGGAGTTTCTGTCTGATACCACTGTTTTTGTAATGAAGCGTTAAATTGTGGTCTCCATAGGCCGATGGTAGGAGTGAGGTTGAGCGATAGGGCAAGTTTGTCATACTCCGGAGCATTAAGTAGTGTGAGCAACCCGATACTGGGGTCTTCTTCTGAGAAAGCAACAGTCTGATTGGTAATGTCATCCACCACATGAGAATAGCCCACATAAAGATTCATCCATTTGTACACACCAACAAGCGTTACATTGTGAGTAATTGATGGCATCAGGAACGGATTGCCTTGTTCATACATATACCGGTTTACATAAGTTGTGTTACTCCTGAGGTTGTGGTACGAGGGGCGGTTGATGTCGCTCGCATACCCCAGTCGCAACCGGACATTCTTTATCGGAAAACCCACAGAAAGAGAGGAAAAAAGATTGTTATACTTCTTACTTTGAGCAGCCATATACTCTCCACCACCATAATAGTCAAATCCAACGTGTTCAAATCTTACCCCGGCCTGTACTTGCAACTTGTTGAAGCTACGGGCATACTCTACAAAAGCAGAGGTGGCTCCTTCCTTAATTTGCGAACGGTCATTTTCTAGGATGCCTTCATCGTTGAAATAAGTAGTGTTCCGGTTGTTGTGTGAATATTCACCACCGAACGAAAGCATTCCTTTGGCTATTGGGTGAGATAAGATGAGTTTGGCAGCATATAACTCATTTCGTTTGCTATCTTTGGTGGTAACAATGCGGTCTGTGTTCCCACTTTCCCCTCCGGTAATCTTTTCACGAGACTCCTGCCCATCTTTTGAATTATTGCGGAAGTAGTCAGCATTGAAGTCTATCTTCCAATTCTTTATGCTACCGTTGTAGTAGAAGTTTCCACTGTGATAACTCTCCGGACGAGCTGCGGTAATCAGGCTACGAAGAGATTCATGCAACAGATTGTTACAATGAGTTTTGGCCAACTGTACAATCTGCCAATCGCTTTCCGGGGTCCTCTTGAAGCTGTATCGAGCACCCATCATATGCTTTTCATTGAACTGATAGTTGAGGGAGAGCATTGTGGAGAGATTTTTGCTCCGGTGTTTTTGACTTGTCAGGTCGAGATATTGTTTCCAGTGTTTGTCAAGATAGGTGTCGATGCTGAATAGTTGGTCGTTGCCTGCCCGCACACTGTTACCGTACACCATCCCGGCTAAGTCGAACCCCTTTTTCCTGTAGTTGAAGTTCAGTTGTTCGACAAACGTCATACCATAATCACGTTGATGTCTTGCCATGGTCAGATTGTTTATACCGAAACCTTCACCTGCAACCTTCTTGGTAATGATGCGTATAACAGCTTTAACTGCTCCACCATATCGGGCACCGGGATTAGAAACTACCTCTACCGACTTAATCTCGTCAGAGGAGAGTTGTTCCAACTCTTGTACATCTCTCATCTTCCGCCCGTTGATGTAAATCTCCGGCGTACCTCTGCCAAACACGTTTACCACACCATTCTGTGCTGTAACGTTAGGAATCTTGTCTAGCAGATTCTCTGCCGTACCGGCTTTTTCAAGCACACTGCCACTTACGGCTGTAACCATGGCGTCACCCTTAATCTGTGTTTTAGGCAGATAACCTTTCACAACCACTTCGCCCAGCAGTTGTGCATCGGGTAACAGGCGGATGGTTCCTAAATCTGTCCCATCTATTTTCCTGATAACCGTGGCGTACCCCACAAATGATACACTAATCAGTCTACTCATCTCCGGTTTGACCAACTCAAACCGCCCATCACTCCCCGTGGTAGTTCCCGCCAGATAGGTGGAGTCTTCCGTCTGCAAGATAACGTTGGCGTAGGGCAACGGTTGGTTCTGCTCATCCGTCACGCGCCCGCAGATGTTTTGTGCCACAACTGTTCCAAACAGTGTTCCACAGGTAATAAAGGTTGCTAATAATCTTTTCATATCAATGCTTTTAAATGTTTTCTGCTGCAAATGTCAGCACAAATCGTAAGCCACTGGCTACCCGTTGGTGTAGTTGTAGCAATCAGGGGTTAAAACTACCCGATGGAGTAGGGTAGAAGTTCTTCTTTGCTTCTTGGAGACTCCTAACACTCTTTTGTTTCCCTGCCTTATGGAAGAAAATTATGCCATAACTATTACGTTCAAAACACTCAGTGTTTCTGTCAAAATGCTCGGTGTTTCTGTCAAAATGCTCGGTGTTTCTGTTATAATGCTCAGTGTTACAGCTAAAACACTCAGTGTTATTTTTGAAACACTGAGCATTGCTCCAAAACCATTCTTTTTTGACGGGAGAATGCGCTAAAAGAAGAAATATTTGAGAAAAACTAAAAAATATTTCTCATATCTATTGCAGAAATAAAAATAATGCCTACCTTTGCAACCGCAAACGAGAAAGATGCTTGCAAAGAGTTCTTGGTGTGGTAGTTCAGATGGTTAGAATACCTGCCTGTCACGCAGGGGGTCGCGGGTTCGAGTCCCGTCCATACCGCCAAAAGACGAACAGAAAGAAGCCTTGGTTCAGCAATGAACTGAGGCTTTTTTCTGTTTATAACCTTTAAAAGACTCCCATTTTAAAGTGAGGTACCAGATTAAGTTTGGAGACGGGTTTCCCTCTTATCCTCCTCTCTTCTCCTTCGCTTCTATAGGAACGGACTTGATACGGCGTTGGTACGGAGTTGATACGGCGTTGGTAGGGAATGAGTATATCTCGCGGAGATGCGGGAGTTGAAACTTGTAGAGAATAAGAGTCGCAAACAGAAACTTCTGCTTGCGACTTTTGTTTTTGTGAACCGCTTGGGGCTCGAACCCAAGACCCCAACATTAAAAGTGTTGTGCTCTACCTGCTGAGCTAGCGATTCAATCCATTATTGCGATTAAGCGGGTGCAAAGGTAGATACTTTTTTGTAATAAGCAAAAGGCTTCTTGCTTTTTTTCTTATCTTTGCCCACGCATTTGGCGACTATAATTTATTTTACTCATCTATATATTTATAAATGTATGGCAACAGTTGACGATAAGAAGATTATCTTCTCGATGGTTGGTCTCAGCAAGACCATACCGCAAAACAACAAGCAGGTGTTGAAGGATATTTATCTTTCTTTCTTTTACGGAGCCAAGATTGGTATCATTGGTTTGAACGGCTCCGGTAAATCAACCTTGCTGAAGATTATCGCCGGACTGGACAAGTCTTATCAAGGCGAAGTAGTGTTCTCACCGGGTTATTCGGTCGGATATTTGGCTCAGGAACCTTACCTGGACCCCACAAAAACCGTGAAGGAGGTGGTGATGGAAGGTGTGCAGCCCATTGTGGATGCTTTGGCTGAATATGAAGAGATCAATCAGAAGTTCGGCTTGCCGGAGTATTACGAAGACCCGGACAAGATGGACAAACTGTTCACCCGCCAGGCTGAGTTACAAGATATTATCGACGCTACGGATGCCTGGAACTTAGATACAACATTGGCACGAGCCATGGATGCCCTCCGTTGTCCGCCGGAAGACCAGAATGTGGAACATCTTTCAGGAGGTGAGCGTCGTCGTGTAGCTCTCTGCCGATTATTATTACAGAAACCGGACATATTGTTGCTGGACGAGCCCACCAACCACCTCGATGCAGAGTCTATCGACTGGTTGGAACAACACTTGCAGCAATATGAAGGTACCGTTATCGCCGTGACACACGACCGTTATTTCTTGGATCATGTAGCCGGTTGGATATTGGAACTGGACCGTGGCGAAGGCATTCCTTGGAAGGGCAACTACAGCAGTTGGCTTGACCAAAAGACCAAGCGCATGGAGATGGAGGAAAAGACTGCCAGCAAACGTCGCAAAACACTTGAGCGTGAGTTAGAGTGGGTTCGCATGGCTCCCAAGGCTCGTCAGGCAAAGGGTAAGGCGCGTCTGAACTCTTACGACAAGCTGCTGAATGAGGATGTGAAGGAGAAGGAAGAGAAGCTGGAAATCTTCATCCCCAACGGCCCGCGTTTGGGCAATAAGGTTATTGAGGCCAAGCATGTAGCCAAGGCTTTTGGCGAGAAACTGCTGTTTGATGACCTCAACTTTATGCTTCCGCCCAACGGTATCGTCGGTATTATCGGTCCTAACGGTGCCGGTAAGACAACCTTGTTCCGCCTTATCATGGGACTGGAGCAGGTAGACAAGGGAGAATTCGAAGTAGGCGAAACCGTAAAAGTGGCTTATGTTGACCAGCAACATAAGGACATCGACCCCAACAAGAGTGTCTATCAGGTAATCAGCGGTGGCAATGACCTCATCCGTATGGGTGGTCGCGACATCAATGCCCGTGCTTACCTCAGCCGCTTCAACTTCTCGGGAGCAGACCAAGAGAAGCTTTGCGGAGTCCTCTCGGGTGGTGAGCGTAACCGCCTGCACTTGGCACTCTGCCTGAAAGAAGAAGGAAATGTGCTGTTGCTGGACGAACCGACCAATGACATCGACGTCAACACGCTGCGTGCATTGGAAGAGGGTCTCGAAAACTTTGCCGGCTGTGCGGTAGTCATCAGTCACGACCGTTGGTTCCTTGACCGTATCTGTACACACATCCTAGCATTTGAAGGAGATTCCAATGTGTTCTTCTTTGAGGGTTCCTACTCAGAATACGAAGAAAATAAATTGAAGCGATTGGGTAAAGAAGAGCCTACCCGCGTTCGTTATAGAAAGTTGACGAATGATTGATTTTCGTGACAGTTTGAAAGTCTAGACACTTTTCACTCGATAGAATGAAAGCCTCGCATCAGTTTGCGGGGCTTTTGTTGTATAGGAATGTTTAAAGAACCTTTCATTTCTTGAATAAAATGTAGCAGAATTGTAATAAAACTCTAATTTTTATTCGCTATATTTGCGACATCAATGAGATTATCAATGTTTAATTAACACTATCTATTAACCTAAAAAGGAATTATATGAGAAAACATTTAATTCAATTTCTGTTGGTGTCAGTGTTGTCGGTATTCACTACTACAGCATTTGCACAGATTACAGTAAAAGGTCAGTTGCTGGACGCTGAGTCTGGTGAGCCTTTGGTAGGTGCTGCAGTTGCAGTAGAAGGTACTACTGATGGTACAGTGACCGACGTAGAAGGTAACTTTGAGCAGAATGTAGCTCCAAAGTCTACTTTATTATTTAAGTATGTGGGTTATAAAGACCAAAAGAAAACAATTACTGCCAAGTCCGGAACAGTAAATCTGGGCGCTATCCAAATGAAACCGGATGCAGTGTTGCTGTCTGACGTAACCATCACCTCTTCAGTGGCCGTGGCTCGTAAAACTCCTGTAGCTCTTTCTACACTCGAACCAGCATTTATTGAAGAAAAACTGGGAACACAAGAGTTTCCTGAAATCTTGAAGTCTACTCCCGGTGTTTATGCAACCAAGCAAGGTGGTGGTTATGGTGACTCACGTATCAATATGCGTGGTTTCTCTTCTGCCAACATCGGTGTGATGATTAACGGTGTACCCGTCAACGATATGGAGTGGGGTGGTGTATATTGGTCAAACTGGGCTGGTTTGTCTGATGTTACTCGTAGCATGCAGACTCAACGTGGTTTGGGTGCCTCTAAAGTATCTTCGCCTTCAGTGGGTGGTACAATCAATATTGTAACTCGTACTACTGACCAAAAGAAGGGTGGTACCATTTCTTACGGTATGGGTAACGATGGCATGAATCAACTGCTTTTCACTGTTTCTACAGGTCTGACAAAGAATGGCTGGGCCATGACATTGCTCGGCGGTAAGAAATGGGGCGATGGCTATATTCAAGGAACTGAATATGAAGGTTACAACTATTTCTTGAATATTTCTAAGCAGATTGGTGACTCTCATACCTTGTCTTTGACTGCTTTTGGAGCACCTCAGTGGCATAACCAACGTAGTAATTATGATGGTCTTACCGTTGAAGGTTGGCAACAAGTTGCCCAATATATGCAACCCGACCAGAAGTATCGTTACAACCCAACTTATGGTTTTGGAAAGAATGGTGAACGTTTGACTTCTTCAAAGAATGTTTATCACAAGCCTCAAATCAGTTTGAATCACCAATGGCAGATTAACGACTTCTCAACATTGAGTACTGCTGCTTATGTTTCTGTAGGCCGTGGTTATGGTTTGAGCGGTCAAGGTTTGACATCCAATGATGCTTCTAACTGGTATGGTGCAAGCAATGGTGTATTGAATACCAAGTTCCGCAATGCTGATGGTACATTTGCTTACGACCAAATTCAAGAAATGAATGAGCAAAGCGATAAGGGTTCTGTAATGGTTCTCTCTAAGTCTAAGAACTTCCATAACTGGTATGGCTTGCTTTCTACTTATACTACCAAGTTCAATCAATATATTGATTTCTACGGTGGTATAGACTTCCGTTATTATAAAGGTGTACACACCAATGAAATTACCGACCTGTTTAACGGTGCTTATTATACCGACCGTTATCGTGCCAACGTAAAAGCTGCCAACAATGCAGCTGCAGCAAACTCTGCTTGGAGATATGAAAAGTTGGGTGTAGGTGATGTTGTTTACCGCGACTACGATGGTCATGTATTACAAGAAGGTGCTTTCTTCCAAGCTGAATACAATAAAGATAACTTGGCTACATTCATTGCCGGTTCTCTTTCAAACACAGGCTACTGGCGTGTAGACCGTTTCTACTATGACAAAGATCATGAAAAGTCAAAGACTGTAAACTTTATGGGATTCACTGTAAAGGGTGGTGCAAACTACAACTTTGACAATCATCATAACGTATTCTTTAATATCGGTTACATCAGCCGTGCTCCGTTCTTCTCCGGTGGTGCTTTCTTGAACAGTACAGTAAGTAATGAAACCAATCCGGATGCCATCAATGAAAAGATTTTCTCTGCAGAAGTAGGTTATGGTTTCAAGAGCCGTTACTTCTCTGCAAACTTGAATGCTTATTACACTAGATGGATGGACAAGACAACAACCCGTTCTGCCGACTATACAACTGCCGATGGTCAAACTGACCGTTACATGCTTAATATGGCTGGTGTAGATGCTAAGCACATGGGTATTGAGCTGGATTTGAAGGCACAACCTTTACGTTGGTTGGAAGTTACCGGTATGCTTTCTTTGGGCGACTGGACATGGGATAGCGATGCTACCGGTTATTTCTATAACTCTGGTGGACAACCATTGGCAGACTTGAAGGGTGCTATTGCTTCCGGCATAGGAGCAGAAGATCATGCCCGCTTTACTTTGAAACAGAAAGGTATCAAGGTTGGTGGTTCTGCACAAACAACTGCTTTCATTGGTGTTACTGCTAAGGTTAACAAGGCTTTGCGTGTTGGTTTGGACTATTCTCACAGTGCTAACCTTTATGCAGACTACTCATTGTCTTCAAGCAACATCATTCCTGGTGAATTGACAACTACCGAACCTTGGAAAGTTCCTTCAGGCGGTCAATTTGATTTCAATGCAAGCTATCGATTTAAGATTGGTAACTGCAATGCCACTCTGTATGGTAATGTAAACAACCTGCTCAACTATCATTACATTGTTGATGCTTATGATGGTGGTACAGGTACTTGGGATAGTGCATACCGTATATTCTATTCATTTGGTCGCACTTATTCATTAAAACTGAAAGTTAGTTTCTAACCTTAAAGATTCAGAAATATGAAAATAAATAGAATATTATTAGCTGCAGCTACTATCTTGTTAGTTGGCTGTGATGATGATTGGAACCAAGATAAATTGGATGGCTTTGGCGATTTCCAGATTACAGACGTTAAGCAACTGGAATACACTCTGACGGATGCAGATTATAAGACTATTGCCAACAACTCTACCAACAAGAGCTTGGCTTCTGCTGCAGGTCTCTCCAGCGAATTGGCTGCTTTAACCGGTAACAAGTACTTTACTGACGACATTCCGGCTTCAACTTATGTTCCTGCGTTCTTGGCAGCTACATATCCTACTGCAGATAACGAGTCTGCCATCAAGGTTACCTATAACAAGCTAGTAGGCGAACCTGAATATTTATCAGACATTGCTACCGCATCTGTATATAAGGTGTCAGATGACGACTATACTTCTGTATGGGAAAGTAAGAATATCAATGCTTCTTACCTTACCCCGAAGACTCTTTCTAAGGTATCTTCTATTCTGAAGAAAGCAAAACCTGATGCACAAGCCGGTGACGTAGTGATGGTTAATTACAACTATGCACAGACAGAACCTAGTTACAGTACTCCTGATTCTGGCGATGGCGTTGATGTTGCCGGTGCATGGGAACCTTTGACTATTCCGACTTATGGTACAGGTGAAGACTGGAACTTTGTTAACTCCGGTGATATTGACCTCAGTGCTTATGCCGGTAAGAATGTTCAGGTTGCTTTCCGTTATATCAGTGATGGTACTAACGATGCCACTGCTACTTGGGAAATAAAGAACCTTTTAGTAGAGGCTGCAGGCAACACCTTGTTGGAAGAATCATTCAGTGCAAGCCTTGGTGACTTTACTAGTGAAGAAACGCTTCCCGAAGGTTTAAGTTATGTATGGTCATTTGCTTCTTATGGATATGCAAAAGCTAGTGCTTATGCCGGTGGTACCCGTTATGAGACAGATGCTTATCTGGTTTCACCTGCTTTTGCAGTAACTACCGGAACAACACTTAGCTTCGACCACGTACATAGATATATGAATAACGAAGTTTCTGACCATCTTCAACTCTGTATCCGCGAGGTTGTAAAAGCTTCTACAGAGAATGCTAAGGTAGATGCTTACCAAAAGGTGACCAACTTTGCAGGCGAAGGTAAGTATATCATTGCTGCTGTAGTGGATGGTGCAATCAATGCTGCCACTCCGCTCGAGGGTAAGAACTACGGTTACCTGGCTGTAACAGCTCTTGAGGCAAGCAACGACCGCATCATTGCAGATGAGACATCCAACGCCGTGGCTTGGACTATCGCAAAGAGCGATGCCGGATATACACTTTTGGGTTCTGACGGACGTTATGCTTATCAGTCAGGTACTTACAATAGCTTCAACTTCAAGAATGAGTATGCTGCCGAGAGTGGTTACGACTGGGCTATTGAAGCTTTGGGTGATGGCACTTTCAAGCTGTTCAATACTTCTGTAGAGAAGAGTATTCAATACGATGCTACTTACTCTTCTTATGGTTCTTATGCTGACGAGCGCGGTGTAGCTCCTAGTCTTTACAAGTATGTTCCTGCTGCTACCAAGGCATCTACTCGTGGTTCTCAGCCTACAGTACCATACAATGCTGCTGCTCTTTACGTATTTAACGGCAGTGCTTGGAGCGAATATGAAGAAAGCAATGTAAATGTGGTCGCTTTGAATCCTGAAGTTTATAACAACTTGGGTAAAGAGTATGTAAGCAATCCTGAAGCTGTTCTTCCGACTTATTTGGCCAACTACTATCCGTATGCTGAAGAAGATGAAGTAATGGCTGTTGCTTATCTCACCTCTGCCACTACTGTTGCTGCCAAAGAATTGACCTTGATTGCTGGTGAGTGGGTAATGACAACCGAAACAGAACAGGTTACCGATCAGTTTGTTAAGGTAAACGGTGCATGGAATTATAATCCAAGTGTTACCATCAATTTGCTGACTAAGGGCGACTTGACTACTCTTTATTACCAAACTGCAGTAGACTGGGCTTGGAATAATGTAGACGTTCCGATGGGATGTACTGCAAAAGGACAAGGTTATGTAACCAGCTATGGTAACAACGATTATTATAGTGGTGTGTCTGCATACTATGGTAATGTGGATTGGCGTGCTTCTGCTGCTAAGTCACAATATCCCACAGAGTATGAGTCTATGGCTGACGATGCAATTGTTGCACTGATGCAAGAACGCTTCATCGAGGTAATGAAACCTACACTCGAGGCTATTCATCCCGAAGCAAAACCTGTTGAAGGTGTAACAGTTACTTACACATTGAACTTCATTGTGTACAGTGGTTCCAATTCTACTTGGACAATCCAATACGAAGTTACTGCTCCCGGAACTTTCCAATACGTTGATGGTTCACTGAAGAAAGCTGAGTAATTTCGGATAATTATCAGGAGGTGGTCTTTTCCCATGGCCTACATGGGGGAGTACCACCTCTTTTTTTCATTGACTTCTAAATCATTCAACCGCAATAGAAACTCTCCTTTATCCCTTTTGCAACATGAAGAAACTGATATATTTGTTCTCACTCATGGCAATCGGATGGCTCACCGGCTGTAGCAGCGATGACGAGCCATTGCCTAACGATTACATTGCTACCACCCAAGAAGGTTCTTCAACCTTTGTTCTGAAGGGTTACGAACCTGTTTCCAGTGAACAAAACTCCCTCTATCCCGAGGGCTTTGAATACCCGCTGATTATCAGGACAGGAGCTATCAGTGGTACAAGCAGTGAGTTTTTAGCAGACAATAGCAAGACTTTAGTAGCTATGACAACTCCTGCCGATGCCTCCGTCTGGAGTACCACAGCACCGATAATCAAGGACAAAACCTATTGGGTACGCCATCAAACAAAGCGTTCCTACATCTACCTGAAGCTACGCATTGCCTACATTTTGGGTAACAATGTGGGGGTGGAATACATACATCACTCCACCGAGGTACTGAGTCAGAACTCAAATGATGCCCTCCAAGGAAGTTATACCGGGCAACTTGCCATCCCCCACTTGAACCCGGACAATTACTACGTGGAACACACGGTGACGATGGGTGGTGAGCAGATACTGAACTATGCGCTAGAATGGAACAGTTCGCTGAACCATGCTGCCTGGGTAGCCTTTACCTTCGATGAGGTTACTACGGGAGATGTTACGGGGCGGACTGATGCTTGGCTACCCGACCCACAGCTTCCTGCTGCCTATCAGACTACCAATGACCACCACCGAAACGACGGTTTCGACCGCGGACATCTCTGTGCTTCGGAAGACCGCGTCTACTCTGTGGCAGCCAACCAACAGACCTTCTACTTCAGTAACATAACACCTCAGTTCAACAGCTTCAACGGCGGATACTGGGCTGCATTCGAGTATCGGGTACGTTACTGGTCACGTTACGTCTTCTCAAAGTTGCACGTGACCAAAGGAGCATCGCTTAACAACCTGATTACCAACTACACCGGCACGCAGAAAGATGCTAATGGAGTCTATCCCACCACCGATGCCGACGGCCTTACCTTACACGGATTGGCCTGCCCGCGCTACTACTTCATGGCACTGCTAGGCGAGCTGAACGGTAACTATCAGGCTTTGGGGTTCTGGATTGAACACCGCGAAAACTATGGTTATGAGTATGGCGACACGGTTCCGACCGACGTCATGCAGCAACATGTCGTTACCATCGACGAGTTGGAAGAGCTTACCGGCCTGGACTTCTTCTGCAATCTGCCCGACCAAGTGGAGGAGAGGGTGGAAGCCCAATACGACCTTTCCGACTGGCGCTGGTAATCTCAACTCTCTTTCTTACTAGATTTAATTAAATCTGAATTCGATAGAGGGTCTGAAAGAACGGGTACCGTAGGCACTATAGTGCAGCTGTATCACCCGTTCTTTCAGACCCTCTATCGAATTCAGTTATTTTAGTTGATGTCTATTGGCTACTTCTGCTCCGGTTTCAACCACTTGTCCAGCCAAGCAAAGAAGGTGCGTTGCCACAATACTCCGTTTTGAGGCTTCAGTACCCAGTGGTTCTCGTCGGGATAAATCAGCAACTGAGCCGGCACACCACGCATCTTGGCAGCATCGAAAGCGGCCATGGCATGGTTGGCAAGTATGCGGTAATCCTTCTCTCCGTGAATACAGAGTATCGGCGTGTCCCATTTGTCCACAAACTTGTGCGGTGAGTTGGCAAAGGTTCGTTGCGCTGTAGGATTGTTCTTCTCCCAGTAAGCACCACCCATATCCCAGTTGGCAAACCACTTCTCTTCGGTTTCCAGATACTGCATCTCCATGTTGAAGATACCGTCGTGTGAGATGAAAGCTTTGAAACGTTTGTCATGATGTCCGGCCAACCAGTAGACAGAGAAGCCTCCGAAAGAAGCTCCGACGCAGCCCAGACGCTCTTTATCAACGAACGGTTCCTTGGCCATCTCGTCGATAGCTGTAAAGTAATCCTTCATACATTGGCCACCGTAATCACCACTGATAGCTTCGTTCCACTCGATTCCAAAGCCGGGAAGTCCTCTGCGGTTAGGAGCCACAATGATATAGTCGTTGGCTGCCATGATTTGGAAGTTCCAACGATAGCTCCAGAACTGGCTTACAGGACTTTGCGGGCCACCTTCGCAGAAGAGCAGAGTGGGATACTTCTTGTTCTTGTCGAAGTGAGGAGGATAGATTACCCACGTCAGCATCTGCTTGCCATCGGTAGTCTTCATCCAGCGCGCTTCTACTTTGCCCAGGTCAAGCTGGTCGTAGATGTGCTTGTTTTCGTTAGTCAGCTGAGCTACTTGTTTTCCATCGGCAGTGAGTGAGTAGATTTCATCGCCCTGACTCATGGAGTGGCGCTTGGCAATCAGACGGTCACCGCACAGGTCAATGCTTGCATAATCGTACTGTCCTTCAGTAAGTTTGGTCAGCTTGTTGTCTGCTTTCAAGTCGATGTGGTAGATGTGTTCCTCGCCATGCCATACTCCCAGGAAGTAGAACGATTGTGAATCGGCTCCCCACTTGAAGGCATCGACGTTGGACTTAAAGGCTTCGGAAACAAACTTCTTCTCGCCGGTTTCCAGGTTCATGATGAAGAGGCGGTTCCAGTCTGCCTCATACCCGTCGCGCTCCATACTCTGCCAAGCAATGTATTTTCCATCGGGCGAGTACTGCGGATTGGTGTCATAACCGAGGTTCTCTTCCGTAAGATTTACGGTCTTTTGGCTATTCAAGTCGTAAACGAAGATGTCTGAATTGGTGGAGATGGCGTATTCCAGACCGGTTTTCTTACGACAAGTGTAGGCCACTTTGTCCGATGCGGGACTCCATGCCAGCTGTTCAATGCCGCCAAAGGGTTTCATGGGACTCTCGAAAGGTTCGCCTTCAAGGATGTCTTTCACGTTAGCAAGTCCCGTTTCGGTTACGTCTGCCACAAAGGGATGCGGCGCAGTAGTGGTCCATTCGTCCCAATGTTTGTACATCAAGTCGTCTACCACGATGCCCGTTGCCTTAGGCAGGTCGGGGTATTTCTCGGCAGTTGACTTCACTGTTTTCACTTGTGAGATGAAGAGAAGTCTCTTTCCGTCGGGCGAGAAAGCAAAGCCGTCGATGCCTCCCTCATAGTTGGTCAGCTGCTTGCGACCGCTTCCGTCGGCATTCATCTCCCACACTTGTGCACTTCCACCCTCAGTGCTGAGGTAAGCAATCTTGCTTCCGCCCTTAATCCAGGCCGGTTCGCCTTGGAACGAAGCGTCGAAGGTGAGTTGCTTGTTACCTGTTCCGTCACTGTTCATGACGAAAAGTTCTGTGTTACTTTTGTTTTCTTTCACGCTGTAATAGCTGACGGCATAAGCCACCTGCTTGCCAT
Organism: Bacteroides sp.; assembly: GCA_017621035.1. Lineage (GTDB taxonomy): Bacteria > Bacteroidota > Bacteroidia > Bacteroidales > Bacteroidaceae > Bacteroides. The sequence goes on along the minus strand of JAGATY010000029.1, from coordinate 29,517 downwards.
CGGGTGATACTGCCACGCTACCAATACGTCCCATTGCCCAAAGGGCTTCGGGTGTCATACGGCGACCGTCAATTTTGATTTCCGAACGTTGGATGAGTTCACTCTGAGGCTTTCCGGCATCACCACCTGCTGTGCACGATGCCAATGTCATAACTGCTGACATAATCAATAGATTGGAATGTTTCATATTTATTGAGGTTTTGTTGTGTCTTTCGGATTTGCAAAGATAGTGGAAAAGTATCAAAAAAGTAGTCCCAAGCAGTGAAACTCCGCTTGGGACTACTTTGAAATAGGTATGAGTAGGTGAGGAGAGAGGCTAGATGCGCTTAGCCTGCCAGTTTCCCTTCTTCATGTAAAGCCAACAGAACAGCAGGATGAAGCCGTTGTAAACCAGTTCCGCCGTCCAACAAAAAGCAACATCGCAGCGCAGATAGAGTACCACGTAGGTGATGTAAGCGGTATAAAGTACCAGTGTGGAGAACTCTAGCGTAAAAGCCATACGGGTATTTCCCGTTCCGGAAACAGCCTGGAAATAGACGTTACCGGGTACTTGGATGACGTAGATGCTGCACATTACCCACAACGATGGGATGGCGGCCAGCCTTAACTCCTCCATATCGGTGTAAACGCCCAGGATAAGTTCAGGACAAAGCATGAAAAAAGCAGCCAGCGGAAGCACCAACAAGTAGGCCATGTAGATGTGCTGACGTATGGTTCCTCGCACACAATGACTCTCTCCCGCACCAATCAGGTTGCTGACCAATGAGCCGCAGGTGGCAGCGAAAGCCATCATCATCATGAAAAGTATGCCCGAAACGTTGCGCACCAGATTGGTTACGGCCAAGGCTCTCTCACCCAGATGCTCCACATAAAGGAAGAAAAGGAACCACGTGGAGAGGGAAACGACGTTCTGAATCATTGTCCAGACGGAGACTCCAAGCATTCTTTTCAACGCCTCCATACGGAACTTGGGAACCTTATCAAGCCCATACTTCCGGCAATCAATCTGACTTCGGGTATAGAGGATGAAGAAAACAAGCGAAACCAACTCAGCCAACGAGGAGCCGATAGCGGCACCGGCAATACCTAAAGCCGGTAGTCCACACTTGCCAAATATAAGTATATAGTTGAAAACTATGTTACTAAGCACCATGACAACAGAGTTCAGGGTAAGTGTCTTTGTCTGTGTGGTTCCTAGAAAGAAAGCACGAAAGATGACGGCCGTAAAGGAGAACAAGGCGCCGAATACCCTCCAATTAAGATAACTGATAGCCGCTTCGTAGATGTGAGGCGAAGAGATGATTCGCTTCAGTATAATTGGAGAGAAGAAATAGGAGAGGAGAAACATGACCAAAGCCAGTCCCACCTGGAAATAAATACCCTGATAAAAGAGATCTCCTATCTCCTTAAACTGCCCTTCTCCGTTACGGCGAGCAATCAATATCTGCGTACCGATGCTGAATCCGAAGGCCGCCATGAAGATAACGGTGTAGAAGATTCCGGCAATGGCCGAGGCACCCAATTCCACTTCGCCTACTCTTCCGAGGAAAGCAGTGTCGGTCATACCTATCATCTGTTCCATCAAAAGGCTGATTAGGATAGGGTATGCAATCAGCCAAATCTGTTTGTATGTGTACTTCGTCTGCATAGTTTTACACCTTATTTATTTAGGTCTTGCATATAGAGCTTGCGAAATCTGAGTTGTTTAAAGCTATCGAAAGCTCCATAAGTCAGTTACAACTTGCTCTTCTCTCACCCCAAAGAGGCAAAAAGAGGGCTGCGCAGTAGGTAAACTATCCGGCGCAGCCCTTTGTTTATTAAATAAGCAATATGCTGGTTAATTATCTTTTACCCTTTTGTTGTTGCTGTCTTAGCAGCTCTTCCTGTTGCTTCTGCATGGCCTCTAAACGTGCCGCAAAGCCGGTCTTACGCATTTGCTTCAGGTCTTTCTTGTTAGCTTCGAGTTGTGCTAACAGCTTCTCTTCGTTAGTCATCTTGCGCATGATGAGGGTTGTGACTACGCTGATGAGGGTAGAAAGGAAGTAGTAATAGTTCAATCCTGAAGGATAATCGTTCAACACGAAGAGGAACATGATGGGCATTAGGTAAGACATCCACTTCATTGCTGCCATTTGAGGATTGGCTCCGGTATCTTGTTGTTGCATCATGTAGCGTGTGTTCAACAGGTTGGTAACGGTCATCAACAAGCAGAAGAGTGAGATGTGACTGCCTAAGAACGGTACATGGAACGGTAAGTTAATGAAAGCATCGTACGTTGAAAGGTCGTCTGCCCACAAGAAACTCTGCTGACGCAACTCGATGGCACTAGGTACAAACATGAACAAGGCAATCAGAATGGGGAACTGAATCAGCATCGGCAAGCAGCCTCCCATAGGACTTACACCATATTGATTATAGAGTGTCATCACCTCTTGTTGCTTCTTCATGGCATCTTCCTGCTTGGGATACTTCTTGTTAAGCTCATCAATCTTCGGTTTCAGTACTCTCATCTTGGCTGAAGAGAGATAAGTCTTCCAAGTTGTTGGCAGGATGACAATCTTCACAATCAGTGTCATAAGCAGCAACACAATACCCATGCTCAGTCCCCAACTAGACAACCAGTCGAACAGATTGATAGTAAAGAACTGATTGATCCAACGAATAAGCGGCCATCCCAGATAGACAAGACGGTTCAAATCCCAGTCTTTATCCAAATCGTCGCCTACTGCACTCAGTGTTTTGTAATGATTCGGGCCGAAATAGAAGTACATCTGTGTAGCTTCCTTTCCACTAGGATCAAACTTAGTGCACATCTCAGCTTCGTAATCTTTGATATATCCGCTGCCTTGCTGTTCCATCTTTGAGGCCAACTTGGCTTTCTCGAAGCTGGCATCTGCAAAGAAGACAGAAGAGAAGAATTGGTTCTTGAAAGCAATCCAATCCAAGCGTTCGGGTATCTCTTCGCTATCGTCTTTCATGGCCGACAAGTAATCGGTATCGTCACCGGTTATCTTATAGGTCAACTCAGCTAATCTGTTTTCGTAAGTATAGCCCTTTTCAATCTGACGAGCACGTTGCGTCCACTCAATATCAACGTAATCAGTAGTGGCAGCCAGTTTACCTTCCATGTTCACAGCCCGAATGGTGAAGTCCACCAGATAGGTATCGTGGTGCATGGTGTAAGTAAAGTCGATGTAGCTTGTCTCGTCGGCACTCAGGCGCATGGTAACAGTAGTATCTGTCACGTTTACGGGAGTGAAGTAATAATCTTCGGTCTGAATCGTCTCTTGTTGGTTATAGAAGAGGAAGTTCAGCGAAGCATCCTTGCCATCGAAAAGAGTGACGGGAGTGACTTTATCCTGTCCCATGTACTCTTTCAGTGTAGCAGAGGAGATACGACCACCCTTAGTATCGACGGTCAGAACTGCCAGATTGTTCTGAATGGTAACTTGCTCGTTACTGCCTTGACGGGCACTGAAGAACACCGCGTCAGAGTCATTGGCAGCGGGCCAAGCCTTTTCGTTGGCAAGAGCAGCTTCGGATTTGGCCTTCAGAGCTGCTTCTCGTTGCTGTACTTGAGCTATAGAGTCATAATAACGTTGTTGTGCTTCCAGTTGCTCTTGGCTGGGGCGACTAAAGTAACTAAAGCCAATCAGCAGAGCACCTATCAGTACAAGACCTGTAATGGTATTTTTATCCATCTAATCTGTTTCTTATAATTTAATGTGTTGATTGTTTGATTAAAATCTTTCGTTCTCAATAGCTGCCTTCACAAATGCTACAAACAGCGGGTGCGGTTTCAATACTGTACTGCTATACTCCGGATGGAATTGTACACCCACGAACCACTTCAAGGAAGGTATTTCTACTATTTCCACCAAGTCGGATTCGGGATTGATACCGGTGCATTTCATGCCGGCAGCCTCGTATTCGTTACGGTAATGGCTGTTGAACTCGTAGCGATGGCGATGACGCTCTTGGATATGCTCCGTTCCATAGGCAGCAAACACCTTGCTCTCTTTCTGCAATACGCACTCATAAGCACCCAAACGCATGGTTCCACCCATATTTGTGATGGCTTTCTGTTCTTCCATGATGTCGATAACATTATGAGGAGTCTTGCCATCCATTTCACGACTGTTGGCATCGGCATACCCCAAAACGTTGCGTGCAAACTCAATGGCGATGCATTGCATACCCAGACAGATACCGAAAGTAGGTATATTGTTCTCGCGTGCATACTTGATGGCTACCAGCTTTCCGGGTATGCCACGCTCACCAAATCCGGGACCAATCAGTACGCCGGACATACCTTTCAGTGCCTCGGCAATATTCTCTTCGGTCAGTTTTTCGCTATTAACGAAGTCAACCTTTACTTTGCGGTCGTTATAAGTACCGGCTTGTGAAAGGGCTTCAAGGATAGATTTGTAGGCATCCTGCAAATCATATTTGCCAACCAAAGCAATGTGCAGGGGTGCTTTCTCTTCTGCTTTGTGACGACGGTCGAGGAATGCACGCCACGGACCAAGTCCCGGAGTCTCACCTACGGGAAGTCCCATCTTCTTCAAGATAGTGGCATCCAAACCTTGTGCCTGCATGAGGATGGGCACTTCATAGATTGTCGGAGCATCGATGCTTTGTACAACAGCCTCTTCATCAACGTTGCAGAAGAGGGCAACCTTCTTGCGAAGATTGGTACTTAACTCATGTTCGGTACGCAACACCAACACATCCGGTTGGATTCCGGCACTCTGAAGCTCTTTTACCGAGTGTTGGGTCGGCTTTGTCTTCAGTTCTCCGGCAGCTGCCAAGTAGGGTACATAAGTAAGGTGTACGCAAAGCGCATCTTTTCCTAACTCCCATTTCAGCTGGCGGATGCTTTCCAGATAGGGAAGAGATTCAATGTCACCAACGGTTCCACCAATCTCGGTGATGACGAAGTCAAACTTATATTTGTTGCCAAGCAACTTGACGTTACGTTTGATTTCATCGGTGATGTGAGGAATTACTTGGATTGTCTTGCCCAGATAGTCACCACGACGTTCTTTGTCGATAACACTCTTGTAGATGCGGCCGGTGGTAATGTTGTTTGCCTTGGTCGTCTGAATGCCCAGAAAGCGTTCATAGTGTCCCAAGTCCAAATCGGCCTCATGGCCATCGACTGTCACGTAGCACTCTCCGTGCTCATAAGGATTCAATGTTCCCGGATCAATATTGATGTACGGGTCAAACTTCTGAATGGTTACATTGTAACCTCTTGCTTGCAGCAATTTACCGATAGAGGATGAAATAATGCCCTTTCCTAATGAAGAAGCAACACCTCCGGTGACGAAAATATACTTTGTTTCTCCCACAGTGATACTGTTTAAATGATTTGCTATTTTTAATTAAGTCGCAAAATTAGGAAAAAATTAGCAAGTACATAAAGTTTTGGGGAAACTTTTCTCTTTTCTATGTTTTCTGAACATTTTAATTTAATTTTGCGCACAAATTATAGAATAGGCACAGAGATATGAAGAATAGACACTTTTTACTGGGGATGTTGGCTTTGCTCTCTGCTACGTTTACGTCAACACAAAGCCGAGCCAACCAAGTTACTTCAAAAATAAGCGAACAAACAGAAGTTGCGGTGGCAGATACCTTGCCCGGATTCCTTGCAAAATACTTAACCATCAAACCCATTAAAGAGGGACAACGAATTGTCGCTTACGACACCGTTTCTCACCTTTATAATAAATACTTCACCGCTTTGAAGTATCTGAACGACGATGCAACCCCCGAACGTTACATCTCCGTCAACCCCGATTACTACCGTTTGTTTGTTCCGCTGACCTATTACGAAGCACCTTTGAAGCAGGTTTCCACACTGGATTGGGAAGAGGAACAGCTTTCATCCACTCCCGCCTCACCTTTGAAGGTAAACATGCAACCATTCACAGAGAAGGAAAGAGCGAATAAAGTCATCAACAAGATACTGTTGGACACTTATGTAGATAGCCCCAACCTGGTGGAAAATACCGAAGAAAACATCATGGGACGTAAGGTTTTCAGCGACAACATCGATGTGGAAGCCTCCAACCGTAAGCGTGTGACCGATTTGTTCACCAGCGAAGAACTGGCAGATGTAAAAGAGTCGGCAAACCTCATTTACCGAAAACCCAACTGGTGGTTACTGGGAGGAAACGCTTCGCTTCAAATGACGCAGAACTACATCTCAGACAACTGGTATAAGGGAGGAGACAGTAACGTGGCGTTGCTGGCTACCCTGAACCTGTACGCTAACTACAACGACAAGGAAAAGATACAGTGGGAAAACTCGTTGGATGCAAAGTTAGGCTTGGCATCTACCCCTTCGGACACCGAGCATGACTATCTTGTGAACACCGACCAGCTTCGTTTGTACAGCAAACTGGGTATCCAAGCAGCATCCAAGTGGTATTACACCATATCTACCGAACTGAAAACCCAGTTCCTGAACGGTTACAAGGCAAACAGCCCAACGTTAGTTTCCGGTTTCCTTGCGCCGTTGGATTGGTCGACCAGTGTCGGTATGGACTTCAAACTTAAAAAGAAAATCTTCTCACTCTCCGTCTTCCTGGCACCGTTAAGCCACGAAATGAGATACGTGGGTAACAAAGACGTCAACGAAGTCAGCTTCGGTTTAGACGAAGGTAAGACAGTAAAGCACAACTGGGGTTCTAAATTGGACGCAACACTGGATTGGAAAATCATCTCTTCAATCACTCTGAAGTCACATTTGGTTTACCAAACCAGCTATGAGTGGGCCAGAATCGAGTGGGAAAATACGTTCAACTTCGTATTGAACGAGTATCTTTCAACTAAGCTCTATATCCACGCACGTTTCGACGACAGCTCTTTGCCAACCACCGGAAGCAGTCACTTCCAGCTGAAAGAGCTTTTAAGTTTCGGTCTTAACTACAAGTGGTAAGGACAAAAATTTGTACTTCTTCATATTTGTAAAAGCAGAAGCGGGGCTTGCGAAAGCGAGTTCCGCTTTTTTTGTCTCTTCTTTGCGATGGATTCGCGCACACTTCCTGTCGGTTTTTGCGTACATAGAGTGGGGGAGAAGTGCTATTTTTCGGCCGTTTCCCCGCTGATTCAAAAAGAAAGTATTTAAGATAAAATGAAAACATTTTGATGAGAAACGTAGCATTTTACTAACTCACCACTTTTTCAAAAGTTACATTCTAGGGAGAAGTCTGCATCTTTCGGACGACATTTAGCACACTTTTGACCGAAAACAGTCGCTCTTTTGAACAAAACACCGAGAGTTTTGGGTAAAACATCCACTCTTTCTGCCCAAAAGTCTTAGTGTTTTGGAGCAGAAGAATAAGAGTTTTGACCGAAAACTTTAAAACTTCCGGCTCAAAGGTTTAAATCTTACCGCCTTTTCCTTTAAATGTTGGCAGAAAGAGGAGTAAATCTTCCCGTTTTTAGCACTGTTTTTCGCTAGAATTTCTGTAAACATTTCGCGATGTATCTATCAGTCAGCAAGATAAACACTTTTCACTTTAAAATTTTCCACCAGCTGTCCCTTCGGTCGGAAATAAGCGATTCTCAGGCGGTTTAAAATACAAAGTGTCAGCGGCTGACAAAATGATAAATCCCCTTTCTTCCTTTTCCCATGCTCTCGGAAGCAGTCGGGAGGTGCAGAAGAAACAGATTGTCAGTCCGTGCAATGGTAAGTTAATTGCGTCGAAGTTTGATAGAAAATGGCCAAGAATAGCTTGTGGTTCATAAATAATGTGTAAATTTGCCGAAATTTGTAATGTACATCTTGCAAAAATGGCGAATACTATAAGACATCAGGGCGTTGTAACAGGCGTCAATGGTTCTCATCTTCAGGTAAAAATCATCCAGACTTCTGCATGTGCAGCGTGCAGCATAAAGGGACATTGTACCTCTGCCGACACTAAGGAGAAACTGGTTGAAGCCTTGGCCGACGGCACTTCGAGTTACGAAGTGGGGGACAAGGTTTGGGTTACCGGAGAACTTTCGATGGGTGTGATGGCCGTCTTATATGCTTTCGTTCTACCGTTTTTTGTCATCTTAATCTCCCTTTTCACCTGTATGAGTCTGTGGAACGACGAACTGCTTGCAGCACTTTGTTCGTTGGCACTGCTTATACCTTATTATTATGTGCTTTGGATGAACCGGACACGCTTAGGGAGAAAGTTCCGATTTACGGTGCAACCCATGAACTAACTAATACATCAAATAAATAATTAATAAACTACTAATTTATGAATGTAATTCTGATTGCAGTGATTTCTTTAGGGGTAATAGCGCTGGTTTCAGCGGCTATCCTTTATGTTGCCTCAAAGAAATTCGCCGTGTATGAAGATCCGCGAATTGCCCAAGTGGCCGAAGTGCTGCCTCAAGCAAATTGCGGTGGATGTGGTTACCCGGGATGTAGCGGTTTTGCCGACGCCTGCGTAAAGGCAGGTTCACTGGAAGGCAAACTTTGTCCGGTTGGCGGACAAGCCGTTATGACAAAGGTTGCCGACATCCTAGGATTGGCAGCCGAAGCTTCTGAGCCAAAGGTGGCCGTAGTGAGATGTAACGGAAGCTGTGCTAACCGTCCGCGCCTCAATCAATACGACGGTGCGAAGAGTTGCGCTATCGCAGCTTCTCTGTACGGTGGTGAGACCGGTTGTAGTTACGGATGCTTGGGCTGTGGCGACTGTGTTGCAGCTTGTAAGTTCGATGCTATTCACATGAACCCGGAGACCGGACTTCCTGAAGTGGATGAAGCTAAGTGTACCGCCTGCGGTGCGTGTGCCAAGGCATGTCCGAAGAACATCATCGAGATTCGTTTGGCCGGAAAGAAATCACGCCGAGTGTATGTACAGTGTGTCAACAAAGACAAAGGCGCCATCGCTCGCAAAGCCTGCACCGTTGCTTGTATCGGTTGCGGCAAGTGCGTGAAGGTTTGTCCGTTCGAAGCCATCACACTCGAAAACAACCTCGCTTACATCGATTACAACAAATGTAAGTCTTGCCGTAAGTGCGAAGAAGCTTGTCCGCAAGGTTCAATCATTGCCCTCAACTTCCCTCCACGTAAGCCGAAGGCCGAAACTGAAGCAGCTCCCGCAGCTCCGAAAGCCGCAACAAAACCGGCCGAAGCTCCTACAACTGCCGCAGCCGAAGCTCCTCAAGCAGTAGCGACACCGGCAACCGAGGCTCCTAAGGCAGAAGCATAATATAATAAGGTATAAACGAATTAAAATACGAAATTGTATGTTGAAGACATTTTCAATCGGTGGTGTTCATCCACAAGAAAATAAGCTTTCAGCACATCAGCCCATCATCAAAGCCGATATACCTGCCAAAGCAGTTATTTTGTTAGGACAACATATCGGTGCGCCTGCCAAACCTATCGTGGCAAAGGGCGATGTAGTGAAAGTAGGTACAAAGATTGCTGAACCCGGCGGCTTTGTATCGGCAGCCATCCACTCTTCTGTAAGTGGCAAAGTTGCTAAGATTGACAACATTATAGATGCCAGCGGTTATCCGAAACCGGCTATTTTCATCGACGTAGAAGGTGACGAGTGGGAAGAAACTATCGACCGCTCGGAAACATTGGTTAAGGAATGCACGCTTTCTGCTGAGGAAATCGTCAAGAAGATTGCCGACGCAGGTATCGTTGGTCTGGGTGGCGCTTGCTTCCCCACACAAGTAAAACTCTGTCCGCCTCCTACGGCAAAGGCAGAATGTGTGATTATCAACGCCGTAGAGTGTGAACCTTATCTGACTGCCGACCATCAGTTGATGTTGGAACATGCCGAAGAAATCATGGTGGGTGTTTCCATCTTGATGAAGGCTGTAAAAGTAAACAAGGCATTCATCGGCATTGAAAACAACAAACCGGATGCTATTCAGGTAATGACCAAAGTAGCTTCCACTTATGCCGGTATCGAAGTAGTTCCTCTAAAGGTACGCTATCCGCAAGGTGGCGAAAAGCAACTGATTGATGCCGTTATCAAACGTCAGGTTGCCAGCGGTGCACTGCCCATCTCTACCGGTGCCGTAGTACAGAACGTCGGTACAGCCTTTGCCGTTTATCAAGCCGTACAAAAGAACAAGCCTTTGTTCGAACGCGTGATTTCCGTAACCGGTAAATCGGTAGCAAAACCCTCTAACTTCCTGGCACGTATCGGTACTCCGATGCAACAACTGATTGATGCTTGCGGTGGTCTTCCTGAAGACACCGGAAAGATTATCGGTGGTGGTCCGATGATGGGTAAAGCTTTGGTAAACACAGAAGTTCCTACCGCAAAAGGTAGTTCCGGCATCCTTATCATGAACAAGAAAGAGGCTAAACGCGGTGAGCAACAGCCTTGTATCCGTTGTGCCAAGTGTGTAACGGCTTGTCCGATGGGATTGGAACCCTATTTGTTGTCAGCTTTGGCTGAAAACGGTGACTTTGAGAGAATGGAAATTGAAAAAACGATGGATTGCATTGAATGTGGTTCTTGCCAGTTTACTTGTCCGGCCAATCGTCCTTTGACTGACTATTGCCGCTTAGGTAAGGCAAAAGTAGGAGCAATGATTCGTGCACGTCAAGCTAAAAAATAACGAATATGAATAAATTGATCGTATCTCTTTCTCCCCACGTTCATGGCGGTGACAGCGTAAAGAAGAATATGTACGGCGTGCTTATAGCATTGCTTCCGGCATTCATCGTATCGCTTTGCTTCTTCGGACTTGGTGCGCTGATTGTTACGGCTACGTCCGTACTTGCCTGTTTATTCTTTGAATGGGCTATTGGTAAATTCATCATGAAGAAAGAAACAACCACCATTACCGATGGCTCTGCCATTGTTACCGGTGTTCTGTTGGCTTTCAACATGCCTTCAAACTTACCCGTATGGATTATTATCCTCGGTGCTCTGTTTGCTATCGGTGTCAGCAAGATGTCTTTCGGCGGTTTGGGCTGCAATCCTTTCAACCCTGCGTTGGCCGGTCGTGTGTTCTTGCTGCTCTCTTTCCCTGTTCAGATGACTACTTGGCCTGAAGTTGGTCAGTTGGTTGCTTATACCGATGCTACCACAGCAGCTACTCCGCTTGCAATTATGAAAGGTGTGATTGTGGGTGCTCCGGGTGCATCACTGGAGCAACTTCCTGATGCTTTCACACTGCTTATCGGTCAAAACGGTGGTTGTTTGGGTGAAGTAAGCGCCATTGCTCTGCTTCTGGGTCTGGCATACATGCTTTGGAAGAAGATTATCACTTGGCACATTCCCGTGTCTATCTTAGTGACAGTGTTTGTATTTACCGGTATCATGAATCTGATTGACCCGACTACTTACGCTTCTCCGGTTAACCATCTGTTTACCGGTGGCTTGATGCTGGGTGCTATCTTTATGGCTACTGACTATGTGACTTCTCCTATGAGCAAAAACGGTATGCTGATTTATGGTATCTGTATCGGTTTGCTGACAGTTGTCATTCGTTTGTTCGGTGCTTATCCGGAAGGTATGTCGTTCGCAATTCTGATTATGAATGCATTCACTCCGCTGATTAACACTTATGTTAAACCTAAACGCTTTGGGGAGGTAGCTAAGAAGAAATGAAAAAGTTAGAATCATCTTTGACCAATATGTTGCTGGTGCTCACAGGTATCACTGCTATCTGTGTAGCTTTGCTGGCCTATGTGAATGAATTGACTAAAGAACCTATTGCTGCTGCCAATGCCAAAACGTTGAGTGATGCAGTTAAGGCCGTGGTTCCCGGTTTTGATAATGACCCGATTGCGGAAAAGAAAATGCAAGAGGTAAATGGCGTGACTTATGCTGTTTATCCGGCTTCTAAAGGTGGCGAGTTTATCGGTGCTGCAGTAGAAGCTTCTGCCATGGGATTCGGTGGTGAGCTGAAGATACTGGTAGGTTTCAATGCTGAAGGTCAAATCAATGACTACTCTCTGCTCTCTCATGCAGAAACTCCGGGTTTGGGTTCTAAGGCTGCCGACTGGTTCAAGAAGGATCAGAAGGGTGACATCGTAGGAATGAATCCCGGTGAAGCTCCCTTAACTGTTACCAAAGACGGTGGAAATGTAGATGCCATTACCGCTTCTACCATCACTTCACGCGCTTTCTTGAATGCTGTAAACGCTGCTTATGCTGCTTATGCCGGACAAAACACCACTGATGGTGCTACCGGTGCTACTGCTCAAACCAATGTTGAACAACCTGCTGAAGAAGCTGCACCCGCAGACTCTGTAAGCGTTAAATAAAGAAAGGAGCATAAAGATATGAATAACTTTAAAGTGATGATGAACGGTATCATCAAAGAAAATCCTACGTTTGTACTCCTTTTGGGTATGTGTCCGACACTGGGAACAACTTCCTCTGCCATCAACGGTATGGGTATGGGCTTGGCAACTATGTTTGTACTGATTTGTTCCAACGTGGTGATTTCAGCCATTAAGAATCTGGTTCCTGACATGGTTCGTATTCCGGTGTTTGTTGTAGTCATTGCATCGTTTGTAACACTGTTACAGATGCTTATGCAAGCCTATGTGCCGGCATTGTACGCTACACTCGGATTGTTTATTCCGTTGATTGTTGTAAACTGTATTTTGCTTGGACGTGCTGAAGCATTTGCTGCAAAGAACGATCCGGTAGCCTCAATGTTCGACGGTATCGGTATGGGACTTGGTTTTACACTGGGTCTGACAACCTTGGGTGCTGTCCGTGAGTTCTTAGGTACAGGCAAAATCTTCAACCTTACCATTCTTCCCGAAGAATACGGTATGCTGATTTTCGTGCTTGCACCGGGTGCTTTCATTGCATTGGGTTACCTCATTGCTTTGATTAACAGCATGAAGAAAGCGTAATTCTTAACACTTAATTAGTTTGGAACTATGGAATATATATTGATATTTATCTCGGCAATCTTTGTAAACAACATTGTATTGTCACAGTTCTTGGGCATTTGTCCGTTCTTGGGTGTATCTAAGAAGGTAGAAACGGCATTGGGTATGTCTGCCGCCGTGGCATTTGTACTTACCATTGCCACCATTGTTACCTTCCTTATCCAGAAGTTTGTACTCGACGCTTTCGGCTTGGCATACTTACAAACCATTACCTTTATTCTGGTTATTGCTGCTTTGGTACAGATGGTTGAAATCATTCTTAAAAAGGTATCTCCTGCTTTGTATCAAGCGCTGGGCGTATTCTTACCGTTGATTACGACTAACTGTTGTATTCTTGGTGTAGCCATCTTGGTTATTCAGAAAGATTACGACTTGCTTACAGGTGTAGTTTACGCATTCTCTACCGCATTAGGCTTTGGTTTGGCATTAACATTGTTTGCCGGTATCCGTGAACAAATGAGTTTGGTAAAGATACCCAAAGGAATGCAAGGAACCCCCATTGCACTGATTACTGCCGGTTTGCTGGCTATGGCATTTATGGGATTCTCCGGTGTAGTAAAGCTCTAATATTATACACCTATTTTATAATAAAGCAGATTGTTGCCTTCATCAAGGCTCAATCTGCTTTTTTTATCTTCTCACAGAAGCAAATCTAAAATAAATCCGTACATTTGTGGCAATAGTAACATTATCAAGTATAAAAGAAATGAAAGAGAAGATATTAGTTACCGGTGGTACGGGCTATATTGGCTCACACACCGTAGTAGAACTTCAGAATGCAGGGTATGAAGTAATTATCATCGACAACCTCTCAAACTCCAATGCAGACGTAGTTGACAACATTGAAAAAGTTTCCGGTATCCGCCCCGCATTCGAGAAACTTGACTGTTTGGATTATAACGGACTTGATGCTTTGTTTACCAAATATCCAGGAATAAAAGCCATTATTCACTTTGCAGCTAGTAAAGCCGTAGGAGAATCTGTTGAAAAGCCCTTGCTTTACTATCGTAATAACTTGGTATCACTGATAAACATTCTGGAATTGATGCCCAAACATGGTGTAGAAGGTATCGTATTCTCATCCTCATGCACCGTTTACGGACAGCCTGACATCCTTCCTGTAACGGAAGAAGCCCCAATCAAAAAGGCAGAATCTCCTTACGGAAATACAAAACAAATTAACGAGGAGATTATTCGCGACACAGTAGCCTCCGGTGCTCCTATCAATGCCATCTTGTTACGTTATTTCAATCCTATTGGCGCACATCCTACCGCTTTACTGGGTGAACTTCCTAACGGAGTACCTCAGAATCTGATACCGTATCTTACACAAACGGCCATTGGTATTCGCGAAAAGCTAAGTGTATTTGGTGATGATTACAATACTCCTGACGGTTCTTGTATACGTGACTTCATCAACGTAGTAGACCTCGCCAAAGCTCATGTAGTGGCTATTGGCAGAATCTTAGAGAAGAAACAAAAAGAAAAAGTAGAAGTATTCAATATTGGAACAGGCCGTGGTCTCTCCGTCCTAGAGCTTATTCACGCTTTTGAAAAGGCTACCGGTGTTAAACTTAACTATCAAATTGTTGGTCGGCGTGCCGGTGACATCGAAAAAGTATGGGCAAATCCGGATAAAGCCAATAATGAATTAGGTTGGAAAGCAGAAGTAGGAATTGAAGATACTTTGCTCTCTGCATGGAAATGGCAGCAGAAACTGAAAGAAAAACTTCCCTAAATTATAAGTTATAGTTACACATTTTTATTTACTCAACACAAACAAAAAGTAGATTATAGCTGTTATATTGTAAACCAAGTCTGATACGGAAGTTCGTATGCGAATACCTTCTATCCGTTATCTGTGCCTTTCGTTGGTACAAACAGTCAAGGTTGAAAAATAGTTTTGTCGTGTTTTATTTTGTGTTTGTGTTTATGATAAGCCTTATCGTGAGATAAGGTTTATCACTTTATATCATTATATAACAACGTGAAATATTGAGTTGGGGCGCAAGAGAACATAGGGGTATATAAACAAAGATCCCCAGTATCACTACTAGGGGTACTCTGTGATCGCGACAGGATTCAAACCTGTAACCGGCTGATCCGTAGTCAGCTACTCTATTCAGTTGAGCTACGCGACCAAATCTTACATTATGAAAACTTTCGTGACTCCGACAGGATTCAAACCTGTAACCTTCTGATCCGTAGTCAGATGCTCTATTCAGTTGAGCTACGGAGCCATTTTCTTTCCGTTTAACGGTTGCAAAGATACGCACTTTTTCTAAACCGGCAAGCGTTTGGACTACTTTTTTTGCTGTTTTTTATTCGACAAATCTATAATTGAATAGTTGCCAACCGATGGTTAAACCTACATTCCACTCCTTTTTAGGTGAGCTATAGTGATTTAAGTATGCAGAGATAGCTCCAAACGGGAGCTTACAAACTACAGCCACTTCACCAATATATTCAAAGCGAGAAAAGGCTTTTCCATAATATGCTTTGTTCTGACTGTTCTTTTTTATTGGATAGATAGGTAAGAAACCATAGAACTCAGTGCGCAAATGAAACATATCATTGAAGACATAGATTGGTTTGACACCTGCAGCAATATATTGATTGGCACGAAATGCTTCATTATACATCAGTTTGCTGTGTGGAGTGGGAGCGAACTCTCCTGCTTGCATCATGGTTGCGGTGTAGTTCTCGGAGAAATTCTTCGATGAATAGAGAGCATTTGCCATCCAACCCAAAGTGAAGTGGGGAGTCATAGTATGATAGGCTTCCTTAAAATAAGAGATTTGTAGCCATGCTTGGTGATTACTTTGTTTGCCAGTTGTTGAATTACCCGGAGTAAAACGTTCACGTCCTGTAAACACTTGGGCAATCAACTTTTCCCAATACCCTTTAGTGGCATACTGACGTGAATTGAGGGTGCTTCCCATAAAACCAACAGAGCCTCCTAACAATTTATAGGAACTTTTATCCAAACGGTCGTTATCAAAATCTATCACGCTGGTTTGAAAATAGTGGTCTTCCAACCATCCATATCCAATACCAAACTCAGCTTTTTTATTAGATAGAAAAGGCAATGCTACCAACAATTTAACGAAGTACTCATCTTTTGAATTGAACGTAGGATTGTCGTTTCGTGAGAAGAGCTTGTCATTTTCATAATAGTCAAATGTACTTAACGAAGCGATAAGTCGGTATGAAGTAGGAATACGTGTGGGCAAGTCGAAGCGCGCCATCAGTTGCGCATTGTTATAAATTTTGCCCAATTGACCATCGAAAGTGAACTCTTTGGAGTAATAATTCAAATCTTGATATCCTACACCTAGATAGATTTGATTGGAACTGGTGGTAGAAACGCTTCCTCCCAAACGAACAGAGAAGTTATTCCCCATTTTAACCTTGAGGTGTAGGTCATACAAATCTTCCTCCTTGTTATATACGGCATGGGGGATGATTTCTGATATCATATTGTCTGCTAACAGACGGAAGTAGCCTCTTTTCAGATCTTCAGCAGTGAAAATATCAGACTCTTCATCGTGAAATTTCTTCTTAATGTAAGCTTGTTGTTGTAAATTAGCACCTTCTACATAGATATCTCGAAAGCGAAGTTCCGGAAGATTGCTACGATAGACCATACGCTTCAGACGAATATTCTCGGCATCCACTCTCCTTGGAATGCGTCCTTTGATAGAGTCCATCAATTCCATCGTACGGTTGTATCCAATGTCGTGAAGTTCTTTTAAGCGATCAAAGTCCAAAAGATTCACATCATCGTACTTAAAGGTCATGACGATACCTACCGAATCCGGTATGGAGTAATCGGTTTTTTGCATCACCATGTTCTCTATTTGACTCATTAAATCATTCTCTTGTGGCTTACTGGGGTTAGCAGCAACCACACTTCCGATGATAATGTCCGGTTTGAAGTCCTGCCTCATCACATCGGTAGGAAAGTTGTTATAGATTCCTCCGTCATAGGCCAATACACTATCAATCTCTATTGGTTTGAAGACGAAAGGGAAACTCATAGATGCACGTACTGCATCACCCAAATCTCCCTCACGCATAATCAATGCCTTTTTATTATAGACATCGGATGCTACACAACGAAAAGGTACAAATAACTTATCGAAATCTCCACCACAAGCAGCTGTTGAGCGCCCAAACAAATCCACAAAAACCAAATTCATTTGTATTGGATTTACAACACTAGTAGGAATGATTGGCGGTTTTAGGTTACTTAAAGAGTCTCTAAAAGAGAATCGAAGATTGAAGAACTCAGGCGTTGGACGGTTCTTTTTGAAGTAGTATTCGTATTTGGGTTCTACTTGACCTGAGTACCAGCGCTTGAAATCAGGCGATGCAATAAGTGCCTCCATATCATCCGGAGAGTACCCCATTGCATACATCGAACCAATAATGGCCCCCATTGAAGTACCTGCGATATAATCAATAGGTATATTATTCTCTTCCAATGCCCGTATAATGCCAATATGTGTCATACCTTTTGCACCACCTCCGCTTAGTACAAGTCCCACTTTCTGTGCCTGTAACATGGATAGATGGAGCATTAAGATACAAACAATCCATAAGATTCTTTTCATGATCGATCTACTTACTTTTCTTTAAAACAATGTAGCCTTTTAACGCCCAAATATAGAGAATAGTTTCCTAAAACCACGATTCCATCGACAAAAACATCCCCGTATCTGAAAAAAGGAACAAAAAAAGTGCCACAAGCCTAAGCCTGCAGCACTCTTAAAATGTTTATTCCTCTGAACTTACTTAATCAAATCCAAGCTTCTCTTTACGAAGTTGTTCAACGCTTCACCCTTCAACATACCATTCTGAAGTAAAGCCAAATCAATCAACTGACGAACAACCTTGTTCTTTGCAGCATATTCGGCAAAGATTGTATTCTTCTGATTCTTCAAATCATCGGCTTTCTTGTTCAACTCATTCAGTTCATCCTTCTCAGCGGTAGGGATTTCTTCTTCTTTCTTGCCCTCTTGTTTCTTCTTCAGTTCATTGCTGCGTTTCTCTGTTTCATCTATTTTTTCTTGAACAGAAGCGATAGAAGCAGCACACTCACTCTCTTCGCCGGTCAAAACATCCTTCACCAAACGATGGTCTGAGTTCAGTACCAAGTTAAACATATCCGGCATCTCGCCATAGAAACTCATACCTGCTTGTATGTTAGCCATCTCCTTCATACGGCGCATATACTCACTTTGAGTTATCATAACAGGAGCTGAAGTTTCACCCAAAGCCTGTGCAGAGACGTGGAACTCTGCTTTTGGAATCTGAGGAAGTTGACTTTTGAAGATGGCAGACAAAGCCTCTTGTTTCAAACTATCCAATGTCTCCGCTTGCTTATCCTCCTTTACAATCAGCTTATCAATCACATCACCATCAACGCGAGTAAAGCGAACTTTCTCCAGTTTCTGTTCCAACATGCTAACCATTGCCACATCCAGTTGGCCATCCATCAGCAGAACGTTGTAACCTTTATTCTTGGCTGTTTCAATGTAACTATATTGTTCATCTTTGTTGTTGGCATAGAGATATATCAAATTACCATCTTTGTCTGTTTGATTACCCTGGGTAAGTGTCTTGTACTCATCAAATGTGTAATGCTTCAAATCTGTGTCGGTCAGCAGTGCAAAGTCCTTAGCTCGGTCATAGAAATCCTCTTGTGTCAGCATTCCATAGTTGATGAATATCTTAAGGTCATTCCATTTCTCTTCGAACTGCTTACGATCGTTCTTAAAAATGGACTGCAATCTATCAGACACTTTCTTTGTAATGTAAGTGGAAATCTTCTTTACGTTGCTATCACTTTGCAGGTAAGAGCGAGATACATTCAACGGAATATCGGGAGAATCCAGCACACCATGCAACAGAGTCAGGAAGTCCGGTACGATTCCCTCTACCGAATCTGTTACATAAACCTGGTTGCAGTAGAGCTGAATCTTGTTCTTCTGCAGTTCAATGTTGCTCTTTACTTTGGGGAAGTAAAGGATTCCGGTCAAATGAAAGGGATAATCCACATTAAGATGAATCCAGAAAAGTGGTTCGTCGGACATAGGATAGAGGTCACGATAGAACCTCTTGTAATCATCTTCCTTCAGTTCACTTGGTTTCAACGTCCACAAAGGGTTGGAATCATTGATGATGTTGTCCTCACCGGTTTCTACCTGTTTTCCATCTTTCCACTCCTTTTTCTTGCCAAAAGCCACCGGAATAGGCAGGAAGCTACAGTACTTTTTCAGCAACGAAGAAATGCGTGCTTCTTCCAAAAACTCCTTGCAGTCATCATCAACATACAGGATAATATCAGTACCGCGATCGGCTTTATCCGTATCTTCAATGGTAAACTCCGGACTTCCATCACAACTCCATTTAACGGCTTGTGCCCCCTCCTTACAAGATTTTGTGACGATTTCTACTTTCTTGGCCACCATAAATGCTGAATAAAAGCCCAGACCGAAGTGACCAATGATGGCATTTGCATCGTTCTTGTATTTCTCAAGGAAGTCATTTGCACCGGAAAAAGCAATTTGATTGATATACTTATCTATCTCTTCGGCAGTCAGACCGATACCTCTATCAGATACTGTAATGGTATCTTTACCCAACGAAACATGTACAGTCAAATCACCAAGTTCACCCTTATACTCACCAATGGATGAAAGAGTCTTCAGCTTTTGTGTAGCATCTACAGCATTAGATACCAACTCACGAAGGAAGATTTCATGATCACTGTACAAGAATTTTTTAATGACGGGGAAGATGTTTTCGGTAGTTACCCCAATGTTTCCTTTTTGCATACTATTTCAATTTTGTTATTAAACTTCTTTTTAATTGTTGCTTCAGTATATACAAAAAAAATGCCAGCCCTATGGGACTGACATTTTGACGGTATTTGTATCTATTCTTTTATAGCTTTCGGATGCTTAAACGATCATTCTCCGTATCAACTGTCACCTGAATAGAATCATTCGGATGTAACTCTTCACTGATAATAAGCTCAGACAATTCATCTTCCAGATATGTCTGAATTGCACGCTTCAAGGGACGGGCACCGAATTGAGGGTCATAGCCTTTAGTGGCTAAGAAGCGTTTGGCTTCTTCATCCACCTGCATTCGGTAGCCTATTGTTTCTACTCGTTTCAGAAGTCCTTGCAGTTCAATATCAACAATCTGAGTGATTGCTTCCAACGAGAGTTGGTCGAAAGTGATAATTTCATCCAATCGATTCAAAAACTCCGGAGCAAAGGTTTTGTTCAGAGCCTTTTGGATTACACTACGCGAGTACTCTTTATCTGCCGGATTGGTTTGGGCGGCAAAGCCTACTCCACGGCCAAATTCCTTCAGTTGACGAGTTCCAATGTTGGAGGTCAGGATGATGACTGTGTTCTTAAAATCGATGGTTCTACCACTATTATCCGTCAAACGTCCTTCATCCAACACCTGAAGAAGGATGTTAAAGACATCGGAGTGCGCTTTTTCAATCTCGTCCAGTAGAATGATGGAGTAGGGTTTGCGGCGTACTTTCTCGGTCAATTGTCCACCTTCCTCATATCCTACATAGCCGGGGGAGGCTCCAATCATGCGCGAAACAGTGTACTTCTCCATATATTCACTCATATCAATACGAATTAAAGCATCGGTTGAGCCGAACATATACTTAGCCAACTGCTTAGCCAAGTGGGTTTTTCCCACACCGGTCGGTCCCAAGAACATGAATGTACCGATGGGGCGATTGGGGTCTTTCAAGCCCACACGACTGCGAACGATGGCCTTAACAACCCTCTCAATGGCATCGTCCTGTGCAATGACTTGGGTTTGAAGTGCTTTCTTCATACCAGAAAGGCGGATTCCTTCAGTCTGCGCCATGCGTTGAACAGGTACTCCGGACATCATGGAGACCACGTTAGCAATCTCCTCTTCATCCACCGTTCTCCAAGCATCTGATTGGCAGATATTCCACTCGGACTTCATTTCGTCCAAGCGAGTGGAAAGCACCTTTTCACGATCGCGATAGCTTGCTGCCAATTCAAAGTTCTGAGATTTCACTGCTTCATCCTTCTGGAAACGAGCATCCTCCACCAACCGTTCTTGCAATGCTATCTCTTTGGGCACTGTTATGTTAGTCAAGTGCACGCGCGAACCGGCTTCATCCAGTGCGTCGATTGCCTTGTCGGGGAAACTTCGGTCCGAGATGTAGCGACCTGTCAACTTGACACATGCTTCCAAGGCTGCGTCTGTATAGTGCACATTGTGGTGTTCTTCGTATTTTTCCTTGATGTTTTGTAGTATCAAGAGGGTCTCATCGGCTGTAGCCGGCTCTACGATTACTTTTTGGAAGCGACGTTCAAGAGCGCCATCTTTCTCTATGTTTTTACGATACTCATCGAGGGTAGTTGCACCGATGCACTGAATTTCTCCGCGTGCCAAGGCTGGCTTCAACATGTTGGCAGCATCCATAGAACCGGAGGCGGCACCGGCACCTACAATAGTATGAATTTCATCGATGAAAAGGATGATATGTGGATTCTTTTGCAACTCATTGACGATGGAGCGGATTCGTTCCTCGAACTGACCACGATACTTGGTTCCGGCAACTACCGAAGCCATGTCAAGCATCACCACTCGCTTATCGTACAGCACGCGCGAAACTTGCTTTTGTACAATGCATTGTGCCAATCCCTCCACAATAGCCGACTTTCCCACACCGGGTTCACCTATCAATACCGGATTGTTCTTCTTCCTTCGGCTTAAGATTTGAGCCAGACGCTCTATTTCTCGTTCACGTCCTACTACAGGATCCAGCCTACCTTCTTCTGCAATCCGGGTCATGTCGATACCGAAATTGTCCAACACCGGTGTATCGTTAGTTGGTTTGTTTTCAGACGTCGAGGTAGTGGCTGTTTGTGAGTTGGAAACAGATTGATTGCGTGAAGTAGGAGAGAGGGGCTTAGCTTCCTCCTGCTCATCACCTTCGATGAGCCCCATTCCGACGCTTGGATTGGTCGATTTCATCGTGAGATGTTCAAACGCCCGCTGATAGTCGATGCCATATTCTTCTAGCACCGAGGCTGCCAAATTGTCGCTTTCCTTTAGTATGGCTAGCAACACGTGCTCCGTATCAGCCAACGTTCTCTTGAATAACCTCGCTTCCAATATACATATCTTCAGAATCTTGGCAGTAATCGGAGTTAAGGAAAGGTCGGCATCCGGCAAAACAGAATCGTCTGCATCATCAGCCAAATGCTCTTCCAAACACAACTTTAGCTTATTCAAATTTACGTTTAGCTCATTCAATATATCAATAGCCTTGCCATTACCGTCGCGCAACAAGCCCAACAACAAGTGTTCGGGGCCGATTGAAGTACTCTTCAATCGGATAGCTTCTTCGCGGCTATAGACAATTATTTCTGTTACTTGGGGTGTAAATTGATTGTTCATCGTCATTCATTCTTTACGCTCTAATCACTCATTCTGTGGACAAAGATACGCATTATATTCATTCGCAGCGTACCTTTTAACCACAATAAGGCGTTACAAATATCATGCCAAAGATATACTACTTCAAAACCATCCTTTCTCTTGGTTGTAACTTGACCATGTCTTCGTACAACCAAAGCACCGTCTTCGTACAACGAAAAGGCCCTTTTCGTTGTACGAAGACAACACCCCCTTCAGAAGTGTTTCTGAAGGGGGTGGAAGAAAGCCGTTTTCTTCTTCGCTACTGTAGCTAATATATATAATATGGTATAAAAGGCAATTTTGTAGGTCGAAGTATCAAATTTCTGAAAGAAAACTTTTGCATGTCATAAAAAAGCAGTACCTTAGCGTGGTTTTTCAGAGTCCTGAGACCAATTTAAACTAATACACTTTCTAAATGATTGAGCAAGACAGAATTATAAAGATCAACATTGAGGAGGAAATGAAGTCATCGTACATCGATTATTCAATGTCTGTAATCGTGTCGCGTGCCCTTCCAGATGTTAGAGATGGTTTCAAGCCCGTACATAGAAGAATACTTTATGGTATGATGGGGCTGGGAAATACGTCCGACAAACCCTATAAAAAATCAGCAAGAGTTGTGGGTGAAGTACTGGGTAAGTACCACCCCCACGGCGATTCTTCAGTATATGGAGCTTTGGTTCGCATGGCTCAACCGTGGGCAATGCGCTACATGTTGGTAGATGGCCAAGGTAACTACGGTTCGGTAGACGGTGACGGAGCAGCCGCCATGCGTTATACCGAATGCCGACTTCAGAAGATTGGAGAAGAGATGATGCAAGACCTTGAGAAGGAAACCGTCGACATGCAGAACAATTTCGACGACTCCTTACAAGAGCCAACCGTTATGCCAACACGCATTCCTCAACTGTTAGTCAACGGAGCTTCAGGTATTGCCGTCGGCATGGCAACCAATATGCCGACACACAATCTGAGTGAGGTGATTGATGCTTGCGTTGCCTATATCGAGAACAATGACATCGAAATAGAGGAACTCATGAACTACGTGAAAGCACCGGACTTTCCTACCGGTGGTTACATCTATGGCATGAGTGGCGTACGCGAGGCTTACATGACCGGACGCGGACGTGTTGTTATGCGTGCCAAGGCTGAAATAGAAACAGGAACCAACCACGACAAGATTGTTGTAACAGAGATTCCTTACGGCGTAAACAAGGCTGAACTTATCAAAAACATTGCCGACTTGGCCAATGAAAAGAAGATAGAAGGTATCACCAATGCCAACGATGAGTCCGACCGCGAAGGTATGCGCATCGTTATCGACATCAAACGCGATGCAAATGCCAGTGTGGTGCTGAACAAACTCTATAAGATGACCATGCTGCAAACATCATTCAGTGTCAACAACGTGGCACTGGTTCATGGCCGTCCTCGCACCCTCAACTTAAAAGAACTAATCAAATACTTTATAGAGCACAGACACGAAGTTGTCATCCGTCGTACCCAATACGATTTACGGAAGGCTAAAGAACGTGCGCACATCTTGGAGGGATTGATTATTGCATCCGATAACATCGACGAAGTAATCCGCATCATCCGTGCAGCTAAGACACCGGCAGAAGCCATCAACGGACTGATGGAGCGCTTTAATTTATCGGAGCTACAATCACGCGCCATTGTCGAAATGCGCTTACGACAGCTCACCGGCCTGCTACAAGAACAGCTGCATGCTGAGTACGAAGAGATTCAAAGACAGATTGCTTACTTAGAAGAGATTCTAGTAAATGATGAGCTTTGTCGTAAAGTCATCAAAGATGAGTTGGTAGAAATCAAGGAAAAGTACGGAGACGAGCGCCGTTCAGAAATAGTCTATTCATCGGAAGAATTCAACCCCGAAGACTTCTACGCTGATGATGAAATGATTATTACTATTTCGCATATGGGGTACATCAAACGAACTCCACTGAGTGAATTCCGTGCACAAAACAGAGGAGGTGTAGGTTCAAAGGGTACCGAAACTCGCGATGAAGACTTCATTGAACACATCTATCCTGCTACTATGCACAACACAATGATGTTCTTTACCCAAAAGGGTAGATGTTATTGGTTGAAAGTTTATGAGATACCGGAGGGAACAAAAGCCTCGAAAGGTCGCGCTATCCAGAACCTTTTGAACATTGATGCCGATGACGCCGTCAATGCTTACCTGCGTGTTAAAAACTTGAATGACCCGGATTTCATCAACAATCACTACGTTGTGTTCTGCACTAAGAACGGTATCATCAAGAAAACGTTGCTCGAACAGTACTCTCGTCCGCGTCAGAACGGTGTAAATGCAATCATCATTCGTGAGGACGACCAGGTAATTGAGGTGCGCATGACCGATGGCGATAGCGAAATCATCATTGCCAATCGTAATGGCCGAGCCATCCGATTCCACGAAAGTGCTGTACGCGCCATGGGAAGAACCTCTACCGGTGTACGTGCCATGACATTGGATGAAGGCGGACAAGATGAGGTTATTGGCATGATTTGCATCAAGGATCCTGAGACAGAGACCATCATGGTTGTGTCTGAACAGGGCTATGGCAAGCGTTCAGACATTGAGGACTACCGTAAGACGAACAGAGGAGGTAAGGGCGTTAAGACCATGAATATCACGGAAAAGACCGGTAAATTGGTTGCCATCAAATCTGTTACAGACGACAATGACCTGATGATTATCAACAAATCGGGTGTTACCATTCGCATGCACGTAGCTGATTTCCGCATTATGGGACGTGCCACACAAGGAGTCAGACTCATCAATCTTGAGAAGAGAAACGATGAAATAGGCTCCGTTTGTAAGGTAACTTCCGAAACAGAGGAGGAACT
Organism: Bacteroides sp.; assembly: GCA_017621035.1. Taxonomy (GTDB): domain Bacteria; phylum Bacteroidota; class Bacteroidia; order Bacteroidales; family Bacteroidaceae; genus Bacteroides. The sequence continues at coordinate 4,241 of JAGATY010000029.1, read as the reverse complement.
TCTTGAAGAAGGAACAGTTGATGGAAACGACATAATCACCCCTGAAACTGATAATGAGAATAACGAATAGACGTAATATTAATCTAAAAACAACAACAATCATGAAAAGAGTTTTATTTTCAGTGGTTTTATTGCTCACAGCAAGTTTTACTTTTGCCCAAATTAAAAATGTAAAAGAAGCAAAAGCTATTGCTAACGAAGTAAAACCTGACTTTGCTAAAGCAGAGCAATTGATTAACGAAGCATTGGTAAATCCTGAGACCAAGGACGATGCCAATACATGGGATGTGGCCGGCTTCATTCAGAAAAGAAGAAGCGAAAAAGAAATGGAGAACGCATATTTGCAGAAGCCTTATGATACACTTCAGGTGTATAACAGCATCTTAAACATGTGCAAGTACTATTTCAAGTGTGATGAATTGGCACAAGTTCCTAACGAAAAGGGCAAAATCAAGAATAAATACAGAAAACCAAATGCTGCATCTATCTTGGCCGAACGTGGCAATCTGATTAACGGTGGTATCGAGTATTACAACAGAGCATTAGGCGATGAAGCAAAGGCCGATGAGTATAACAAGAAAGCTTTGGAGTTCTTTGGTAGCTATATCGATGTTGCTGCTCACCCCATGTTGGAGAAAGAGAACCTCCTTGCCACAGACACTGTTATTCCTGAAATCTCTTACTTTGCATGTATCGCAGCATTGAGCATCAACGACAATGCTAGCATCGCTAAATATGCACCCTATGCTCAAGGTAATGCAAAGTATGGTCAATACGCAATGGAATTCATCTGTACAGCACTGAAAGCAGAAGGTGACACAGCAAAATGGGTAGCCTCTTTGCAAGAAGGTGTAGAGAAGTATCCTGACTATCCTTTCTTCTTCGGTAACTTGATTGATTACTATAGCGGTAATAACAAGTACGATGAAGCTATGCAATATGCTGATAATATGCTGGCAAAAGATCCTCAAAACGCTCTTTACCTCTACGTTAAAGGATATTTGTACAATAATATGTACACAAATCTGAAGGATGCAAACAAGCCCGAAGAAGCCGCTGACGCACTTAATAAGGCTATCGAATTTTATCAAAAGGCTATTGAAGTAGATCCCAACTATGCAGAGGCCTATTCTAACCTTGGTTTAGTTTACTGCTTGCAAGCACAAGATTTCTCTGCAACAGCAACAACTGACGTAAATGATCCTAAGTATCAAGAAGAGTTGAAGACATTGAAGTCATTTTATGCTAAGGCTAAACCCGCATACGAAAAGGCTAGAGAATTGAAGCCGGAAAGCAGAAATCTGTGGTTGAACGGTTTGTATCGTGTATATTACAACCTTGATATGGGTCCTGAATTCGAAGAAATTGAGAAACTCATGAATAATTGATTCAAATCTCTGTAACATATACATGTAACTAAAACATAATTGCTTTTCCATGCGGGAGTGTCTTTTAAACGACATTCCCGCATGTTTTTTTATTCTTTTGGTACCTTTCTTTTTAATATCTCAATTTACCTCCTAACTCCAAGAGTGTTTTTAAAACTACTTTTCTGGTACACATTATAATACAAATCCGTCCTTTAACCTGAGAAGATGAATTCTTAGTTTTCGCTTTTCCAATTAAAAGAAATGGACTACCTTTGTGGAAACAAGAAACAAATCTCTGTATGATTTCCAATCCAGAACTTACACTCGCTCAACAATTTGTTGCAAATACTGGTAACCATTTATTCCTAACGGGCAAAGCCGGTACTGGAAAGACGACGTTTTTACGACAACTAAAAGAGGAAAATCCTAAACGAATGATAGTACTTGCCCCTACCGGTATCGCAGCAATCAATGCAGGAGGCATGACTATCCACTCTTTCTTTCAACTTCCATTTGCTCCTTACATACCGGAAACATCCTTCAATGCAAAAGGAGAAGGTAATGTTCCAGCCTACAGATACCGATTTGGGAAAGAGAAAATAAATATCATACGTTCTACTGACCTATTGGTTATTGATGAGATAAGCATGGTTAGAGCTGATTTGTTGGATGCTATTGATGATGCTTTACGTAAGTATCGCGACCATTCAAAACCTTTTGGTGGTGTACAACTACTAATGATTGGTGACTTACAACAGCTGGCTCCTGTTGTCAAAGAGGAGGATTGGAAGTTATTAAAGCCCTATTATGATACTCCTTACTTCTTTTCTAGTCAAGCACTTAAGAAGACTGATTACTATACAATAGAGCTTAAAACTGTATATCGGCAAAGCGATACTAACTTTCTTACCCTACTGAACCACATACGGGAGAACCAGATAAATAGCAATGTTTTGGATACACTGAACCGTCGATATATTCCTAATTTCAATCCTCGAACAGAAGAAGGATATATCAGGCTGGTTACTCACAACATTCAAGCACAGCGTATCAATGAATCTGAATTGGGGAAACTTTCAGGAAGAAGCTTTGCTTTTAAAGCTAAAATAGAGGATAAATTCCCTGAATACAGTTATCCTACTGACTTACTTCTGGAACTTAAAAAAGGAGCACAAGTAATGTTTGTAAAAAACGACAGTAGTGGAGAACATCGCTATTACAATGGTATGATTGGAGAAGTAACCAACGTATCACCTCAGGGGATAGAAGTTCGTAGTAAAGAAAGTGGTGAATTCATCAGTGTACATGAAGAGGAATGGACTAACTCGAGTTATGTATTGGATAAAGAAACAATGGAGATTCGTGAAGAGATAGAAGGCACTTTCAAACAATATCCATTAAAACTAGCTTGGGCTATCACTATCCACAAGAGTCAAGGTCTAACTTTTGAAAAAGCTATTATTGATGCCAGTGGTAGCTTTGCACACGGACAAACATACGTAGCTCTTAGTCGTTGCCGTACATTAGAAGGGTTAGTTCTTAGTAATCCCATTCCGGCACGCGCAATAATTAGCGATGCCACCGTTGATACTTTTACCGAAAAAGCTCGGCAAACAATCCCTACCGAAAATCGTTTCCGGGATTTGCAACGTACATACTTCCTACAATTATTATCAGAGTTATTTAAATTTGAAGAAATAGAGTGGTCACTCCATCGTTATACCCGTCTGATTGATGAACATCTCTATCGTCTCTATCCCAAACTATTAGAAGCTTTAAAAGAAGAGGAAGTCCGTTTTAAAGAGAAGATAAACAATGTAGCACAGAAGTTTTCTCAACAATATACCCGTTTGACTGATGTTTCCACTAATTATCATACCGACACACATCTTCAAGAACGTATAAAAGCCGCAAGTGTCTACTTCAGCGAACAACTTATTCCGTTAGATACCCTTTTGTGGGATACTATACCCATTAGTGATAATAAAGAGATTCGGAAAAGAATAAAAGATACCAGGGAAGAACTTGTGAAGCAGACTTCTTTCAAGAAAAAGATGTTGGATTTTACGATTCATGAAGGCTTCCAAACCTCTGCTTACTTAAAACAGAAAGCTATCTTCACACTGAAAGAGCCGTCCAAAACAGAACATAGCAAGATAAGGCAAGAAAAGGAGAGAAACATCAAATCGAATATTCCCTCTGATATCCAGCACCCTCTCTTGTACAATCAGCTAATAAAGTGGCGTAACGAGAAAGCTACGACTTTAAAACTGCCGGTTTATACCATCATTCAACAAAAAGCAATTCTAGGTATATCCAACTTATTACCTACTAATATCCACATGTTGGCAACCATTCCATATTTGGGTAAGCGCGGTATCAATAAGTATGGGCAAGAAATTATCGAAATTGTTCTGAAGTACAAAGAAGTGGATAAAGAATAAGAAAGAAGGACTTATTCGAAATGGTAAGTCCTTCTTTAATCCCCTTTGTTTGCCAATGTTTTCTCTATGTTTTCCAAAGATAAGCCTTTTGCTTTCCAAAGGAATTAGTTTATAAGTTGTTGAATATTAGAACAAGAATTGCAAATTAAAGTGATGCTAGTTATTTATTTAAGGCACTAAACTAGGGCCAGTCGTGAAATAGGTTTAAAAATATAATCAATTGATTGTCAATATGATAAATATTTCGTATCTTAGTAAGGGGAAATAAAAATTCCTCCGAACACCCTGGAAAAGTGAATTTCGGAGGAAATGAGCAAAAATAACTCATGGCAAAAGTACGAAATTTATCTGACACTCAGCAACAGATTGCGTTTACAGAGCACGATTTTTATCAGCGATATGTAGAGACCTTCAAGACATCGGAACT
>JAGATY010000028.1 GCA_017621035.1 Bacteroides sp. | reverse complement strand
TCTCTTATAAAGAGAGGTTCTATAAAACAGAGATGAGTAAAGAGAAAAAAGAACTGTTGATTGCCTACAAAACGAATGCAAACATTTAACGTTAATTGACAGTTGAAAGAATTGCGAGGCGCAAAACAAGGGACTATAGAGAAGTATAGCAAGGCTATTACCCTCTATGCAGAAACCACTCTTTCCATTAAGCAAATATGCGAGCAAACGGGGGTTGGTTTTGTCGCATTCAGTTCTTTCCTTTCTACTCATCACCGTAATCTTATCCTTATACGTCATAATCTTACAAACTTTGACAATGTCAAGCTCAGAGGAAAGAAGGGACAGACCACCGCAGCTCATTACAAATATAAAGATGCTATTGCTGCTTGCGACAGCATGGAATATATAGAGTACAATATCTCTCAGATTGCACGTATTTTTGATGTGGGATGCTCCTCGCTAGCAAGCCAGCTCCGCAGGCATTATCCGGAAATTGTCCCACGCAGAGAGAATGAGCGCAGGAAAATGGGTATTACCGTCAATCTGCAATATGGTGCCAGAAAGTGGAGTAAAGAAGGTTATGCTGCTGCCGTTGAAATGTTGCAATCTTCAGATATGACCATTGAGGAAGTGGCCAATGCTTGTAATGTTTCTTACACGGGATTTCGTGAGCATATCTTAGCCTATTATCCGCAAATTACACAACACCGAGAAGAGAAGCGTATTCAAGCAATGGGACAGAAAGTCAGGGGAATGCGTAATGGTAATTGGGCACTCTATGAGCCTGAGCAAAGTTCTATTGAAAAGTATGAAAAGGCGATAGAAATGTACCGAGCCACCTCTAAGGATATCACAGAAATTGTACGTGTGGTAGGTGTGCCCCTTGGAGGTTTTCGTTATCATTTGAGAACCTGGCATCCGGAATTGATGGTTCAGCGAAGAGGTTTTGATAAAGGGGTTGATTTAGAGCAGACCAAGCGTTACAAGAAATCGGCGGTTGAGAAGTATGCCGCTGCCATTCAACGGCTGGAAAATTCAGACCTGCCAACGTCAAAAGTCGCAGCAGAGTTTGACTTGAATCCTGATATATTCAGGATGTATCTTAAGGAACATTACCCTCATCTGGTTGCTGCACGCGGCATGGTGAAAGCATCCAACGGAAGAATTGTTTCCGGACGGAGCGCAGAGAAGTATGCCAAGGCATTACACCTATATGAAACCACTCCTGAATCCTTGAAGTCTATAGCCAAACGGCTGGGACTGACCTATAATAGCCTTGGGGGATTTGTTCGCCGTAACTATCCGGACTCCATAGAGAAGCATAACTCCTTGCTTGTGTCAAGTGAAGAACTATTCTCGCGAGGGATTGAAATGCTTAGAAGCAGCAATGCTACCATCAATGCAGTAATGGGGGAGTGTGGCTATAATGAATACTTCAGGATGTTCATCAAAAGTAATCATCCCGAGTTGTTGAGCCGGAAGACGGAACGTAAGAAGATTATCGGGACAAAGGCTGCCGCTGATAAATATGCAGAGGCTATTGAACAGATGAAAGATACATCTGATACAATGACAGCCATTGCCCACCGATGTGGGGTGAATGTACATTCGTTCCGTAAATATTTACATAAGCACGCACCGGATATTCTTCAGAATAGGTCTCATAATACATTGAAGCAATGAGAAAGATATTGATAATGATATTTCTGCTCCTGTCTTTCGGACTCGGTTACGCACAGGAGATTTCTGAGGTTTATGTCACTTCGGACACCTTGCAGGTATATTTCCGGCAAGATAAAATTCTACTTGACCCTCAGTTCCGTAGCAATGGGAAGCGGTTGAAAGAGTTTTCCCGTCGCTTCAATGCATTACTCAACAATCCCCAGAGTAATGTCCGCAGCATTCTCATCGTCTCGGGAGCATCGCCCGAGGGACCCTCTACCCGTAACCGCTACCTCTCAGATAATCGTGCCCAAGTAATATATGATTATCTGCTGGATAGGCATTTGGTGGATGCAGAGCATGTTGAGATAGAGTCCCGTGGCGTGGATTGGAAGGGGCTCGAAGCATTTGTCAGGGCATCCAATTTGCCTTACAAGGAAGAGGTGCTTGAAATTCTGGCTCTTCCCGAGTGGATAAAGGAGAATGGCAAGGTGGTGGACGGGCGCAAGCATCGACTGATGAACTACCAAGGAGGCAAGGTTTGGAATGAACTCTACGACCGCTATTATGCTGACTTGCGAGGCACACGGGTGATGATTGCCTACAATATCTTAAAGGCAGATGTAGCTCCCCAGACAGACGGCATGCAAGAAGTGATGCCTCGTACCGATACGGTGTATGTGAAAAAGGTAGATACCGTGTTTATAGGAAATGTCAACAACTATAATACAATTGTAAACATTACTCCATTGCCTGCTACTGAAGAGGTAGATAAACCAGCCCCGGCCAAGGGACCCCGCAAACCCTTTTATATGGTCATTAAGAGTAACTTGCTATATGATGGACTTGTAATCCCAAACATTGGGGCGGAAATAGGCATCACTCGGGGGGGGGTGCTGAGTGGTAGCTATCAGAACATTTGGCTGAGGGATAAGGGCTGGACCCGCTGGTATCGCTTGGAAGGTTTTGAGGCCGGACTCAAATGGTATCTAAATAAGGAGAAACGTCCCTTTAAAGGGCACCGCATAGAGGTGTTTGGGCAGATGTTTACATGGGACTTTACCTACAAGGAACGTGGCTATCTGGCCGAGCGTTGGGCATATGGGGGAAGCATTGGTTATGGCTATGCCCTGCCCATAGGCAGACGCTTCAGTCTCGATTTTGAAATAGGTGTAGGCTATCTCAGTGGTAATATGCATGAGTACATCCCTATGGACGGTCACCGTGTGTGGCAGTCGCTGGAGAGATTCCACTGGATTGGCCCTACTAAATTAGGTGTAACCCTGCAATGGCTCATCGGCCGTGGCAACTTTAATGGGAAGGAGGTGAAAGAGGGAAGATGAAGAGGTTCTCATATTTAGTCACCATGCTGACTCTTGCCATGTTGGCCGCCTCTTGCCAGCCGCACGACCCGTTTTGTCTCAGTCACCTGCACGGTGCAAAGGTACGTATCGATGTGGATTGGTCTGAGTTTAAGGAAGAAAAGCCTGATGGAATGACTCTGTTCTTGTATCCTTCCGACTCGACAGGCCAAAACATACAGTACACCACTCATACTATCACCCATGCTACGTTCAGCCTGATGCCGGACAGCTATATGATAATGGTGCAGAACCAAAGTGCAGCCGAGTTCGGGACAGTCGTTTTTCGTGATATGGATGACTATACTACAGCTTGGGTGCAGCCGGAGAGGTGCTCTTCTTCATGGTACAGACCGGCCGAAGGTGAAATACTGGTACACAATCCTGAATGGCTGGCTTTCGACCGACAGGAAGCAGAAGTTACACCCGAGATGGTGGAAGGGGAAGTGGAATGGCATGGTGACCATACGACCCGTGCCGAGGACGAGAAGGAAACGCTGATTGCGACAATGGTTCCGCAAAATGTGGTTTATACACTCCATGTATCGGTTAAGGTGAAAGGAATCAATAACTTCCGTTCCGGCAGGGCTATGGTCTCAGGCATGGCAGACGGCTATTTCATCGGGGCAGAGAAGTATCATTCGGATAAGGTGGCTCACCTGCTGGAGACGTGGAAGGTGAAGGATAAGACTGTCGGTGCCGACAAGGTACAGGTGGGAACCCTAACCTCGGAGATAACCTGTTTCGGACTGCCGGACGGTCATGGAGGAAAAGCCGCGGAGAACATCTTTCGCCTGAGCCTGCTGCTGGTGGATAACGAGACGAGGGTGAACCGTATGTTCAATGTGGGCAGCCGTATCTATCAGCGTACCACCAATGGAAGCCCGCTGCATCTGTACCTGGACTTGGAACTGTCTGACAAACTTCCGGACGTGGCTCCGGCACTGGGTAGCGATGAAAATGGATTTGATGCCGAAGTGGATGATTGGGGCGATGAAACCAACCAGGACATCCCGATGTAGGCAGCTTTTTAAAAGCAATTATTAACAAACACTATAAGAGTAATTATGAAGAAAAATTTTTTATGGATCATGGCAGCAGCCCTCGCATTGGTGGGCTGCTCCGAGAATGAACTGCTGGAGCAGCAGATTCAGGATGAGAATGCTATTGCATTCGATACTTATGTGGGCGACAACGCACAGACGCGTGCCACAGTGATTGACAACACGGTACTTGGCGTGAAAGGCTTCGGTGTGAATGCTTACTACACCAAGAATGCAACCTATCAAGAAGTCCTTGATGGAACGGCTACTGCTGAAGACTTCATGCAGAACACCAAAGTAACTTTAAATCCTGACAAGGGTGAGAATGGCTTGTGGGAATACTCTCCCGTGAAGTACTGGCCGAACAATGCCGGTGACAAAGTAAGCTTCTTTGCTTACGGCCCTTATGCCAAGGATGGTAATGCCAACGGCATACAACTGGATGGCACTAACATCAACTTTACCGTAGTCGGTGAAGTGAAGGATCAAGTAGACCTTATCTACAACACCAACTACGAGGGAACAATCAATCAAGAAAAGCAGGCTGTAAACGAACGTATTCACTTCCAGTTTGCCCATGCCTTGGCACGTATTGCTTTCACTGTAGAAGCTGCTGTGGATGAGACTACCAATGGCACCAACCTGCTGGACGGTAACACTCGCATCAATGTGAAGAAAGTGGCATTGGTAAGTGAATCTTATGATGCAACTACCACAACACAAGCCGGTCCATTCTACACAGGAGGTACGTTGAGCCTGCTCACCCCGGGCACTACAACTGATGAAGATGGTAATGAAGTACCTAATTCTCCCTGGTCAAGCACAACCGGTGGACAAGGCTTTGTTTTTGATGGCGGTACAGTTGATGGTGATGGTTCAGATAACGAGTTCTATCACACAGTAAAAGATGTATGTGCTGAAAATGATACAGAAGTAAATGTGGTGCAGCTCACCCGCTTCAACGCCAGCGAGCCGCAGCGACTGCTCAATGATGAGTCTTATCTGATGGTGATTCCGCAGGA
>JAGATY010000027.1 GCA_017621035.1 Bacteroides sp. | reverse complement strand
GGCTGTCTGTGGTCTCTCTATCCAGCAGAGCTTCAATTTCTACTTTCTCCCGTAAGCCATACTCCTGTTTGTCAGAGGTAAGGGTGGTCTGCAATTCCTGAGCTTCTCGATTGAAAACAAGGCGTTCACTGAGGACATTTTCCCCTCGTCCACCAGCAACAGCTGGATAACGCCTCCGGGGAGTTGCTGCTTATTGATGAACAGCACCGGATGGTCTGTGTTCCACGGACGGTTGTAGAATACCATCCCTCGTGTGTGCATCACCAGTCTGAGTCCTTGCTGCTTGGGATGAGAAAGGGTTATTCCCAAGCGGTTCTTGACCCAGTAGGCAGAGAGCATGGGAACATTCTCTTCAGCTTGCGGAAGTTCAAACTCCAGATAGCGGTTCTGATTGTTAAGTATCTGTGCGATATACCTTTTTCCTTTCTCAGCCTTCATCATAAAGGTACCCATGCCTCTGTGGCTATGCTTGAGGGTTGCCACGGTATCGCCACTCTGCTCCTCCACCACAATGCCATACACCTCATCACTCCAGCCATCACTGCCCACTCCCTTAAAGGCCACTCGCCAAGGAATGCCTGCGGGCAGGTAACCGCCTTCGGGAAAGAAGCTTACGTGGAAGGGGGGACGATAGCCTGTAGTATCCTTCTTAGTCTTGTCACTCTTGGCATACTCCTCTTCTGCCGCCTTTCGTGCGCGAGGATTGGTAATGGCAATGTTTCCGTGGAAGAAGTAGTTCTCCGGCAGGTTTTCCATGAAACGGGTGTAAGCGCGCAGGGTGTAGTAGCCTTGCGGCTGCTCCTCATTGATGGGAAGATAGCCGTGATACACCTCCTTCTCCGGTCTTAGTTTAATACGTTTCAGAAGTTTACTATCCACATCTATCAGCTCCACATAGACATATCGGCTGGCCGTGGTAGCTCGGTGTGAGGCCGCATCCACCAAGTGTGCCCGTAACCAGATGGTATCACCCGCCTGATACCGGCTTCGGTCGGTATGCAGATACACCTTTTCCTGCGGGAAAATTTGTAACTGACGGCGGAAACGCTGAGTGATAGAATCCATCGCCTCGCTATTACTCACTTTCAGGTTCTCCGGCTTCAGCGGTTCATCTGCATAACTATTTATTGTTGCTGCAAAGGGAAGCAACATAATAATAAGTAAGGTGTGGATAGAATTTTTCATACGGCTTATATTTAAGTTATTGACTATCTAGTGATTTACAATTTAGCGATTTACAATCTACAATTCTCCCTGCGGTATCAGCTTATCCGTGAGCCATCCAAATAGTAAATAGTAAATCGTCAAATCGTAAATTATTCTTCATTCTTCATTCTCTACCACCTTAAACTGCTTCTTCGCGTGGATAATCTCTCCGTCATGGGTTACGCCTTGCACAACTACTGTATAGTTACCAGTTTTATCTCCTGTGTAGAAGTTAAAGCTACTTTTGCCCTCTTGGTCTACAGCGACATTCGGCTGCCAGTGTAGTGTGTGGCGGTTATCATTCTTGCCTTTTACTTCTGCTACATATTTAGGAGAATAGAACTCTGCCGGTAACTGATAACCTAAAGGTGTGTGCCCGGCAATATTGACTTTGGCAAATCTGTCTATTTTCTTTGTTCCCGGTTTAGTATAAATCAACAACATAGTGGAGGCATCAAACTGCCAAGGAGAACCAAAAGTTTTTCTTACAACACTAACTTCCTCCACATCATCAGGATGTAAATTTAATACTTCCGGTGTGGTACAAATTAAATCATCAATCATAATCAAAGGTGATGTCCCTCCTCTTATGAAACTCATCCTAGAACCAAAACCATTGGTAGGTGCTCCTCGTACAGATATCTTATTACCGATACATGTAACATAAGGGGTTGTATTCAGCAAATCAACCATATCATATACTTGCTTCTTTTTATAGTATTTCTCATCCAGGGTAGTGGTATAGGCTCTAGAAACAAAACCGGATGATGGCATACGAGGCCATTTAAAGGAAGCGGTAACTTCAACTTCCCCTAATTCAATCAGTCGAATAGTACTGTCATTCAACACCTTAATCTCAAGCTCTCTCTTTACTGCCGGGCGATTTAACAAAGTGTGTATCGCTTTGGGCTTGTAAATCTTTGGAAAAACATCTTCTTTGATTTTGGTTAATACGTCACGACTCTTGTTTTTATGGCTCAGACCTCTTAAAATGTATCTGGTACTATCCGGAAACTCAAGATGAGTAAAAATAAAACGTCCTAATGAATCTGTTTTTCTCTCCTCATGAAAGCGTACTTTGGGTATTACCATAAGAATAGGAGCATTAACAAATGGTTTTCCACTAAATTCTCTTACCACCTGCCCATGAATCTCTTGCCCGATTTCCGGTTTGGTGTCAGGCTGCTTTAATGAACCTTGAGTGAGCTTGGAGATGTCATAACGTCTCCACCCTTGTGTAAGCATTAGTAAGTCAAGGTTCTGCTCAGACTCC
>JAGATY010000026.1 GCA_017621035.1 Bacteroides sp. | reverse complement strand
CAACTGAATTGTGCCACCGAACCATTGATTGTAACTCGCCCCATAATGGGAACAATACCGTTTTTCTCCTTACTTCCGTTCACATAGAACAGCACCTTAAATGTACTTCGCATAATCCAATTCTTTTTGGTTACAAAATTAGTTATCAGCGAGTTGTACATTGTTATGCAGAATATGGCAGAGAGTAGAAATAAACTCCAACAACCTATAAACCTACCTCATTATCGGGTAATGATTTGAAAACCGTCCGCCTTCATTACCTTTCATTTCCTTGCACTTTCGCATCGGCGAGGCTTTCATCGAAAGTCCTCATAAGTCATTGAACACCAGTGCCACCATCATTATTTTCCCTCATTCGTTAGATTTTTCCAGAGATATGACATATTTTCAAACAGACTTATTTCTAATGGCTATTTCTCTATAACTTTTCCATTTTCTCAATTTCACCTTCTTGTCTACACGCTTGTCTGGGTGTCATTCCATTCAGGCTTAAATGAGGGGCGTTCGTTGTTGCAAAAGTCCACTGCTACTTTTAAGGCGGACTTTAATTCTTTCATGGAGAAAGTACTTTTTTCAATTTAAAATTGGGAAAATCTTGCTTTACTCCGTTTTGTGCCTTACTTTTGTTAGCCAAATATCGAACACATCATGAAATCATTTGCATCATTACTCCTCTTTCTGCTTGCATTTCAAGCATCTTATGCAGCTAAACCATTGAAACTGCGTGTCAATAACATTGATAAAATAGTGAAGGCATTAACGCTGGAAGAAAAAATCCACCTGATTGTGGGCGCCAGCATGAGCGAACGAATGGCCTCGGGCGAGGTAGGCTACACCGACTCCATTGTTCCGGGGGCAGCAGGCATCACTTATCAAGTGGAACGTCTGGGCATTCCCACCATCGTCTTTGCCGACGGTCCGGCCGGTTTGCACATCTCAGCAACCCGCGAAGGTGACCCGAAAAGCTACTATTGCACCGGTTTTCCGGTAGGTACTCACTTGGCTGCAACCTGGAACGAAGAGATTATCTACCGTGTGGGTGAAGCTATGGGTAACGAGGTAAAGGAGTATGGTGTGGACGTGATTCTTGCCCCCGGTGTCAACATCATGCGCAATCCTTTGTGTGGTCGCAACTTTGAATATTACTCAGAAGACCCTTTACTCTCCGGCAAAACAGCTGCTGCCATCATCAACGGCATTGAAAGTAACGGGGTGGGTACTTCCATCAAACACTTTGCCGCCAACAATCAGGAGATAAACCGCCTGGGTAACGACTCGCGTGTTTCTCTGAGAGCCTTACGTGAAATCTATCTGCGCAACTTCGAGATAGCCATACGCAACTCACAACCCTGGACATTGATGACTTCGTATAACTATCTGAACGGACGATACACATCAGAAGACCGAGGTTTGTTGGAAACGGTTCTACGTGATGAGTTCGGCTTTGAGGGAACTGTCGTTACTGATTGGGGAGGCGGACTCGACCCTGTAGTACAAGTGGCCTCCGGCAATGACATGATACAGCCGGGAGATCCGGAACAGTATGAAGCCATCTTGAAAGCTGTGCGTGAAGGCAGACTGGACGAACGGTTGGTGGATGTTTGTGTGAAACGTATTCTAAAGCTTATCGTCAAGACTCCCAGTTTCAACAACTATCAGCACAGTAACAATCCCGATTTGCAAGCACACGCCCAAGTTACCCGAGAGGTGGCCAGCGAAGGGTTTGTACTGTTGAAAAACGAAGCCGAAGCATTGCCCATGAAGGCCGGTTCAGAGATTGCCTTGTTTGGGGTAGGTTCTTATGACTTTATTGCCGGAGGTCGTGGTTCGGGCGATGTAAACAAAGCCTATGTGGTGGATCTTCGCGAAGGACTTCTCGCTAACAACCTTCATCTGGATGCAGAACTGGACAAACAATACACTCAGCATATTCAGGAAGAGAAAGCACGCATTGCTCCGATGGATGCGCACCGAAGATGGACGGTTTACACCTTGCGTCCCAACGAAATAAGAGACCCGCGTACCCTTGTGCAGGGAAGCAGTAAACGGGCTGACTTAGCCATTGTAACCATTTCGCGCCATGCAGCAGAAGGATTCGAGCGTCATGTGGAACGAGACTTCAACTTACGCATAGACGAACGTGCGTTGCTGAATGAAGTGAGCCGTGAGTTTCGGGCAGCAGGCAAACCGGTGGTAGTGGTTCTGAACGTATCAGGACCAGTTGAGATTGCCTCTTGGCGCGACAAGGCCGATGCCATTCTGGTATGTTGGATGCCCGGACAAGAGGGTGGTAACTCTGTTGCCGACGTGCTTTTGGGGCGTCAATCGCCTAGCGGACACCTGCCGATGAGTTTCCCTATGTCGTATGCCGACGTACCATCGCAGAACTTTCCCGTGAACGTTCCTGAAAACGGATTGAACCAATCGTTTGAAAACTTCAGCCGTGTACATAAGTATTACGACCAGCCTAATATTGATTACACCAATTATGAAGAAGACATCTACGTGGGTTATCGCCACTATGCCACACGTGGAGTAGAAGTGGCCTATCCTTTTGGGTACGGACTCACCTACTCTGCTTTCAACCTTACTGATATGAAAGTGGAACAGAGCGAGCAGGAGATTCTTGTTTCGTGCCTCATTACCAATACCGGAAAGCATGCCGCCAAGCAAGTGGTGCAGCTCTACTCTACCGAACTGGCTCCTTCAACCGACCGTCCACTTATCGAGTTAAGGGGTTACAGCAAGACACCTACCCTGCAACCGGGCGAATCGCACACCGTTACCATCCGCATTACTCCCGAGGATTTGGCTACCTATAGTGAAGCAGATGTGGCATGGAAACTCTCTGCAGGCGACTATCGTCTCTCACTGGGCTTCAGTTCTTCCGAGCTTTTGCAGGCGAAAGAGATTCATATTCAGAGCGAAAAACTACGTCCCGTATCAGACATTCTTAAGCCTGACTCGGGAGAAATCTTTATCAAATAAATAACTAAACAAATTTTGTAACGTATGAAAAGAGTTATTCTTCCCTTGCTCTTCCTGAGCATTGCTGCTACTGAAGTATCAGCGCAATTCTATTATCAAGATGCCAACAACGTGGACATGATACGCCATGCCCGCCAAACAGGTGCAGTGCGCCGAGAAATTATCCTTCCGCAAGTGAACGGATATAACGTGTATAAGGCAGACTTGCATACACACACCATCTACTCTGATGGCGATTGTACCCCCGAATATCGCGTTAAAGAGGCTTGGAACAATGGTTTGGACGTGCTTGCCATTACCGAACACATCGAGTACCGGAAGCACGAAGGCAACATGATAGCTTTCTTGAAAGGATATGTAAAGCCTGATGCCCAGGCCGTGAACTACAACATTATCCGTAAAGCAGCCGACGAGAAAGGCATCCAATCAGACCTCAACCTGGCCGTTAAGCTGGCACAAAAGGCTGCCAAAGGTTACGGAATCACCATCATTCCCGGAGCTGAAATCACCCGCGAGCCAATCACTATCGGGCATTACAACGCACTCTTTACACAAGATAATAACACGCTGTACGACACCGACCCCATGAAAAGCTTCGTCAATGCCCGTAAGCAAGGGGCACTTATTATGCACAATCATCCGGGATGGCGTCGTAAAAGCCTGGAACATCCCGAACTGGAGAAGGCCATTTATGAGAAAGGATTCATCGACGGTATCGAAATAATGAATGGCAGTGAGTTCTATCCCAAGGCCATTACACGCGCTCATGAGCAGAAGCTCTTCGTTTCTGCCAATACCGATGTACACAACTCCACCTACGAGCAGTACATTCTGAACAACTGTTTCCGCAACATGACCTTCATCTTTGCCAAGGAGAATACGTTGGAAGCACTGAAAGAGGCGCTGGTAAACCGTCGCACACTGGCATATGCTTACGGCAGCTTGGCCGGTGAAGAGCAGTTGCTGAAGGACTTCTTCCAGGCTTCGGTCAGCTACAAAGTAATTTCCGAAGGCAAAAACAGAAAGAAGAACATCGTTATGACCAACCTCTCATCCATGACCTATCTGTTACGCTTCGGCAACGGAAATCCCATTCTGTTGGAGCCGTTCAGCAGCCTTAAGCGTACCACGGGTGAAGGAGGAACCTTATCGTTCACCGTTGAGAACCTCTGGCAGTCGGAGAACGAGCATCCAAAACTTGAACTGAACTTATAATCATTTACTTAACAACAATCAATACACATGAAACAATTCAGACATTCCTGGGCACTGGCTGCCCTCTTGCTTGGCACAACACAGTTGCAAGCAGAAGTTCCTTTGAAAGTAGTTCGCGGTGCACGCGACACAGTTTTCACTCAGAAGCACTACATCGTCGGCCTCACTGAAGCAGGTTGTACTGCTAAAGTCAATGGCGAAGAGGCCAAAGTCTACAAAACAGGTGCCTTTGCAGCACAAGTCATGTTGAAAGAGGGTGCCAATCAGGTGGAAGTAAGTGTAGCTAAAGGTGCCGAGACAAACACACAGACACTCAACATCTTCTACACTTCCACCCGTCCGGAGAAGAAGTTTACCCTGAAAGAAGCACAACAGGAGTTGGAGAAGACTACCTTCAAACCGTGCAATCTCTTCGCCATCTCCAAGCCCGGAGCCTATCTGCAATATGGCGACGGCAGCGATCGTTTGGGTGGTTCGAAGATGAACTACGTGGACGAAGGCATCGTCTTTAAGGTGGTAGGTGAGATTGGTCGCCTCTACAAAGTACAACTGGCCGAGAACCGTTGGGCCTACATGCCTAAAAACGCTCTGGAAGTAACCGACAAAGAGACCAAATGCATCAACACCGGAAGCTGGTCTGTTACCAACACCGGCAAGACCGACCGCGTCAGTATCTCCCTAACAGAGCGTCTTCCATACTACACCTGGACACAACTGGACCCTACCACCATCTGCGTGGAACTCTATGGAGCCATGAACAATAGCAACTGGATTTCGCAGAAGAGAGGTTTAAAGATGATTGAATACGTGGACTTCCGTCAGCTGGAAGGCGATGTACTGCAGGTCATCATCAAGTTACAAAAGCAACATGCGTGGGGCTACTCTGTCAGCTATCAGGGTACCAACCTCGTCATCGAGGTGAAACATACCCCGGCACTGACACTGAAAGGCATGGTTATTGGTCTGGATGCAGGTCACGGAGGCCCGTATGACGGTGCAGTTGGCAACAGCGGACTGAAGGAGAAAGACGTAAACCTCAGCCTCGTG
Source organism: Bacteroides sp. (assembly GCA_017621035.1). Taxonomy (GTDB): domain Bacteria; phylum Bacteroidota; class Bacteroidia; order Bacteroidales; family Bacteroidaceae; genus Bacteroides. The sequence continues at coordinate 6,361 of JAGATY010000026.1, read as the reverse complement.
AAGGAGTTCCAAGCCCTGTTAGAGGCCAAGGGAGCTACCGTTGTACTGAGTCGCGACGGTGACTACAACGTGGACATGGTGGACCGTAAGGCCATCTTCAAGGAGAAGAACATCGACCTGATGGTATCCATTCACAACAATTCAGGCGGCTCTCCGCTCAACCTCATGGGCACCAGCACCTATTACAAGCAGATTGTCAATCGCGACTTGGCCGAGACAATGCTCAACCGACTGCTGGAATTGGGTCTGAAAGACTTCGGACTGGTGGGTAACTTCAACTTCACCATGAATGCTCCTACCGAGTATCCAAACGTACTGTTGGAAGTACTCTTCATGAGCAGTCTGCCCGAAGAAGAGATGTTGGCCGACGAAGCATTCCGTAAGAAAGTAGCCAAACAAGCCTTACTGGGACTGGAAGACTACCTGAAGAAGGTGAAAGCAGCCGAACGCAAATAACTCCTCAGCCTAACCCAACTCACTACTGACAACTACCCGAAGCACGTTCCACACGGGACGAGCTTCGGGTAGTTTTATTTTGCTCGGGGACGTGCATGGCTGAAAAGCCAGTCGAGACGTTGGGATATATAACTATCGGTACAGGTTTGAACGTGTCCCCAACCCTCTTCGACATCCATAATGACTTTTCCTCCCTTTTCTTTCAATTGGTTCACAAAATCATTTACTCTTGCAACCGACATCATCCTATCCCCACTTCCCATGACTGTATAAACCGGAGTATTTGCTACCCGATTGCTATCGCAGAACCTCGGGCTTCCGGCTACCGGCATAACGGCTGCAAAAAGAGAAGGATAAGCAGATGCCATATACCAAGTACCCGTTCCCCCCATAGAGCTACCCAACAGATAGATACGGCAGGCATCTATTTCACCAAGCTTAACATACTCTTCAATCAAGTTCCTGACAGCTTCGTCAGTACCCCTTCCCCAAGTCTGCGAATCGGGACACTGAGGAACGAGCATTATTGCCGGAATTCTTCTATCAGACAAATAGTTAGCTATGGTAAGTATTGCTTGCTCCTTCATTTGCCGTTCATTATCGTTTCCGCGTTTCGATCCTCCATGCAGATAAACAACCAGAATGGGGGATGATTGTCCGTTTTCGGCAGCAATCACAGCCTTTCGATATGGATATGTGGTATCTCCGTAAGTCCAGTTTTCGTAAGAGAAGACTAAAGATGGATTCGGATTGGAAGCCCAAGAAAACTTCAAGCAACAAAGGAAACAAATCAGCACTAAAGAGATTCGTAAGTAAGCGATGTTTTTCATTACTGTTTTCATGGCACTCAATCTTGGGGTTCTTGTCTCTGTTTTTCTGTTACCGACTCTTCTCGCAACTGTCTGCAAAATGTCTGCTGTTCGGCTATCAGCATAGCTACAATCAACTTTCTCATACAATATAAATTTTAATAATTACACTTCTTCATCAGATTGTCTGTTTATTTCATGTGGAGAGACGTTCCATCATTCCTCGTTCCATCTCATAGATGTGTCGGATTTGTCCACGTGTCAGGAACTCATCATAAACGACATCATATTTACGCAGCAAATCCATCAATAAGACAATAAGGAACAATAATCAGATGCCTTCATCTGAGTTGATGCGTTCTATAAAAGACTCAACAAAACATTAAAAGTAATAGGAGGGATGCCATTTTTATAAAACATTAGGAGTCGTTTAGATTCTCTATCAAAGCGAACTTTCAGAGATTCCCTTTTGAAGAAAGGTAATTACGGACTAGCGATAAGCCCTCAGCACTACCCACTTCCCTACAACCAAGTACCCGAAGCACGTTCCACACGGGACGAACTTCGGGTAGTTCTTTTTTGTACCCCGCCCTTCCTCGCTTTCATACCCCTTCTTACCCAAGCTAAAATCACCACTCATCACCACCCCCTCCAGGAGTGTTCCCAGGTCATATAACGACTGATGAAAAGAAGAAAGGCTTTCTTCTTTCAGTTAAAAGGCTTTCTTCTGTTCAACAAAGGTAATTTGATGTGGGATGAGTAGGCAAAAGAGGTAGGAACAGTGGGCAATCGTTGGGGCATGAGAAGAGATTGAAGGAGGAGAGAGAAGAGATGGAAGGAGAAGAGAGAAGAGCGGAGAGAGAAGGGAAGAAAGAGGAAGTGAAGAAGGAGGGAGGGATATGGGGAGAGGTGAATAGGGACATTGGTTGGAGTGAGCAGGAGGGGTGGCAAGTGAAAGTTGGCAGAGATATAATTGTGGCTCTGCCCAAATTACACTATCTTTGCGCCGTTTTTTACCAAACTGAAGCGAAAATGGAGACCAACAGCAATAAAAAAACTCCCTCACCCCTCGTATCATTCTTCCCGCTCGTGTTCCTGGTGGGCATGTTGTTTGCCACCATCCGTGCCTTTGGCAGCGATGCCTTGGCGGGCGGAAGTCAGGTGGCACTGTTAACCACAACGGCTTTGTGTGCCTTCATTGGCATGGCTTTCTACCGCATTCCGTGGAAAGATTTCGAGCAGGCTATTACCAACAACATCACCGGTGTAGCCACTGCCACCATCATTCTGCTCATCATCGGTTCGCTCAGCGGTGCCTGGATGATAAGTGGAGTGGTTCCCACCTTAATATATTATGGGGTTCAAATCATACATCCGGACTTCTTCCTGACCACAACGTGCCTCATCTGCGCCCTGGTTTCGGTGATGACGGGCAGTTCCTGGACCACCATCGCAACCATTGGCATCGCCCTGATGGGCATCGGAAAGGTGCAGGGCATTGAGGAAGGTTGGATAGCGGGTGCCATTATCTCCGGTGCTTACTTTGGCGACAAGGTATCTCCGCTGTCGGACACCACTGTACTGGCCTCGTCCGTTACCGGCACTCCGTTGTTCAAACACATTCGCTATCTGCTGATTACAACCATACCCTCCATGACCCTTGCGCTGATTATCTTCACCGTGATGGGATTGAGTCACGGGAACGACAATACACAAGAAATCAATGCGTTTTGCACAGCCTTGGCATCACGCTTCAACATAACACCCTGGTTACTGCTGGTACCTCTGATTACCGGCGTACTGATTGCCAAACGAGTACCCTCCATCATCACCCTCTTTGCTTCTACCATGCTGGCAGGCATCTTTGCTTACCTCTTCCAACCCGACCTATTGAAAGAGATTTCTGGCGAAGAGAGTTGCTTTAAGGGCGCCATGATGACCCTCTACGGAAGTACATCGCTGCCTACCGACAATGCAACACTTACCGAACTGGTAGCCACCCGAGGCATGGCAGGCATGCTGAATACCGTGTGGTTAATCATTTGTGCCATGTGCTTTGGAGGTGCGATGACGGCCGGTGGCATGTTGGAGAGCATCACTTCCATGTTTGTACGCTTTATGAAGAACACAGTGAGCTTGGTTGCATCCACCGTTGCATCGGGTCTCTTCATGAACCTGGCCACAGCCGATCAGTTTATCAGCATCATTCTGACGGGTAAGATGTTCAGCCAAGTGTACAAAGAGAAGGGGTACGAGAGCCGATTGCTTGGCCGTACCACCGAGGATGCAGTAACGGTTACATCGCCACTCATCCCCTGGAACTCGTGCGGCATGACGCAGGCAACCATCCTCAGTGTGCCCACACTGACCTATCTGCCCTACTGTTTCTTCAACATCATCAGTCCGCTGATGAGCATCTGTGTGGCAGCCATCGGTTATAAGATTTTCAGACGTGAAGTTGATGAGGAAGTGAGAGAATAACCTTTTACATGCTTCAGTTACTCAATTTTTTGCACTATCTTTGCAGCCATGATAAATTTTGAGACCATAGCGAGTATTCTTTGGAAAGGTTGCCTCATTGGCGTCATCGTCTCTGCCCCCCTCGGACCGGTAGGGGTACTGTGCATCCAACGCACACTGAACAAGGGACGGTGGTACGGATTTGTGACCGGCATCGGTGCAACAATGAGTGACATCTGCTATGCCTTACTGACAGGATACGGTATGAGCTTCGTGTTCGACTACGTCAATAAGAACATCTTCTACCTGCAGCTCTTTGGTAGCTTGATGTTGCTGGCGTTCGGAATCTATACCTTTCGCAGCAATCCTGTATCTTCCATCCGCCCTACCTCTACCAATAAGGGGACCTATCTTCATAACCTTGTTACAGCCTTCTTTGTTACGTTATCCAATCCGCTGATTATCTTCCTTTTCATCGGACTGTTTGCACGCTTCGCATTCGTCAGCGAAGGTGTACTGGTGTTTGAAGCCGTCATGGGTTACGTAGCCATTGCATTGGGGGCACTGAGCTGGTGGTTTGGCATCACCTACTTTGTAAACAAGGTACGCAAGCGCTTCGATGTGAGAGGCATCTGGATATTGAACCGCGTGATTGGCAGCATCGTAGCCATTGTGTCCCTGCTGGGCCTCATCTTTACCCTGATGGGACAATCGCTCTATTAAGCTAAAAGACAACATCGACCTATTATGAAGATTGCACAACAACTGAAGGAACAGAATATTGCAGAGTACCTCCTCTACATGTGGCAGGTAGAAGACCTGTTGCGAGCCAATGATTGTGACCCGGACAAGGTGGCGGTGAACATCGTTAACCGATACCCGGAATCGGAACAAAACGCCCTGAAAGAGTGGTACGGTAACCTGATTGATATGATGTTGAACGAGAATGTTCGTGAGCAAGGTCACCTACAAATCAACCGCAACGTCATTTTCAATCTGACAGAGCTGCACAATCGGTTGCTGTCATCAACCAAGTTTCCTTTCTACAATGCGGCCTACTTCAAGGCACTTCCCTTCATTGTAGAGCTTCGACAGAAGAATGGGAAGAAAGAAGAACCGGAACTGGAAACCTGTTTTGAAGCCCTCTACGGCTTCTTTCTCCTCCGTCTGCAGAAGAAAGATATCAGTGCAGACACAGCAAAAGCGATAGAAACCATCTCCTCTTTCCTTTCCCTGCTTGCCAACTATTACGACAAGGAGATAAAAGGAGAACTGAAGTTGGAGGAATAAAAGAGAATTGTTCATCGTAACATCAATATTTTAAGCATCACTTTTCTTAAATGAATGTTTTAATCACCGGTGCCAACGGTCAACTTGGCAATGAGATGCGGACACTCTCAGCAGAAAATCCGCAACATATTTATTACTTTACCGACGTACAGGAGTTGGACATCTGCAACGAAACAGCAGTACGTTCTTTTGTGGCAGACAATCATATTGATTGCATCGTAAACTGCGCTGCATACACTGCTGTAGACAAGGCAGAAGATAACGAAGAACTGTGTAACCTGCTTAACCATGTCGCTCCCGGCTATCTGGCTCAGGCAGCAGAGGAGGTGGGAGCCTCACTCATTCAGGTTTCTACGGACTATGTCTTCGACGGAACAGGCCATACACCCTACACCGAAGATATGACTCCCTGCCCCAACTCTGTCTATGGTCGCACCAAACTGGCCGGCGAGGAGGCTGTTCTGAAATATTGCTCACGCTCAATGGTTATCCGCACGGCATGGCTCTACTCCATCTATGGCAACAACTTCGTGAAAACCATGATTCGTTTGGGCAAGGAGAGAGAGGCACTCGGTGTGGTGTTTGACCAAATTGGTACGCCTACCTATGCCAATGACCTGGCACGTGCCATCTATACAGCTATCAATCAAGGCATAGTTCCCGGTATCTATCACTTCAGTAACGAGGGAGTTTGTTCTTGGTATGACTTCACCAAAAGCATCCACCGACTGGCAGGCATTACCACTTGTAAGGTATCTCCCCTCCACACAGATGAGTATCCTGCCAAAGCTCCACGCCCTGCATACTCCGTCTTAGACAAAACCAAAATCAAAAAAACCTTTGGTATTGAGATTCCACATTGGGAAGAAAGCCTTAATAACTGCATACTGCAGTTATTAGTTGATATGTGATAGTTGATAATTGATAGTTAGCAAGCTAATAAGTATATGTTTGAAAACAATATCACTCAACAAAAGGCATATAATTTTGCATTACGAGTAGTAAATGCTTATAAGCATTTATCAAAGGAGCAAGGAGAATATGTATTATCAAAACAACTATTGCGTAGTGGTACTGCTATTGGTGCTTTAATTAGCGAGGCTGTCCATGCTCAAAGTCGACCGGATTTTCTTAACAAGATGAACATCGCTTTGAAAGAAGCATATGAAAGTGAATATTGGATACGATTATTACATGATGCAGGGTATATATCAGAGGACGTTTACTCTTCATTTTATACTGATTGTGTAGAACTGGTAAAATTATTAACAAGTATAGTAAAAACATTAAAGGATAGTCTTGGTAAATGATGTTTCAACAACTATCAACTATCAACTATCAACTAT
>JAGATY010000025.1 GCA_017621035.1 Bacteroides sp. | reverse complement strand
ATCGCTCTGTTGACAATTTTGCAACTAACCTATTTGCTGGTCTTATCGCATATAACCTCTTGCCTAAGAAGCCATCTATGAACATTGAAATCATTGACAAAAGCAGGTGGATTGGATAAACCTTATACCGAACTCACGTTATTATAACTGCCCTCCCAATAAGCATCAAAATCATACTCTATGCCACTCATGAAGGTGGTAATTGGTAATGTTCCTCTTTTGCCACTCTGATATGTCCAAGCTGCCGACACATCCCAATGTTTGTTTAGCTTATGCACCACCACTGCACTGAAATTATGTCTCCTATCACTTCCTGAATAGAAAGTACGCCCGCCATTCAGTTCTTCTCCCGGACGATTGAACAACCTCAACGACTTACTCCAAGTGTAACTTACCCAACCGGTGGTTCGTCCGCTCTTCTTTTCAGCATAAAGCTCCACTCCGTAAGCTTCCCCTTCGCCCAAACTGACCATGTTCTGCCAGCCTTTCTCACCATTGCTTAGATATGAACTTCCCTCCTGATATTCCAACAGATTCTTCATCCGTTTATAATAGCCCTCAACAGAGAGTTCTATGTTATTACCTATTTCATAATTATAACCTATGGCATACTGGTCAGACTTCATCAACGGTACCTGCTCTGTTATAGAAACCCAGACATCTGAAGGCATCACTAGATTAGAATTACTCAACAAATGAACGCCTTGCGCCATATGTGCATAAGAGATTTTCAACGCCATATCCTTTCGGAAGAGCCAGCGCAAAGAGAGACGTGGTTCCAAGGAGTGATAGGTTTTATGAGGAACATGAAACAGAGCATAGCGCAATCCGATGTTGGCTTTCCAGTGTTTATTCAATATCCAATTGTCCTCAACAAACAAGGCAGCAGTTGTCAGTCGGTCTTTTGAGTTATTTACCAGAGTATCCAATCTACTCTCCGACAAAGAGGTTTGGGTTTGATAAAAGCTACTTTGATGTAACCTCACTCGCGGATTAAAATATTGCTGTGACAACTTACCTCCCCATCGCCAAGAATGTTGCTCTCCGGAATGATATTGAAAAAGAGTGCTTGCAGAAAATTCTTGAATACCGGACAGAGATTCAGAAGAGGAGCTATTCTCTTGCAGATATTTAAGTTCTGTGGTTCCATCAGTCTTTTCCACAGTTTTCTTACTATACCTATAATTGAATTGTTTAAGTCTGTATTTATATTGACTGTAATTAAGATTGGTATGTATAGCCAACCGCTCTGTAGGACGATAAGACCAATACAAAGTAGAAGCTACATTACTCCAATCATTCTCAGTTCCGCTACTTAGCTTACTTTCTTGAACATTCAAGTCTTGAGGTTCCGGATTTACCTCATAGTCCTGATTAACATAACTATTTTTTATTCCACTACCTGCCGGTGCCTGATTATTCACATCCTTTCCATAATAAAAGAATGCAGAAAGCTTATGTTTCTCGTTAAAACGGTGTGTCAGCTTGGCTGTTAAATCGTAATAGTTCAAATCTGCATAAGGAGTCATGGTACTTTTCTTATTACTCACTTCTTTTAGCAGAGGTTGTACTATCCAGTCAAAGTAAGAGGCTCTGGCCGCCAGGTTAAACGAGGTTCTGTTTTTCCAGATGGGGCCTTCCAAGTGAATCTTGGAAGAAAGCATACCCAGATTGATCTCACCATGATACTGCTGCATGTCGCCTTCGCGAATGCCAATATCCACCACGCTGGAGAGTTGACCACCATAGCGGGCAGGAAAAGCTCCTTTGTAAAACACTACATTATCCACCACATCCGCATTGATGGCAGAGACAAAACCTTTCAGTGCTCTGCATTGTAGAGAGTGGCACCATCCATGGTTATCTGGTTCTGGTCATAGTTTCCGCCACGAACATAGATACCGGCCTGCCCGTCGTTGAAGGCCTGCACACCGGGCAATCGTTGCAAAGCTTTCAGCACATCCACCTCTCCGAAAAGAGCCGGAATGTTCTCTATCTGTACAATGGGCATTTCGATAGCACTCATTTGAGAGTTCTGCACACCAAAGTCATGCTTGGAGCCATAGATATTGACATCGGCCAAACGGTTATCTTGTCGCATGCGAATGTTCAATACGGTATCATTCTCCAAATGAAGAGTCAGCCGACGGGTTGTATAGCCGACAAAGCTGATTGTCACCTCAAAACTCTTTCGTTTGGGTAACAGTAGTTTGAAGCGACCTTCGTTATCACAGCTTTGCCCTTGTTTGTAAAGTGGCAGATAGATGTGTGCTCCCTGTAAAGCCTCCCCCGTAGCGGCATCCGTCACACGACCGCTGACGGATGCACGCTGTTGTTGGGCTTGCAGAGAAAATATTATAAGGAACAACATTCCTACAAAGATGGTGATGCGTCTCATAGAATCAGTCAAGTTATTTTGCTGTAAAGTCTATGCTCTCCCATAGGTATTCCTCTTTATATCAAGGCTTACCATGGAATCTAAACCCTATTCCTAAAGATAAGAAATAAGGTGTTTTGGCACCTTCGATGCCTTTCAAACGGTTGGTTAGATAAGTTCCTCCACTAAGCGTTACATTTAAAGCTTTCCAATTCAAACCTACACCGGCTTTCCAAGTGAGGTAAGCACGGTGATAAGTTGCTTTGACTATATCTCCTCCTGCATCGACATAGTCTTTTATAAGGCTGTTTCCATTCTTGTCTTCACAAGTAAAAGCATATTTTATATCCGGTCCAAGGAATATGTCCAGACTGAAATCTTTTTTCAGAGGAAAATTATATCCCGCTACAACTGCTATACTACCTCCAAACTCTTTTAAGTAATATGCCGGAAAGTTCTTGTCATTTTTTTCTTCCCCGTTAGGGAGGCAACCAAACATTATTACTCCGTCTTCATACTTCATTTTATAGAGGGAGAACTGTGGCTCAATGAACCAATTCTTCTTGACGAAGCACTGATAAAGTAAAGTCAAATTATAATTAAGAAAAGCTCCATCACTGTTATAAGTTCCTGTTTTATAGGCATCGTTCAGCATTGCATCTGCTGTAAACCGAAGTCCCCAACGACTCTTTTTCTCACTCTCTTGTGCTGTGGCCGACAACATTACCAATGTCATCAAAATGCCCAATACTACTTTTTTCATATTTCCTTTTTTGTTTTTATTATAAAGACGAGGGAATAGTCAAAAGACTGCAAAGAGTCCTCTCTTTTTTACTCATATTCTCAACTTTTGGTTGCTGCAAATATAGGCTATAACGCAATTACTTGTTCTTCTAACCGTCGGACAAAACTTTTTTCCTTATACTACTAAAAATCAAGGAAATAATTCACAAATAGCTAAGATTTCTCGGACAAATCAAAAGAAAAGTTTAAGAGAAAGCGATACAAATCCTGATTCTTTTCTAGTTTCAAGCTCTCTTTCAAACGTAATTTCTTTCTTTTTATAGAATCTGATGTGCAATCAAACACAAAAGCTAACTCTTCGGTATCAAACCCCAGACGTATCAGAATTGCAAAAATCAGATTCCGCTGATTCAAAGCATAGGTTGACTTCAGACGAGTGGCAAAGTCATGGAACATCAAATCTATATAAGCCAGCAACAAAGTATTTTCTTTTGAGGTCAGATGTTCCATTACCAGTTGTTTCCTTTTCAAAGCTTCCAAGACATAGAAGCCTCCCACACAGGACTCCTCTTTAATCAATTTATTTTCATTCTGAATACACAAGAGACGCTGATTCATTACTTTAAGGCTTTCGCTATGCGACTGTATCAATTGTTTTTCATTCTCTGCCAACCCTCTTATTACTAAAGACTGTTTTGAAATTTCTTGTTCTTTCTTCCTATACCTTATATATATAATAAAGAATAAGGTTGCTAACAGCAATATCACAAACAATGCGGTATAAAGGTAAACATACATCTTTAGTCTCAGATTTTCTTTTTCTAAATCCAATTTATGTAGTTCATATTTATGTTGCTCCTGCAACATGCATGTCCCCATCTTTCTCTGATTATGAATGGTTAGCAAACTGTCTGAAATCTCCTTGTAAGCTAATGCCTGCAGATAATTACCTCTCAACTTCTCCAATAAGAACAAGTGATGATTAGCACCGGCAAGTATCCAGATATTCGTATTCGACAAAAGAGATTCAAAATATTGTTTTGCACGTTCTAGACTATCTTGCTTCAGGTAGGCATTTCCTAAAGCCATACAGTAAGATGGGTATGAAGTTGATACTTTACAAGTGTTTATTGCTGCTTGATAATAGGATATAGCAGAAGAATAATTCCTCTGGTTTTCAGCCACAACGCCCAACAACTGCATAAAAACATGAAAAGGAGTTTTCGTGGAGTCTTGCTTTATGAGAGATAATCCTTCATTTACATAATAAGATATACTATCATAGCACTGCTTATGCCAATACTGTTTGGCAATTCCCAAACAGCAATGAGCCATACCTAAGGAATCAGAGATGCTTTTATATGAATAAAGAGCCTTTTTATAGTATGTAAATGCAACCTCGTTCAGTTCCAAATCTTTATATAAATGTCCTATATACTCTTGAATCCTTGCCCGCGTCCTGTAATCATTCGTCTTCCTCAGCAGTTCTTCCGCCTTCAAATAAGAATGGAGAGCCAAAGAGTCGGAGCCTTGCAAAACCAGCACCTTGCCATGATAGAAAAATGCTTTGCCGGCACGAAGATAGTCCTTCCGATGAACATAGTATTGAGTAGCAATAGAGATGAGAGAGTCAGACTGCAACGAATCCAGAAAAGTCTTGTCCTGAGCTTGAGTAAGCAACAAGGCATAGTCAGCGCGCTGTTTGGTACGGAGCTTATCCGGATGGGGTATTTGGTGTAATAACTGCAATGCACTATCTGCATCATACTCCATCATTTGCTCCACCTGAAGCAGTGTTTGTGTTACCCCCGGACGCTCCATACAACTGCCCAACAGGATTAGTAATAGTATAGCAAGGCCATAGCAGCCATAACCTTTTCCATCCATAACGACCCTTTAAAATTTTGTTTGTGCCCCAAATGTAGTACTTATTTTTAGAACTTCCCTCACATTTCTTTGAAAAGTTTGTTGTGGGTTGCAGAGTCTGTTTTGATTTTTTCCAAAACTTATTTTCAGTTCCTTTTCGGTCTCTTTTCCTCTTCTTTCACATAGCCCGCTAAGCTTCTTGAAAGAAAAGATAAATATCCTCGAGCTTTGGAAACTATCCTTAGGGGTATAATTAGCTTTTACAGAACACGAAGACACGGAGAGACAGAGGTTTAAAGTAATTCTCTGTGTCTCCGTGTCTCTGTGTTAAACAACAAAATCTTAATTTTGACGTCTATCCGACGTAGAATGTCAGCATTCCTAAAGATACACTCGGGGAAAGGTTTTATTCTTTACTTCCTCACCTTTACCTGTACTCGTTTGTCGGAGACAATCTTGCGCTCGGCCTTGCGGGCATCTTGCAGGATGGGACGACTGGTAAAGTCGGGCACGTTGTAGGAGTAGAGCAATGACTCGTAATACTCCCACGGATGCTCTTGCGGAAGCAGGAAAGGTTTGCTGATGTTTCCCTGCTCATCCATGCAGGCCAGATAGAGACGAGTGTAGAGACCGTTTCCACGACGGCTGCTGAATACAAACCAGCGGGAGTTGGCACTCCAGTTGTGGAAGCTGTCTGTATCATCACTGTTTACCTCACTGATAGGGCGGATAGAGCCATCTTCCAGATTCAGCAGCCAGAGGTCTGCCTCCTTGTGCCAGATGGAGAAGTTACCGTAATCAGAAAGCGTAAACATCAGGTACTTGCCATCGTAAGAGGGACGAGGGAAGGAGATGCTTTTCTGCATGGAGGCTGCATTGACCAGTGTGTCCACCTGATTGCCAAACGTTCCGGTTTCTGCATCAAAGGAGATGCGGCAAAGGTTGTAACGCACCTCTTTAAAGTCGGGAATATCTTTGGCATTGGCCGAGCAGAAGTAGAGTGTACGCCCATCCGGTGAGAAGGCCGGGAAGGTTTCAAACGCCTCTTTCTGTTGCAACAGGGGAGAGAGGAGCAATTCATGGGTTTGGGGATGGTAAACCAAGAGGTCGGAAGCCAAATCAAACACCTCGATGCGTTTGGTATCTGCCACATGGAACACCTGGCGGGTACTGTTTACCGAGTAGGCGATGTATTCCCCATCTGGGTGCCAATAAGGATAGACACAGGCTGAGAGTGTGGAGTCAGCCTTGGTATTCAACCACTCACTCTTGCCATTGACCTGCATCAGAGTAGCACCATGTTGACCACGAATGTGCAAAGAAAGGTAGTCCGGATTGGTTTTATTGAAAGTGTGACAATTCAGACACATGCCCGGAACCAAGGTATTCTCAAACAGGGCACGCTCCTCAAAGGTTGAGAGGTCGCGCTCATAGATTCCCATCTTGCTATAGACCTCATAGCCCGGTGCAATCTTACGATAGACCACTCCATATTCAACAGGATACGGGCTGACGAACATAGAGAAGGGACGGTACTGTTTCCATGTTCCATCCCGCTTTACTGACACAGTGAAGCGGATGCTGTCGCCCACATTAGCCTCCAACAGTTCCTGCCACTCCGTCAGAGGGAACAGAACAGCCTCATCATTCACATGCAGCTCGCCGGCTTTGGCTCCGGTTACCACCACATCTACCCGTTCATAGGCACCGTCTGTTATGTCAAAGTTCATCGGGGCTATGATGGAGGGAATGGTTACGCCCACATAATCGGGAAAGATTTCCGGCCAGGCATCTACCTTGACGGGAGAGGTAACAGTATGAGTGCATGCCGTCAGCAGCAGCAAGCTCGTCATCGTATAGAGAATCTTCTTCATATCTACTTGTTATAAATAAGGTAATACCAATATGTATCGCTGTAAAGAGACTGGAGCATACTTTGTGCCGAGCCACTGTCGGTACGGTAAATCTGCATAAAGTCACTCACCTCGTGGAGCACCTCTTGCGAGAGGCTTCCGGCCAGGCCGCTTACGTTGCCGTGTTGCTGTATCCAGATGTAAGCCAACGCCTCCTGATAACTATAGGGAATGCGGTTGTAACCGGCACGCTCACCCAAGGCATAGTATTTAGAGAACGCATTCAGGTCACGCTGTTGCAACACATAGCCCATCAGGTACTCATAGGCCATGGTGTTCTGCGGATTGTGTTGAAACAGAGCCGCCAGCACCACGTCCAGTTTGCGGTCGCCAAAGAGGAAGTCTTCACTGCAACGTACCTGTCGCAACCAGCCGTACTCACGGTGGTTGTTGATGCGCTCTTCGTTGTAGAGATAGCCCATAGCTTCTGCAGCCCACTCCTTATAGAAGAGTGTCTTTTCCAACAGATGCAGGTACTTGGCAGCCAGTTCATAGTTACCGTTTATCAGATTGGTCTCTGCCAGCCGTTTGATGCAGCGGGTACTCTTTCGGTAGTTGGGAATGGCCTCCATAGCCTCAAAGGTGAAGCGTTGGGCCGTGTTTATCAGTCCCAGGTGATAGTAGACCTCGCTGACGGGCAGCATAGAGATGAAGTCACGCTGGAACGGAGGAAGCAATCCGTCTGTTCCTCCCTGGTAGAACTTGAACATGCGGTCGCTCAGTTGACCGGTTTTGGCCAGTGCCAGATTCAAGCAGACCTGATTGAAGGGCAGTGCGGTTGGTTTCGTCTCGGCCATCTTCACAATCCGGTGCCACTCTTTCTCACGCACCAAGCGGTCATACTGCATGGCCTCTTCTTTCGTCCAGTCGCATCCTTGCTTCACGCCCCAAAAGCCACCCACTGCCACCAGCAGGAGCAGTCCGGCCTGAATCACCCCCTTACGCTTGGCATATTTCGGAAAGAAAGAAAGCAGGAAGGAGATAAACGCCAGTGTCAGGATAATGACAATCTCCATCCAGGGTGTTTCAGGGAAGCGGTAGTAGTTCAGTCCACCAAACAGACGGCTCACCGGATATTGCACATACGAGCTGGCCAGCAACGGACATAAAATGCCCAGCAATCCTACCCCCAGCAACATACCAATACCTCCCCAAAGGTTCTTGTGCCGGAGGGAGATTTGAAACTCGCGTACCATCAGCCAGCCAATGAAGATGAAGTGTGCTGAGCCTGCACTCCAATAGAGCAACGGAAGCACCACAATCACGTAGAACATGTGTTTCCACTTTCCATCCATCCGAGTGTAGCCATAGGCGGCTAGCAGAGCCATCAACAAGGCTATGGGAAAGGAGAGAAGCACATGCTCATCGCCCATAAAGCTCCACAACAGCAGCAGGGGAAGAAAACTCAGCGGATAATAGGTGTCTGCCGTGCCCTGTTCCCGCATCAGGAAGCAGCACAACCGTTGCAGCCACATGAAGAGCAGAGCCAGCAGTGCCGCGCCTACCCACGGATAGTAATAGAATTGGGTGAAGAACTCGCCCACATAGTCGGCCAAGCCGCCGGGCATTACCACCAGTTCCCACCAATAAGCTGTATCGTCTTGGAAGAGTTGGAACTGCTCTTGGTAAGCCAAGTGAGCCGGATAGAGATTACCCCAAAAGAGTAACACAGCCACCCCGAACAGCAGTGTCAATCCCATCTTCCATGTTTTCTTAAAGAACCTTTTCATTGTTTCCTGGTAACTATTTATGAGGTTAATTTTCTTGTTTCTTCAGTGCCGAGCACTCCATTTCGATGAGCCATCCCGGACGACAGACCGGAGCCAGCGTGATGACGGTAGGAATGTCCGGGAAGCGTTCGGCAAACAGGTCACGCACTACCTGATAGTCGGCCACATCACGCAGGTAGACAATCAAGTGGGTCACATCTTCGTAACCACTGCCGGCCTCTTTCAGCAAGGCTTCCACATTCTCCCACATACGGAAGGTTTGTTTGCGGATGTCACCCGCATGCACCACCTCTCCTTTGTTGTTGATGCTGGCCGTACCACTGATGAGTATCTGCCGGTATGTACCAAAGTCTATGGCCGTGCCCCGCTCAAAGCTGACACCATACTCATAAGTAGGATTCAGGTGGGTGCGGGCATAGAGTTGCTGTATCTGCTCGGGACGAAGCCCCTCCACAGCATAAGCATCCAGCATCACCAGTACCGACGGGTCTGCATGACGGCCTCCGATGCCTGTGCTGGCAATAAAGTGTGTCTTCTCTGTGAGGTTCTGAGTAGCGAACACCTGATTACGAGCCTTCACCACACCGGCATAGTTGCAATCCACATTCTGTACAAATATCCAGGTGCGCAAGCAGTTGTCGGCCAGCGTACAGCCCTCTTGCATCAATTGCAGGGCATAGTCGTTGAACAGCAACCGCATCTGATATTCCGAGTTGGCCGCCCGATTGTAGCTTCCGCCCAGCCAGAGCTGGCGGTAATTCCCGCGTTTGGCTTCAAACAGGCCGTTGGGCAACAGACGGGTCTCTACCCCACGCTGCAGCAAAGCCCACAGGGCAATCTTTGTACCATCTAAAGGAGGCTGCTGTACCAGAGACAGAGCGCATTGCGAAATCTCGGCCGTAGCTGCCAGTAACGGTTCGGCCTGATTGGCCGCATCGCTTAGGAAGTATCTCTCAAACAGGGGTTGTGTGCCGGCAGGCAGGCTCTTCCGCAAAGTTGCATAAGCATCCAGCAAGGCCGTGAGCTGCGATTGAAAGGGTAGTGTACCATCGGTAACGTGCAGCATCACGTGATATTCCCCGGCACCATCGGCTGTTTCAAAGGTTGAGAGTTCTGCTCTGACAGCCTGATATGTCTGATGTGTGTATTTCATCTGCTTATATAGTCAATCTCTTACAACTTGACAAAGATAGAGAATAATATTGGGATACCACGCCAGAAACAGGCAAAAAAGACTTTTCACCCTACAAGAAGCTGCCCGAGAGAACTTTTGAATGAAGAATGAGGAATGAAGAATGATGAATGATGAATGAAGAATTAAAGCGTACCACTTTATTTGCTTATGTTCACCAGCTTTGCAGTCAACTTCCCACTTCCCACTTTCAACTTTCCACTTTCATCTTTCATCTTTCCACTTTCCACTCCCTAGTATTTCTCTCCCTGCTCCAGTTCTTCCGTAGTGAGAGAGGGCTTGTCCATTTTTCGCCAGAAGTATGCAATGTAGGCCACCACAAAGGGAATGATGAGGGAGACGATGGCCATGGCCGTGAGAGTGAACTCACTGGAACAGCTGTTGGCCAGCGTCAGCGAGGACTGCAGGTCTGCCGTAGAGGGATAATAGGCCGTGCCATTGTAACCGGCTATCAGGAAGAGCGAGAGTACCACCAGTACCGTACCCGGCCCGGCCAACCAGATGCCTCGGTTAAAGGCTGGCTTCAGCAGGGTAAGCAGCACGCCCCCCACCAGCAGTACGGCTCCCACCAGGAAAAGCAGCAGTACCACGGGCATTTGTAACAGGTTATGAAGATACTTGCCGGACTCCAGGGTTACCACACCGGACTCATCTACTGCAAAGCCTTCCATCGTGAAGAGGCGAAACAGCACCGGAAGCAGCACCACCAGGAATGCCACGAAGCAACAGGTCAGCGTCTTGCGCAACCGGCCGGCCAGCTTCTTATGTGCAATATTATTCAACATGTAGAGTGCCCCTAAGCAGAGTGCCAACAGCATCACCATCAGACCAAAGCCTACGTTGAAGAGGTTGGTTACTGCCTCCAGCCCGTGCCAGTCATTAGCCCAACGACTGATGACGGGAGCGGCTACATCGACTACTGCATTCTTGTTGACCAGAAACTGCGAGCCGGTAAAGAATGTGCCTACTGCCGTACCAATCAGCAAGGGAGCCAGGCATCCGTTCAGTGTAAGGAAGATGCGGAAGGCTTTCTTGCCCAGAATATTGCCGGCCTTACTCTGGAACTCGTAAGAGACGGCCTGGAACACAAAGGTAATGAGAATCAGAATCCACACCCAGTAGGCACCTCCAAAGCTGGTGCTGTAGAAGAGTGGAAACGAAGCAAAGAAGGCTCCACCAAAGGTTACCAACGTAGTGAACGTCAGTTCCCATTTTCGTCCCGTGGAGTTTACTATCAGTTGGCGTTCTTCTTCTGTCTTTCCGGCCGGAAAGATTAACGCATTACCGCCCTGCACAAAGAGCAGGAAAACAAGTAGTCCGCCCAACAGGGCTATCAGGAACCACCAGTATTGTTGTAAGAAAAGATAGGTTGACATGGAGGTTATGATTTATGAATTATGAATTATGATTTATGAATTATGATTTATGATTTATGAATTATGAATTGTGATTTATGAATTGTGAATTATGAATTATGGTTGGAGAGTTGTGCTTTCTTCTCAAAGAGAGAGTGTGTCTAAACAAATCAGAAATCTGAAATTAGCAATCAGCAATTTTCGGTCCTTCCTTTATCGCTTTCACCATGATGCGCAACTCGATGGCGAGGAAGAGGGTGAAGATGACCACAAAGAGGAAGAAGGTGGTCTGTACGGCTCCAACGCTTACGCCGGACACAGCCGCCTTGGTAGGCAACAAGCCCTGAATGACCCAGGGTTGACGACCCACTTCGGCTACGATCCAGCCGGCCTGACCGGCCAGATAGACCAGCGGAATGGAGCAGAGAGAGAGTAGTTGCAGCCACTTCATTCCGGTCAGACGTCCCTTCCACTCAGCCCAGAGCACTACCACCATCAGCAGTAACAGAAATCCCCCGAAACCTACCATCACTCGGAAAGACCAATAGACCAGGCTGACGGGAGGAATCAGTTCTTCGGGCTGCTGAATGTAACCGTAACCAAAGTAGGCAACGTTTTCTTCCAAAACCTTGCGTGCCTCGGCTGCAGCTTCCGGATTGCTCTCTTTCAGGGCGCGATAGTCACGGAAAGCATTCAGTGCCAGCCTTCCCCGCTCAATCTTCTCGGCTGCAGAGGGGTGAGTTATGCCGTCGGAATCGGTATATCCCTGCAACAACTCCTGTATGCCGGGCACGTAACCGTCCACGTCGTGAGTAGCCAGCAAGGAAAGCATGCCGGGAATCTCCACACCGGGCACAAGGCTGAAAGGAGCAGCCTCACCACCCTGCTCAAGTCCCTCGGCAGCCGCCAGTTTCATGGGCTGATACTTGGCAACGTGGATGCCCGACCCGTCACCACTGAGCATCAGTGCAGCCGTGCCTATGATGCCTACCACAGCTGCCACACGAATGCTGGCCAGGGCAAAGCGCGTCTCCCGTTTCTTCAGCAGATACCAACTGCTGATGCCTATGACAAAGATGGAACCCGTCATCCAGCCACTGAACACAGAGTGGAAGAACTTGACGATGGCTACCGGATTGAGTGCCAGTGCCCAAAAGTCCACCATCTCGTGCCTTACCGTGTCGGGATTGAACTCCATGCCCACGGGATGTTGCATCCATGCGTTGGCAATCAGAATCCAGATGGCCGAGATGGAGGCTCCTATGCCCGTGAGCCACGTGGCTGCCAGGTGAGTCTTGCGGTTCACCTTTTCCCATCCGAAGAACATCACGGCAAAGAAGGTTGCCTCCATAAAGAAAGCCAGAATGCCCTCAATGGCCAGTGGCGCGCCAAAGATGTCGCCCACAAACCAAGAGTAATTGCTCCAGTTGGTTCCAAACTCAAACTCAAGAATGATGCCCGTAGCAATGCCCACGGCAAAGTTAATGGCGAACAACTTCATCCAGAACTTGGCCGTCCGCTTCCAAAACTCATCTCTCTTGATTACATACAAGGTCTCCATGGTTGCCATGATGACTGCCAAGCCCAAGGTTAGCGGTACAAAAATCCAATGGTAACCGGCCGTCAGGGCGAACTGTGCTCTCGACCAATCGACTAATGCGTTCTCTACCATATTATTATTGCTTTAATTAGTGAATGATTACTCTGAACTCACAGGTTTTTCCGTCTCCACAGCCTCCCACACAGGTGTGGCATCGGCAGCAGGCGGGCAGGCAAGGCGGCTGCCAACATACTCAATCTTCTCAGCTTCAGTCTTTCCGGAGAGGGTAGGACGGAAGAAAAAGAGCCGCAGCACGGCAAACAAGATGATTATCTTCAGGAAGATAAGAATCCACAGAGGTCTCCCCCATGTCATGTTCCTGAATCCCTCTGAATAGAAGTTCCAAACGGAAAGAATTGTGCTCTTCATGGGACTGCGTGTTGGTACTGACTGCAAATTTAGTGATATTATGAGAGAAACAAAGCTTTTACCTGAAAAGTTACTGCATCAGGCCTATAAAAAAGTTTTTCCAGACAGGAAACAAAGGTTCAGCAGGCAGGAAATAAAGAAGCAAACATCAGGAAATATTTTTCAATCACTGGCACTGAATAACGAAACAGTGACAGTGAATAGTAAAACAGTGGCACTGTTTAACGAAACGGTGCCACTGATTTGTTTTTTTCTCTCAATCTTTGTAATTTTACAACCTGAATAAAACAACTTTATAACATAGGAAACAAAACTTTATAACAGGTAAAGAATATGGCAGAATACATTAAACAAGAGATGAGTGATATGGATGGCTCGGGAAAGAAACGGGTCTTCTACCGGATGCGGATTATTGATAACATCAGTACAGAAGCTTTCATCCAATCGGTGGCACAGCCTGGAAGCGGACTGAATGCCGGCGAGGTGGCACACGTGCTTAGCGCCGTGGCCGACCGCCTTGCGCAGCACATGGGGCAGGGTTATACGGTAAGCATCGACGGACTGGGTACCTTCCGCCCCACCCTAGGGCTGGTGAAGGGCAAGGAGATGGACACGCTGGACGGTGACGAGCAGAAGCGCAACGCCATGAGTATAGTGGTAGACGGTATCGCCTTCAAACCGGAAAAGGAACTCATCCGGAAGACCAACCGCAAGTGTCGCCTCCGCCGTGGCAACGTCAGCCGTCTGCATCGCTCTCCCTACACACAAGAAGAGCGTCTGGCACTGGCACAGAAATACTTGGAAGAGCATCCCTACATGCGCATCAGCGACTACGTTGCCCTCACCAAACTTGGCCGCACCACCGCCACCCTAGAACTCAGAGCCTTCAAATCGGTACCCGAGAACAACATCACCACCGATGGCCGTGGAAGCGGCAAGGTGTATGTAAAGAGGGGATAAAAGTTATGCGTTGGAAACATCGGTTATTGCTGATGCTTCCAACGCATAAATAGCAGGAGTTCTACAAAATAATCAGTTTACACCCCCTTACCCATCTCGTAAGCCTGTTGGAGGGCGGGATGGTTGGCTATTTCACCTTTCTCATAGACACCCTTGCCATAGATGACTCCTTTCTCAACCGAGCCTTCCAAGCATTCAGCCAAACCACGCATACACTCCAGGGTGCAGTCCATCACCGTATCGGTATCTTCGGCAGCAGTCATAATGTAGTAGAACTCTTTATCTTTGAACTCCAACCAGCGGGCAACCGTACGGTCGATAACTGCCTTGAGTTGTGCAGAGATGGAATAGAAGTAGACGGGCGAGGAGAGCACAAGCACGTCGGCTGCCAGCATCTTGTCGAGAATTTCCTTCATGTCGTCCTTGATGGCACACGCGCCCTCGTGCTCTTTACAGTAGTAACAAGCCAGACAGGGAGCTACTTTCCGGCCTTGTATCCAAATCTTCTCAACTTCATGTCCGGCCTCTTGTACACCCTCCATAAAGCGGTTACACAAGGTATCCGAGTTTCCTCCTTTACGTGGAGAACCCGATAGAATCAATACTTTCTTTGTCATAAGTGTTTCTTTTATTATTGTTTTCAGTTTTGTAATCTATATTCATTAGGGGTAATGCCTGTTACCCGCTTAAACATTCGGCTCAGATGATGAGGATATTTGTACCCCAAAGCATAGGCAGCCTGGCTGACGGTCATCTGCTTGTCAACTAACAGAGACTTTGCCTTTTCTATCAGGTGCTGCTGTATGTATTCTTGTGCAGAGATACCGGTTTCGCGTTTCACCAAGTCACCAAAATAGTTGGGCGAGAGGTGAATGGCAGGAAGCTCTGACATATCCACAACACTAACCAGTGGATGCAAAGTTTCAACGCCGAGGTCGTTATTATAGTCCTGCACCGAATCCATATTTATTATTCTTGCCTCCATAATGAACTTATTGATAGCGTAAAGGTATTAACAATAGAGCGACCAACCAAAACAAAATGCTCAAAAGTGTAATTCGGGTATCCATCTTTGACTTTGCGCTTGATGAGAAGGACATGAGCGTGATGCGTTCACTCAACCAAGAAAAACGTTTCTATAACATGTCGCTGGAACAACTGGAGCGGTTTGTTTTTGCGAGAGAAATAAACGAATAAGAGAGTGATTGCCCACCGGTAATCAGTGGGAAGCAGATTATTCTTGGGTTTCCTGCCAATTATTCCGGTGTTTATCTGTAACTTTGTCCTCGCTTAGTTAGAAAACAAGAGAATGATTGACCAGGCTACCATAGACCGCATACTGGACGCAGCTCAGATTTATGATGTTGTGTCGGACTTTGTGACTTTACGCAAACGTGGAGTAAACTATGTGGGCTTGTGTCCGTTTCACGACGACAAGACTCCCTCTTTCTATGTCTCTCCCGCCAAAGGTCTGTGCAAATGCTTTGCCTGCGGTAAGGGTGGCAGTCCCGTGCACTTCATCATGGAGCACGAACAAATGACTTACCCCGAAGCCTTGAAGTATCTGGCCAAGAAGTATGGCATCGAGGTGAAGGAGAAGGAGATGACAGAAGCACAAAAGCAGGCACACAGCGAACGGGAAAGTCTGTTCATCGTCAATCAGTTTGCCTGCGACTACTTCCGTAACATCTTACGTAACCATGCCGACGGGAAAAGCATCGGACAGGTTTACTTCCGCCAACGTGGCATTCGCGACGACATCATAGAGAAGTTTCAACTGGGATATAGCACCAACGAACGAGAAGGATTGGCACAAGCTGCTCTCAAAAAGGGCTACAAACAGGAGTACCTGGTGAAGACCGGCCTTTGTTATGAAACGGATGACCATCGTTTGAGGGATCGCTTTTGGGGGCGTGTCATCTTTCCCTGGTTTACCGTCAGCGGAAAGGTTGTAGGCTTTGGAGGTCGCGTATTGGACAGCCGCACAAAGGGGGTAACTCAAAAGTATGTCAACTCTCCGGAATCTGAAATCTATAGCAAGGGACGGGAGTTGTACGGTCTCTATCAGGCCAAAGGAGCCATTGTAAAGAAGGACTGCGTCTACATGGTGGAAGGTTACACCGATGTGATTGCCATGCACCAGTGCGGGCTGGAGAACGTAGTGGCCAACTCGGGTACGGCTCTGGGAGAGGCACAGATTCGCCTACTTCATCGTTTTACAGCAAACATTACGCTGCTTTATGACGGTGATGCGGCAGGCATTAAAGCCTCGTTGCGAGGTATTGATATGCTGCTGGAGGAGGGAATGAACGTAAAAGTGTGCCTGCTTCCCGATGGTGATGACCCTGACTCCTACGCCCGCAAGCATAACAGTGAAGAGTTTCAGGAATTCATCCGAAAGAACGAAACAGACTTTATACGCTTCAAGGCTTCACTTCTGCTGGAAGAGGCGGGAAAAGACCCGATGAAACGGGCGGAACTTATCAGCAGTCTGGTGCAAAGCATCTCTGTCATACCGGAAGCCATTGTGCGGGACGTATATATAAAGGAGTGCGCACAACTGCTACACGTGGAAGATAAGCTTCTGGTGAATGAGGTGGCCAAACGCCGAGAGAAGCAAGCAGAGACCCGTGCCGAACAGGCCGAACGGGAACGTCAGCGTGCACAACGGCTGGCCCAAGCAGCACAAACCGCCCCCATTGGTGAAGGAGAGGCGGGAGAGGTTGCCCCTCCACCAACGGGAGAAGAGTTGCTTCCTCCTCCACCCGATGCACTATATGCTGCAGAGGCAGACGGTCTACAAGCTCCTCCGGAGTATGCCTCATTCATTCCGCAAGAGGGAACAGAGGGACGGGAGTTCTACAAATATGAGCGACTCATTCTGCAGATGCTGGTACGCTACGGTGAACGTATCATGTGTCATGTGACCGGTGAAGATGGTGAACAGAAGCCTATCTCAGTAACAGAGTACATTGTACAAGACTTGCAGGAGGATGATTTATCATTCCACAACCCGCAGCATCGACAAATCTTGAATGAAGCTGTGGCTCATCTGCACGAAGAGGGTTTCCGTGCAGAGCATTACTTCATCACTCACCACGACCCCACCATCAGCCGTATCTGTAGCGAGCTGATTAGTGACCGCTATCAGCTAAGTAAATATCACACCAAAACACAAAAGATTGTCAGCGACGAAGAACGTCTTTACGAACTAGTACCTACACTGATGATTAACTTCAAATACGCCATCATCTGCGAGGAGCTGAAGCATATGCTACAAGCCCTGCAAGACCCTGCCGTCATCAGCAACACAGAAAAGTGTAATGAAGTCATGCAACGCTACAGCGAATTGCGCGAAATCCAAAACACCATGGCCAAAAGGCTTGGGGACAGAGTAGTCCTAAAGTAAGTTACGGACGCTTAATCAGATTCATGAACTCTTCACGGGTCTTTGCTTGATTGAAGGCACCGGTGAAGTCGGAAGTGGTGGTAATGGAGTTTTGTTTCTCTACCCCTCGCATTTGCATACACATGTGTTTAGCCTCAACTACCACCATTACGCCTAATGGGTTTAAGGTTTCTTGTATGCACTCCTTGATTTGCAGCGTCATGCGTTCTTGCACTTGTAAGCGATGAGAGAAGATGTCTACCACTCGAGCTATCTTACTTAAGCCGGTTATGTAACCGTTAGGAATGTAGGCCACATGTGCCTTACCGTAGAAGGGAAGCATGTGATGCTCGCAGAGCGAAAAGAAATCTATGTCTTTTACAATCACCATCTGACTGTACTCTTCCTTGAACTTGGCAGAGCGTAATACCTCGTGAGGATCCATCGTGTAGCCTTTGGTAAGGGTGAGCATGGCTTTGGCTACCCGCTCGGGAGTCTTCAGCAGTCCTTCACGCTCGGCATCTTCGCCCAACAGCGTGAGAATACGATGATAATGTTCCTGCAGCTCAGGCAGTACGGGGGAGTTGATTTCTTCTTTTCCTAACATCAGTTTTAAGTTCTTGAGTTGGTATAAGTCTTTTATCTTGAGGAGAGAGTTAATAGTAGATGTTGATTTGGTCGCGCACGATGGAGACCTCCTTGAACTGTCCGGTAGCTCGCAGACGACGCATCATGGCATCTGCTTCTTCGATGCTGCGGTAATCCCCCACCCGACAAAGCCAACGAGGAGGATTGAACATAGTGTAAATCTTCAGCTCCGGAAAGGCTTCTTGTACTTGAGCAGCCATCTCGTAGGCCTCATTCTTTGCCTGACGGGTGTTATTGCCGGCATAGAGCTGTACACGGTAACCGGTACTCTTAATCATCTTCTGCTCCTCATTGGGAGTAGAGGGAGTGTATTCGGCACCAATCAGTGCTTCTATCTGAGGGTCTTGGTAGATACGCACCTTCCCTTGTCCGGGGACATCACTCTTCAGACTCTTCACAATGGCACTCTGCGCCATAACAGCGGTTACACCAAGCAAGCACGCCACACAAAGCAAACAAAATCTCTTCATAAATCTCTCTGTCTTTTAAGAAAAAGAAGACAGGGAGATGCAACCTGTCCGATGCACCTCTCTGTCCTAACAATCATTCTTTATTTGAAAGCATCGATAATGCCCTTGAAGTCAGCAACCTTCAAAGCAGCACCACCAATCAAACCACCGTCTACATCGGGCTTAGCAAACAGTTCCTTTGCGTTAGAGGGCTTGCAGCTACCGCCATAGAGGATAGAAGTGTTATCTGCCACTTCCTTACCATACTTCTCAGCAATCAGCGAACGGATGTAAGCGTGGATGTCTTGTGCCTGCTCGGGAGTAGCAGTCAAGCCGGTACCGATAGCCCAAACCGGTTCGTAAGCCAAGATAATCTTAGAGAAATCTTCAGCAGACAAAGTGAATACAGAAGCTAACTGAGCAGCAACTACTTCGTTTTGCTTTTCTGCCTGACGCTCTTCCAACACTTCACCAATACAGAAGATGGGCTTCAGGTTGTTTGCCAATGCCAACTTCACTTTCTCTTCCAGGATTTCCACTGTTTCACCATAGTAAGAACGACGTTCTGAGTGACCCAGGATAACGTACTGAGTACCTGTAGAAGCAACCATCTCAGCTGAAACTTCACCTGTGTATGCACCAGACACCTTGTCTGCACAGTTTTCTGCACCTACACCGATAACAGCGCTATCAACAATAGGAGTAACAGAAGCCAAGTGAATAAAGGGAGTACAGATTACTACATCACAGTTGGGCTTGTCAGCTGCCAATGCTTCGTTCAATTCTTTTGCCAGAGCAATACCTTCTTGAAGGTTCTTGTTCATTTTCCAGTTTCCTGCAACAATGTTTTTTCTCATTTTACTAATTATTAAAGGGTTAAATATTGATATTTGTTTCTTTCGATTCTTCTGTCTGCATCACCTTCTCCCGAGCCATGCGCTCCCTGCGTTTGATAACAAGCACATCCAATGCCACCACCAGCATCAGCGGAATGAAGAAGATAAGCAGAAAGCCCGCAATGGTTTCCACATTGCTGACCTGTTTCTGTTGACCTAGCTCCAGCTTATCCAGTGCATCAGTCAGTACATACTCGTCGGGAAGATTGGCATCGCTCCATTTATTCAGCACCACTCCCCCCTTCAACAACAAGAGGCCGGGATTGGAGCGTATGATGGTCTTCAGCATAATTTCATCTGCCAAGCAGAAAGGATACTCGGCACCGGTTTGGTCACGCCACAGTTCGATAGCCTCTTCTGAAGATGCTGTCAGGGCATAGAACGAGTAGCCATGTTCCACACTGTAGTCATACACCTCATTGATGAGGTCGATGTTACTGTCATCAGCCTCTTCTATCCGGTGAGCCACCAGCAAGAAAGTGTAGTCTTCATCAGCCAGCAGCGTTTCTGTAATATCTTCCCCACTCTCCAGCTCGGTCAGGAAGAAGTCATGAATAGGAGGTTCATACCCCTTTTCCTTCAGCACAGAGCGGGTCTCAACAAACGTCCAGGTGCTGTCGGGATAGTTATCCAGCGTAAACTCTTGTTGCTTACCCTCTTTCTCCAGCACAAAACGACTTTCGTAAACACTGGGCTTAGCTCCCTCCGGAATCTCTCTTCCGGCTCGTATGTCTGTGCCTATCTTGTAGGGACGAAAATCCAGCAAGGGAAGATTGTTCAAACAGTAGAAAGAGAGGGCAAAGGTAAACAGAAAGGTGTACATGGAAATCATCCACTCCACCTTCGGAGTGATGAAGCGCACCTGCAACTCCTGCCACCTGAATGAGACATAAGCAACAGAGAGCAGGAACAGATTCTTGAAAAAGGTTTGCCAGTTGGTAAGCACCCACGCATCTCCAAAACAGCCACAATCTGAAACCGGATTGACAATGGCCACATACAACGTCAGCGGTGTCATCACCCCCAGCAACAGCAATGCCAACAGGTTAGAGAGCCGTTTGCGTATGGCCAGCAACAAGAAGATGCCCACGGCAAACTCAATAACCGAGAGAGAAATGCCGGAAAGCAACAACAAACCGGAAGAGGGAAAGAGAGAAATCAGTCCGAAAGCCGTCAGATAGTCTTGAAGCTTATAAAAGAAGCCCAGCGGGTCTATCGCTTTCACAAAACCGGAAAAGACAAACACGCATCCCAACAACAGGCGGCAAAGGTTTGCAGCTATTTTTATGATTGTATGTTTCTTATCAGTTGTCACCAAATTCAATCTTAATCAGACCAAATACAGCGTAGTTAATCATGTCCATGTAATTGGCATCGATACCTTCCGATACCAGCGTCTGTCCTGCCAGACTCTCAATCTGCTTGGTACGATAAATCTTCATCAGGATTAAGTCTGTGTAGGAGCTGACACGCATACTGCGCCACGCCTCATCATAGTCATGATTCTTCGCCAGCATCAGTTCCAACGAGGTGCGCGCATACTTATCATAAAGCGCCATCGCCTCTTCGTTGGTGATGTCTGCCGCTTCGGCATATCCTCTCTCCAACTGAATAAGTCCTACAATGCCATAGTTTACAATGGCAATGAACTCTGAGCGGATGCCCTCATCCACCATGGTAACACCTTTGGTCTCGATGCTACGGATGCGGTTGGCCTTGATAAATATCTGATCGGTTACAGAAGAGGGGCGCAGAATGCGCCATGCCGGGCCGTAATCATGCAGTTTCTTGGAAAACAAATCACGGCAAAGGGCTATTACATGTTCAAACTGTTGCTTGGTATCTTTCATATCTAATAAATATTGTGTGCAAAGTTAGGAATAATATGAGAAATAATAAGAGCCTGTTTTGATTTTCTTTCAAAACAGGCTAAAAAGCATAGATAACAGAATCTAGTAAGGTTTCAAGATAAGTAACTACCTCAACTTATTGTTTATGAGCAGCGCAATATCTGACCGGGACGAAGAATCGTCTTTCTAGTGATACGGTTCAACTTGCAAAGCTTAGCCACCGTAGTACCCTGGCGGGCAGCAATCTTACCCAGTGTGTCGCCCTTCTTCACTTTGTAGTACAAGTCTCCACCGGCAGCCACGGCACGGGCTGTCTTAGCCTTAGACTTCTTTACAAAGGTGTAGGTATCGGCCACAATATCCTGCTTCTCAAAATCAAACATCTTTGCCGGATCAAGTGGAATACCGAGGAAACGGGTCTCAAAGTGCAGGTGCGAACCGGTAGAACGTCCGGTGTTGCCACCCAAACCAATCGGTTCACCCGCTTTCACTAACTGATTTTCCTTTACCAAATGTTTGGAAAGGTGACCATAAACAGTCTCCAAGCCATTGTCGTGACGGATAACCACATACTTACCATAACCGCGACGACGGCCTTGGTCTTTCACGATACGAATCTTACCGTCAAAGGCCGAACGGATGGTGTCACCAATGTACACCTTTACGTCTAATCCCTGATGCACTCTGCGTCGGCGGGGACGATAGCCATAAATATCGGTAATTTTGGTATTAGTGGTAGGCATACAGAAGCCTGTCAAGTCAAAGGTACATGAATCCGGCACAATGGCATCGCCATAAGCGGCAACCTGTCCGTTTGTCCACACGGGATAGATGTCCAAGCCGGGGTAGAGGGACTGCTCTGCACGAATCTGCTTTTGCAAAGCCAACGAGTCCACACTCTTCAGCTTTCTGTCAACGGGAGCCTGACGTGCAATAAGGTCTTGGGCCACAACTTCTTGCCCCATCGCCACAACTACAGTCAGTAGTATGATTTTAATCCAATTCAAACTCATCTTTTAATCTGTATTCTAATGATATTCCTCACCGACCTGACGCCTAAAGTCAAGCCATCTTAAGAGAACATCATCCGTTTCTGCATAAATTTCCCACAAAAGTACTATTTCCCAATGACAAAACAGCCCCCTTATTAGCTATTTTTAATACTACCACCTCTTTAAAGAGAAGAAAAAGCATACAATAACAACTGATTAACAATGAGTTAAGTAAATATATGTTTTACAACATGTTTTATGCGGACACATAGCGTTTGGAGAGCACGCAAGCAAGAAAAGAGAGGTGTACAAAACCTGCAAAAAGTGGGTACAGCACCGGCGTTTACTCCACACTTGTAAGGAGTGTATTCCACACAAGTGCGGAGCGTGCTCCACACAAGTGGCCACCGCGCTCCACACAAGTGTGGAGCAAACGCTGATAATCAACGGTTTATAGAATTAGCTAATTGCCGCCCAATTTACATTATCTTTACGCATACGCTTCAGCTGGCGCCAAAGCAATTCATTCTCGGGCAAGGAGCCGGTTGGGTCGGCATCCACAATGGTCTGAGCCACTTCACGGACATATTGAAGCAGTTGACCGTCGCGAGCAATGTCTGCAATCTTGAGGTCAAAAGCCACACCACTCTGCTGGGTGCCTTCTAAATCGCCCGGTCCGCGCAACTTCAAGTCGGCCTCCGCAATTTCAAAGCCATCGTTAGTGCGCACCATGATTTCCAAGCGTTTACGCGTATCTTCCGCCAGTTTGTAATCAGTCACCAGGATGCAATAGGACTGCTCGGCACCTCGTCCCACCCGTCCGCGTAACTGATGCAGTTGAGAGAGGCCGAAGCGCTCGGCATTCTCAATAACCATCACGGAGGCATTGGGGACATTGACGCCCACCTCAATAACGGTGGTAGCCACCATTATCTGTGCTTCACCGGAAACAAACAGTTGCATTTGTGCATCCTTTTCTGCCGGTTTCATTTGCCCATGCACCTTACAAACCAGGCAATCGGGAAAAGCCTCACAGACATGCTGATAGCCCTCTTCCAGATTCTTCAAATCAATCTTCTCACTCTCCTTTATCAACGGGTAGACAATATAGACCTGACGCCCCTCATTGATTTGCCGACGCAAAGATTGATAGAGGCTTTCACGGCGGTTGTCAAACTGATGGATGGTGGCTATAGGCTTCCGTCCGGGAGGCAGTTCATCAATTACCGACACATCCAAGTCGCCGTACAGCGTCATGGCAAGGGTACGTGGTATGGGGGTTGCCGTCATTACCAGGATATGAGGAGGCTGCACACTCTTCTGCCACAACCGTGCCCGCTGTGCCACGCCAAAACGGTGCTGTTCATCAATCACCACCAAGCCCAGTGAGGCAAAGTTCACGGTATCTTCTATCACGGCATGCGTGCCAATCAGTATCTGCACTTCTCCCGTCAGCAATCCTTTCAGGATGGCTTCCCGACGTTTCCCCTTAACAGAACCGGTAAGCAGTTCCACCCGCACATTCATTCCATAGAGAAATTCCTTGATGGTTTCATAATGCTGATGAGCCAGAATCTCTGTGGGAGCCATCATGCAAGCCTGGAAATTGTTATCCAAAGCCATCAGCATACTCATCAGAGCCACCAATGTCTTACCACTGCCCACATCACCCTGCAGCAAGCGGTTCATCTGTCGACCTGAACCCAGGTCACGCCGAATCTCTTTCAGCACTCTTTTCTGTGCATTGGTCAGTTGGAAAGGAAGATTCTGATTGTAGAAAGTATTGAATATCTCTCCCACTCGGCTGAAGACGTAGCCTCGGTACTTACATTGCCGGTCTTTGGTGTAGCGAAGAATGTTGAGTTGCACGTAGAAAAGTTCCTCAAACTTCAACCGATACTGTGCCTTGCGCAACAACTCTGCACTGGCTGGAAAATGGATATTGCGAAGTGCCTCGGTCAGTGGCATCAGGTGATGCTGAGCAAGAATGGCCGGAGTGAGCGTCTCCTCCAGCGGCTCTTTCAGTTGTTGTAGCAAGGTGACCATCATCTTCTCCAATGCGCGGGAGTTGAGTGAGGAGCGCTTCATCTTCTCGGTCGTATTGTAGTAGGGCTGCAACCCCATAGAGGCCGGTTTTTGTTCCGACAGGGAATCTACATCGGGATGGGCTATATTGAAACGTCCGTTAAAAAGGGTCGGTTTACCAAACACAATATACTCTTGATGCAGTTTATATTTGCCAAGCAAGTACTTAATGCCTTGAAACCAAACCAGGTCTACCACACCCGTACCGTCGGAAAAGTGTGCAACCAGCCGGCGCTGTCTGCCCTCACCTACCGACTCAAAGCTCAGGATTTCACCCTTCAACTGAATATAAGGCATCGTCCCATCTATCTCACGAATGTAATAGATGCGGCTACGGTCAACATATTTATAAGGAAAATAGTAAAGGAGGTCGTGCAACGAATGAATATTCAGCTCTTTGTTTAGAACTGCCGCTCGTTGTGGCCCGACACCGGGCAGGTACTTTATGTCACGAGTGATTAAATCGAACATGGCTCCAGTAGTGCTGCCGCAATCTTCAAGTCGAACGGTGTAGTAATCTTGATATTCTCTCGGTTACCCTCCACCAAGGTTACCGAAATGCCCAAGGCTTCCACTACCGAAGCATCATCTGTAAAGGCAGGAGTATAAGGCTGCTCGTAAGCCCTCTTCAGCAGTTCTGCATCAAACACTTGCGGGGTTTGCACCAGCTTGTAGGCATCACGGTTCACGGTAACGCTCTTCTCTCCTTCCAAATGGCGGACAGTTTCCACCACGCCCACCACCGGCACTACTGCTTTCTTATCGGCAGCCTGCTCATAACAGCGAGTAATCACCTCTTGTGAGACAAAAGGACGCACACCATCGTGTACCCCCACCAACCCCGGCTCTGTTACATAAGCCAGTCCATTCTTTACAGAGTGGAAGCGAGTCTCTCCGCCATTGGCAACCTCATGCGACAGGGTAAAATTGTGGTGTCGGCAAAGTTCTTTCCAATAAGCCTGTTGAGTGACCGGAAGCACCAATATGATTTTAAGCGTAGGGTCGTAAGCATAGAAAGCCTCCAGCGTACGCATCAGTACCGGTTTCCCTCCTATCGGAAGAAACTGTTTGGGAAGCTCCGTACCCATACGCAAGCCTTTGCCACCGGCCACAATCAACACATACTTCACCATTTCGGAACGATTATTTCTCTATCATCATGGCAGCCTTCAGCTCAGCTACCTTCTCTTCTCCTTTCAGAAGCTCTACCAGTGCCATGGCAAAATCCATTGCCGCACCGGGGCCTTTGCCGGTAATGAGATTACCGTCTTTCTCTACCAGTGCAGCTGTGTACTCTGCACCGTCCAAGAACTGTTCAAAGCCGGGATAGCAAGTAGCTTTCTTGCCTTTCAGGAGGCCCAACTTACCCAACACCATCGGGGCAGCACAGATAGCTGCAACAGGTTTCTGCTGTTCTGCAAAGCGGGTAACCACTCTACAAAGGTCTTCACACTCACCCAATGTTGCAGCCCCGGGCATACCGCCGGGAAGCACCAACATGGCAGCATCAAAGAAGTCACAGTTTACAATATTCTTATCACATAACACCGGCACGCCATGTGCACCTGTCACAATCTCATCCGGAGTTACACTAACCATCACTACTTCCAAACCGGCACGGCGCAATACATCCACCGGAGTAAAAGCTTCCACTTCTTCAAAGCCATCGGCAAAAAAGACATAAACTGTACTCATAAAAAATCTCCTCTAATTTATCAATTTGACACAATCATTTTAGAATCTTTGGTGCAAAGATAATGATAATCTTGAACAACGCAGACATTGAGTCTGTTTTGATTTTCTTGTCATTTCTCAACAAGCCAATGGACAGCTAATACTTTGTGAATAATCAGTCCATCTATTTCAACATCACCTTCTTCACCGGACATCATAATCAAGGTCAAGTTGGTACATCCGGTGGCTGCAGAGCCTTTCAGTAGGCCACCTATCTCACGATTATAAAGTTTGGTTTTGGGCTGATTAAAGTCGTATGTAACCTGGATAAGTTGAAGAACTTTATTCCTCTCAACAAGGGCAAAATCCACCTCATAGCTCTTGTGCTGACGAAGGTAATATAATTGCTGCAGCTCATTCTCCATTCTGCGAAAGAGTTCTATAGCAACTACATTTTCAAGTCTCCATCCCAGGTTTTCGGTTTGCAAGGCATCTTCATGATTGGTTATGAATGCATTGTCAATGCAATAAGCCTTGCGCATAGTTTGCCGTTCGATACTCTTGAAAGAGTAACGAGGTACAAGACGGAGCAGATAAGCATTCTCCAAATAGGATACATAGTTTTTGGTCGTATGAATGGTTCCTAACTGATAGGCTTCTTGTAAGTCTCCATAAGATACCTCTTGACAGAAGCGGTCCAAAAGTCCATTGACCAGCTGTTGCAACGTTTTCTTATAACGTACCTTGTATCGTTGGCAAATGTCTTTAGCAATGACGGCTGCCAGAAGTGAAGCTATATATTTATCATGGCGAGCCATGGATAGGGTTTCAGGGAAACCTCCTTGCTGCAAATAAGAATCAAGGGCGTTCATGAGAAGACCTGCTGATTTTGTTGTCAAAGCATGAGTATCAATCTTTTTTGCCATACAATACTCTCTAAAGGAGAACGGATAGAGATGAATCTCATTATAACGCCCGGTAAGATGGGTAGCCAACTCTCCGCTTAACAGATTAGCATTGCTACCTGTGAGTACAATATGAATACCTTGACGCAACAAACGATTGACAAACAAATGCCACTTGGGGACATTTTGTATTTCATCCATGAAAAGATGTGTGAATGAACCATAGATACGGTAAAGAGTCTGTATGACATCATTCAAATCTCCTACTTGCAAAGAGGCCAATTCTTCATCGTCAAAGTTTACATACGCAAAATGAATCTTACTTTCAACCAATACCTTCTGACATATAGTGGATTTTCCACAGCGTCGTACCCCGATAACTATTTGGGCGAGGTGGCTATCAAGATCTATTTGACTTTCCTCACATCTGGTTATGAATTGGGAATAATCTGTATTCAGCAACTCCTCACGTTGGTCCCTTAATATACGTTCTAAATTAACATCCATACCTGTTATTTTGCTTTACGCAGCAAAGATACTCATTTTGATGAATATACGTACATTATTTCACCACAAACTGCACTATCTGGAAAGTTTTCAGTATTCTAAACTACACTATTTGGAAAGTTTTTCACCCTCTAAACTGCACTATTTGGAAAATTTCATTAGATTTCATCAAGTGCCCTTGTACCAGCCTCAAAAAGTAGACACTAAAAATAATTTTAGTTAAACATAATTTCCCAAAGTAGACAATCGCGATATATTTGTCTGATTTGATTTTACAAAAGTAGACATTTTCTACATATTTACCTCATTCTCGTTTTCAAAAGTAGACACATTTTCTAAATCCTTCTCAGATAACACTGTAGCACGCCTTTTCT
>JAGATY010000024.1 GCA_017621035.1 Bacteroides sp. | reverse complement strand
CAATAACTTCATATTGGTCTTTTACCATATCGTGCTTAATGGTTTCTCCTATATGCTTATTTTTAAAGTCTTCGAATGGCTCTGTAAAGACGATTGGCATATACGCAATAAGAGGCCATTGTTTTATGCCGCTCCAAATGCTATACTTTACAGAAACTTCTTCGTATGCTTTGAATTTAATTTTCTTCTTTGCATCGTTTGCTATTGCGACAATTGTAATCTCTTTGTTTGGCTTGCCATTTACGGTTACATCTTTTACTGTTATCTTGCTAATTGTGTAAACTTTACCTTCAAAATCTTCATTAAATTTGAAGCCTGATTTTTCCCAAGTTTCTAATTTGCCAAAGGCTTGGCGAATAAAAAAACTCTTTCCTACATACTGCTGATAACCTTCGGCAGTGGATTGCTCCACAAAACCAAAGTTTGAGCTCGTTTCAAAAGCAAAGGTAATCATACTGCTTACCAATAAAGCAAATAATAGAATAAACTTTTTCATAACGAATAAATCCATTCGGCCCAAAATGGTAATTAAGAATGTAACAAAGGCATAAAAAGAAAAGTGTGAGCCTATAACTTTTAATCTATAATGGTAGGCTCTGGACTTGCCTTAATGTGTAGATGAAAAAGAAACAGCTCACACCTTTGGATGTATATGCATAATTCATATATACAACACCAAAGGAAGAACGTCCTTACTTTGTTCCACACATTAAATGAATTGTCCAGATTCACCATTATGGAAAAAGCTAAACGCTTTCCTAAATATGTCCGCTATCATCTGATAGCAATCGCAAATATAGGAACTATTTAGTAAAAGGACGTTCTTCGTGAGCTATATTTTTTACAAATTTAGATAAAATCTGCGAGATACTACAGTGGAAGATGAAAAATAAGGCCGATGCCTCACGGCTTTTTCATTTAAAAATGTCTCTAATTTTTAATATTTGAGTGTATTAAATGGTTAAGACCTATTTAAAACTTACCCTAACAAGGCATTCTTTATATTTGTAAAGGTTAATCTTGAAGTAAATGTAACTTATTCAAATTGTTACCAAACAATGCCAAAGTTAAATCAAAAAAACGTGTGTCAGATATGAACTAACGTGAATTTAATATGTGGAAAGATAGACTACTCCAGACTGCATATTCTTGCTCGTAGAAGAATTTGTCCCGACACAATTTGCTTCTGCTACCCATTTCTTTTACCTTTGCAAAGTCTATCAAGCAAATGAATATGAAATACACACTTCTTTTACTTATTCTACTCTTCTCCACGGCTTTTGCCGGCTGTCGCGATAAATCCATGCGCATGAACCAGCCTCACAACATTCGGGGTGTGGTGAGTTACAAACGCTCTTTTGGCGATTTGAATGACCGGCATCTGGAGGTTGCACAGGCCATTGGTGTCCCCTCCGTGAAAGACCGCGATGAGGCTGAACATCTGAAGAAGAAACTTACCCTGATTGAAGACAACGAGTATTACAGTGTCGACTCTCTGACACACTCCATACCCTACCTGATTCCCGGTGCTGCCTCCCTGCTGGAGGATATAGGTCGCAACTTTCTGGACTCCCTGGCCAACAAAGGTTTGAACCCGAACCGCATCATTGTCACCTCAGTGCTGCGTACCGAGGCCGACGTGAAGCGCTTGCGACGTACCAACATCAACGCCAGTGCCAACAGTGTGCATCGCTATGGTACCACCTTTGACATCTCTTGGAAACGCTTTGATAAGGTGGAAGAGGTAGATGGTCGCCCGCAACAAAGCGTCTCGGCCGACACCCTGAAGCTGGTGCTCAGCGAGGTGTTGCGTGACTTGCGCCAGGACGATCGCTGCTATATTAAATATGAACTGAAGCAGGGCTGCTTCCACATCACTACCCGCCGGAATTGAGTTCTATTTGATACTGCTGATTGCCTCCGGCAGAATGCGGATGAGGTCTCCGGCAATCAGGCTCGTCTCTCCTACCGATTGGGCTGCCAGGTCGCCTGCCACACCATGCAGATAGACACCCAGACGGGCGGCTGTGAGGCTCTCCATGCCTTGTGCCAGCAGGGCAAGCAAGATGCCTGTCAGCACATCTCCACTTCCTCCGGTGGCCATTCCTGGATTTCCCGAGGGATTGAACCAGACGTTGCCGTCCGGAGCAATCACAGCACTGTAGGCTCCTTTCAGTACCACTACCGCCTTGCTCTCCTCAGCCAATGCTCGTGCCCGCTGCAGACGTTCATAGCCGTCGGTACACTTACCAACCAGTCGCTCCAACTCTCCGGGGTGGGGAGTCAGTATGCTGCCTTTGGGAAGTTGCTGCAACAGCTCGCTATGTCCGGCCAGCAGGTTGAGTGCATCGGCATCAATCACCATGGGGCAGAGAGTTGTTCCAATCTGCTCCAGCACGGCCTGCTCGGTAAGGCGAGCCGTACCCAGTCCCGGCCCGATGGCAACAGCTCGGTAGCGGTCGCTGTCCACGGCCTCACTGAAGAACCTTTCGTGGGCATCGATGTCAGTCATTGCCTCCGGAACCGATGTCTGCTGAATGAAATTGTTGCAGAAAGGCACGTGTGTAGTGAGTAGTCCCACCCCGCAACGCAGGCAGGCTCGAGCTGCCAGTACTGCCGCTCCGGCCATGCCCTCACTGCCGGCAATAAGCAGTGCCCGCCCGAAATCTCCTTTATGCGCAAACTTGTTCCGACGAGGAAACAGCCCTTTGAAGTAGCTGCTCTCGCTCAACTGATAGGCTGTTTGCAATGTCTCTAAACCCTTCTTGCTCAGTCCGATGTCTAGCAACTGCCATTCTCCCACATAAGTCTCGTTTTCCGGCAGCAGGAAGGCCAGCTTTGGCAACTGCAGGCTCAGGGTGAGGTCTGCCCGGATGATGTGCTGGGGCTGATTGAAGCTGTTGTCTTCCCCCATCAGTCCGGAAGGCATGTCGATGGAAATGACCGTTGCCGGCGAGGTGTTGATGAAGCGCACCACGGCGGCAAACCCTCCGGAAAGAGGCTTGTTCAGGCCGCTGCCAAACAGCCCGTCCACCACTACCGTCTCTGCTGTCAGTCGGGGTGGGACAAACTGTGTGTTTACCTCGTGCAGTGTTACTCTTCCCTCTTCCAACAAGCGTTCCCGATTGGTGGCACAGTCGTCCGACAATTTCCCCTTGGGATTGAACAGAAATACCTCCGGTCGATAGCCCCGGTCAGCCATCAGACGGGCTACAGCCAGAGCGTCACCGCCATTGTTTCCCGGCCCGGCAAACAGGATAAAGGGTTGCTCCGGATGGGGGTATCGACTGCAAATGGCCTCAGTCAGTGCCATAGCCGCCCGCTCCATCAGCTCAATGGAGGCGATGGGCTCTTCTTGGATGGTCAGTGCATCCAACTCTTTGATAAGGGAAGTGGGAAGTATCTTCATGTTTCAGATGCTGTTTTGATTTTATTGCTGCCTTTTGGCTGCACAAAGGTAACGGAAAGCCTGCTGAAAACAAAAAGTGAAGGATAAATAAGCACTTCTCTTTCCCTTCCCTCCCTCTGTCCTTATAAACAGTGCTTCTGCCGGCTATCTGCTCCCTATCTTCCCCCTACCTCCTCCCATATTTCTTTGTTACACCTTTAATACTGCTTCGATATTTCTTTGATAAATACCTGGAATATCAAGGAAATTCCGAAGAAAAATCGAAGCAATATTGAATATGTTACGGAAAAGGTATATCTTTGGGACCGAGAAAACATATAGATTTTATAAACATTAAAAATGAGGAGTTATGGGAACAGTTAATGATGGACTTTTAGGTGGTGTCAGCGGTAAAGTAGGTAATTTAGTAGGCTTTCGCCGCAATGGTAAAAATTTGATTCGGGTACAGGCAGCCCGCATAAACGATGCCCGCACCCCCAAGCAGTTGAAACAGCGTCGGAAAGTAGTGCTGGTAATAGAGTTTCTGAAGCCGTTGATGCCTTTTATCCACATAGGCTATAAGAATTATGCTCAAGGGCGAAGTGCTTACAACGCGGCTACTTCCTACCTGATGAAACGTTGTATGACGGAAAACGGGGCAGGAGAACCCTGCATCGATTTGCAGCGTGTGATGCTCTCAATAGGTTTCTTGAATGGGGTAGAAAAGGCAGAAGTGCTTCGAATTGGGGACAAGCTGAACTTCTCGTGGATAGATAATAGTGGGGTAGGTAATGCTGAAAGTGACGATAAGGTGCTGTTGGTAGTCTATAATCTGCAGAAGAGAACCTCTCTCTTTCAGCTGGATGTAGCCAAACGTGCCGACGGTAAGGCCGACTTGAAACTGCCTAAGGGATGGAGCAAGGATGAACTGATGACTTACGTGACCTTGCGCTCGGCTGATGAAGCGGAAGTTTCTAACAGCATCGGCTTGCCGGTAGAGGCAGAATAAGGCTGGAAAGGCATTTTCTTTCTATTCGCACAAAAAATAGATGCAAAAAGGTTTCAAGTGGAATTATTTTGTTAATTTTGCGACAATTTTTCAATAAATAACCCTACTATGAGTAACATACAGATTAAAGACAAGACGTTTACGATCTCAATCAGAGAGGAAGACATCTTGAAAGAGGTGAGCAGAGTGGCCGAGGAAATCAATCGTGACTTGGCGGGAAAGAATCCTATCTTTCTTAGCATCTTGAACGGTTCGTTCATGTTTACTGCCGATTTGATGAAGCGTATCACCATTCCTTGCGAAATTTCGTTTGTGAAGCTGGCCTCTTATCAGGGCATTGCGTCTACGGGAAAGATTACCGAGGTGATTGGTATCAATGAAGACCTGACCGGTCGCTGCATCGTTATTGTGGAGGACATTGTGGAAACAGGCCTCACTATGCAACGTCTGCTGGAAACGTTGGGAACCAGAAGCCCGAGTGAAATTCATATTGCCTCTCTGTTGGTGAAACCGGAAAAACTGCAGGTGCCTTTGAACATCGAGTATGTGGCTATGAATATCCCCAACGACTTTATTGTAGGCTATGGACTGGACTATGACCACCAGGGCCGAAACTATAAAGACATCTATACCGTTGTGGATTGAGAAGCGGCCGGAATGTGCTTCTGACTGGTGAAGACAAGAACCGGACTTCTTCTGAAACCGGCAGGGTAACGACGAAGAATAGGTAAATACAAGTTGAATAGGGCAAGTTGCCACACCGTGACCCATAGTGTGCTACTTGCGGTTTATAACTAGAATGAAATGCTAAACATTGTGATTTTTGGTGGACCCGGCTCAGGAAAGGGTACACAGAGTGAAAAGATTGTAGAAAAGTACGGTATCAACCATATCTCAACAGGGGAGGTACTGCGCGCAGAGATTAAAAAAGGTACGGAGCTGGGAAAGACAGCACAGAGCTACATTGACTACGGTCAGCTGATTCCCGACGAACTGATGATTAACATTCTGGCCGGCGTGCTGGATAGCTTTGTGGATAGCAAGGGCGTCATCTTCGACGGATTCCCCCGCACCATTCCGCAGGCAGAAGCACTGAAAAAGGTGTTGGCCGAACGCGGACAGGAAGTAAGCATCATGCTTGACCTTGATGTGCCCGAAGAGGAATTGATTGCTCGTCTTATCAAGCGCGGACAAGAAAGCGGTCGGGCAGATGAAAACGAAGAGAACATCAAGAAGCGTCTGGTTGTTTACCACAATCAAACGGCTCCCCTGATTGACTGGTATAAGCAAGACGGCAAGTACCAGCATATCAACGGCTTCGGCAAACTGGAGGATATCTTCGCCGAGATTTGCGAGGCAGTAGACAAGGTGAAATAATTTATACCTAATAAAATAAAAGAGACGTCACGAGGTGGCGTCTCTTTTGTTATATTCTAAAAGCAATTCATCTACCAGATACTCATCACTCATGCAATGTAGGTCTGCAATGCCTTCACTGATGAGTTCATAAGTCTTGGAATCGTAGAACATCCCGAGAGCTTGTTCATAGGAGATACCCATATGCTCTGCAAAGAGGCTGACTATGCGGGCATATTTATGTTGGAGGATAATCTTATTAGCTTGCATAACTCTAAAGTTTAATGGATTCCACAAAATGCAGGTGTTTATCCAATAGCAGTTGGTTACTGATGCATAGTTGATGGTTGGGATGTTTATAACGTAGTTGGTCTAAGGCTTGCTCCCTATTATAAATTCCTGAGAAATAGAGGTCAATAGTATCGAAAACTTGATCATCTGCTATACCTCCTTCTACAATATCATATATAGGATGCGACTGTCCTTTGCGGCAAGCAGTTATATAATCTAGCCACTCTCCATTGTATGATTCAAAAGAGATACGAGTAAAGTTATCTAAATCTGCATCCAGCTCATAGACATTCAAATAGGCTTCTTCTCCTTTACGCAAAAACCGCTGCCCATATTTTTCTGCTTGTTCTTTCAATACGGTGAGATAGAAACCTTTCCCGAAATCAAGATGGTTACGAGAATGTTCTATATCGGGATGAGAAACGACTATGTTGGATGTATGATAAAGAATCATGCCAATACTCCTTTCTTCTTCATGTAGGAAACCAAATCTTCTACAATGTATTCTTTGGAAAAAGAATGTAATACGTCATAGCATGGCACGATATAATGGGTTATTATACCGGAATCATTTAAACGATGGTAGACATCGCGTGCATTCATTTTTAGATAGTCAGCCACGCTACCTATGCAAAAGATAGTGAAGTTCAATGTTTTCGAATCCATAAGTCATTAGCAATCGTTCTACAACGTGACAAAGATAGATAAAAATCTATTCAAACGATATAGTACAGGAAAATATCATCCGCTACATGGTAATAATCTGTATGAACAATTACTACAAATGTGTATTCTTTTTGTTCATTCTCAGGAATAAGAAGTTGCTATCTCTACTTCTCATATGGCGATTGCCAGAACCAATCAGCATCGGTAAAGCGGATGTATTCTCTTCCTATCCCCACAATCTCTTTATCCACTTCCTTGTATGGCATGAGGATGAAGTAGCGGTAGTTGCGCCCCTTTTCCCAAGTCTCGGCATTGAAGCGGCTCTCCTCCATGCAGGCTATGTAGTAGAGGTTCTTGGCCATGTAGTAATCAATGTAGTGTTCCTTGGTCTGCTTGCTTTGGTGGTTCCAGTTGGCGTAATCGTTCAGACGTACTTCCTGGCCTTTGCGCAGACGGGTACGCACTTCTGCAATGGAGAGCATAGTGCCGTTTTCGTCGGTAACGTAGGCGTCGAAGGTGGGGTCTACCCACAACCATTTGTTCAGGGTGCAGCTGTAGACGGTGGTGATGACGTGGCAGTCGTTGATGAAGTCGCGCGGCATACAGGTGACGAAGCGAGCCTTGAATCCCATAGCCAGATAGACTTCCGCCAGCATCTGTGCCATCATGCGGCAGTTTACACCCCTGTTCTCCTTCCGGCAGAGTTCAATCATGGCGCGGGTATTCTTTACTTGGGGGTTGGAGGAGCTTCCGTCATGACGTACCGTTTCGTGTACCCAGTGTAGCAGGTTCTTGATTTTGGAGAGTTCATCGCCCGCACCGGCTATACTGTCCAGGTTGTAGTGCTGACGGAGCATTACCAGGTTAGAGTCATTCGGTTCCATGTAGCGGAAGCGCAGAGACTCGGGAGCGGAACCTTTCTGGTAGCCGGAGGCATCTTTCAGTTTCTGTATCTGATCACCCAGCGGGCGTAGTTTCTCCAGACACACCTTGAAGCGTTTGGTGTTGCGGATGGGGTCTAGGTCGGTATCACTCTGTATATGGATGAAGTTGACTTCCGTTTCCTTGTTGACTGCCATCTGAGTATATTTCTCAAAGGCTTTCAGTGCCCGTGACACTTTGCCTGCCAGCGAGGAGTAACAGGCCAGGTTGTAATAGAAGTTAGAGCTTAATTCGCTTATTCCGATATGCTTGATGCGTTCCTCTTCGGGATGACTATAGAATACTTGCTCCTGCTTAGCCATGCAGTCAGACAACTTGCTCCACTGTTTTTGCTTGCGGCTTTCATTGATTTCCACTTGCAACTTGTCTACCTCTTCCGCCCATTTGGGTTTCTGCTGTGCCCACACAGTGGTGGCAATAGTCAGCATCATGAGGATGCTCCATACTTTTCTTCTCATACTACTGTTTGTTTGTCCTTTCAGTTCCTTTGGGACTGTTTGTAATTTAAAAAGAGAAGTGTGGAACTGTATGCCACGTCTTAAATCGAAGGTCCTAGGAAAACCTCTACATACAAATGTGGAAATAGCAGCCCACGCTATATGCGTGAGAACCACCATGCTTTCTTTGTATGTAGTTCGTGAATTTCCTAGGTTCTCGATTTACAAGATAAGCACAACGCTTCTGTATTCTAAAATGTCTTTGGACAGAATTGCCTCTATCCGCTTGCAAAAGTAATAAGTTTTTGTGGAAATTGCATAATAGAGGTGGAAAAGTACTTAAGAGGTAGCGATAAATAGTCCACATATTTTGTGGAGTAAATAATACTTCATACCTTTGAAGCGTGAAACAACAACGAAGAAATGGAAATAGTCTTTGAAAAGAAATACATGGAGGAATTATACCTGACCGGAAAGACGTCTGATAAGAAACATCGTTTCCAACCTCCCGTTGTGGCTAAATATCGCAAGACGATAGATTTGTTGGAATCAGTAGGAAGGGTGGAAGATCTCTATCGTTTCCACTCACTAAATTATGAAGTATTGTCAGGAAACAAGGCCGGGTTGGAATCAGTCAGAGTGAATGATCAATATCGGATAGAATTCAGTACAAAGAAAATTGCTTCGGAAATTGTTGTTACCGTATGCAGTATCATTGAATTGTCGAACCATTATAAATAAAAAGGAAAGTATGACAAACGTAAGACAAGGATACACTCCGACACATCCGGGAGAAGTGTTGAAGGATGAAGTAGAATATCGCAAGATTCCGCAGAAGCAACTGGCGGAACAGATGGGATTGTCGTACAAGGTACTAAACGATTTATTGAATGGT
Source organism: Bacteroides sp. (assembly GCA_017621035.1). Lineage (GTDB taxonomy): Bacteria > Bacteroidota > Bacteroidia > Bacteroidales > Bacteroidaceae > Bacteroides. Next base: position 71,603 of record JAGATY010000024.1, on the reverse strand, counting down.
CGCCGCACGCTGACTACTACCACTGCCATGATGTTTGAGGCGGCTCTTGACATTCCTGCCGATTCACTGATGCGTCTTCAGATGAAGTATAATATGTATATGGCCAAGAATGACAAAAGTCTGATGGAGCGCTTGGCACAGATACGCAAGTGTGCGGCTATGCTATAACGCTGAACTACTTGAAATTTTCTCGCTAGTTGCCTCCTTGAGTAGTTTTCTTGTCTCGTTTTCTGCATAAAATGTATACCTTTGTGCCTTTAAATCTTAAAACTTTGTCACTATGGTTACATTTACGCTCTGCCTGCTTGCTTTAGTAGCGGGCTATTTCCTTTATGGACGGTTTGTGGAGAGGGTGTTTGGCCCCGATGACCGCAAGACTCCCGCCCTTACTCGCACGGATGGTGTGGACTATATCCCGATGCCAACGTGGAAGATATTCATGATACAGTTTCTTAATATTGCCGGCCTGGGTCCCATCTTCGGGGCTATCATGGGTGCACAGTTTGGTACGGCCTCGTATCTATGGATTGTGCTGGGTACCATCTTCGCGGGGGCGGTGCACGACTTCTTCTCGGGTACCTTGTCCATTCGTCACGATGGGGAGAGTCTGCCGGAGATTATCGGACGATACTTGGGACAGCGGACTAAGACCATCTCCTGCATCTTTACCATGATACTGATGATACTGGTGGGAGCCGTCTTCGTAAGCGGGCCTGCCGAGTTGTTGGCCGGTATGACGCCTGACTATCTGGACGCGATGTTCTGGATTGTGGTGATATTCCTTTACTACGTCCTTGCCACCTTGCTCCCTGTCGATAAGATTATCGGTAAGGTCTATCCTCTCTTCGCGGCGGCACTGCTCTTCATGGCGGTGGGTATCCTGGTGATGCTCTACGTTAAGAGCCCCGACCTGCCCGAGATGTGGAATGGCTTCGGAACGAAGTATGAGAAGAACCCTATCTTCCCGATGATGTTCATCTCCATTGCCTGTGGAGCCATCAGTGGCTTCCATGCCACACAGTCGCCCTTGATGGCGCGTTGCATGACGAAAGAGAAGCATTGCCGACCCGTCTTCTACGGGGCTATGATTACCGAAGGCATCGTGGCCTTGATATGGGCGGCAGCAGCGACTTACTTCTTCCACGAGAACGGCATCGTCGATGAAGCCACCGGGCGTGCCTACTCAGGTGCCATGGTAGCCACACAGATATCGAAAGACTGGCTCGGTGCAGTGGGTGGAGTACTGGCCATCCTGGGCATTGTAGCCGCTCCCATCACCAGTGGCGATACGGCCTTGCGCTCAGCCAGACTGATAGCTGCCGACTTCCTACACATCGAACAGAAGAGCGTCAAGAAGCGGTTACTCATCTGCATTCCCATCTTTGCTCTCACCATCGCTGTCCTCGTGTACAGTCTGAGCGATGCAGAGGGATTCAAGATTATCTGGCGCTACTTTGCCTGGTGCAATCAGACCCTCTCTGTCTTCACCCTCTGGGCCATTACCGTCTGCCTGGCTCTGACCAAGAAGCCCTACTGGATTACATACCTGCCTGCCCTGCTGATGACCACCGTCTGCACCACCTACATCTGCGTGGCGCCCGAGGGATTGGGACTGTCGGAGCGCACCTCCTACGTCATCGGTCTCCTGGCCTGTATGATTGCGGCCGCATGGTTCACCTCCTGGCAGCGCAAGCACCGCTCACAACCCGCATCCAAGTTATAAACAGATAACGCTCTCTTGATATGAAACGCATTAAGAAATCCACCGCCCTCCCCCTGGCCCTGCTCATCTACATATCGGCAACGGCCGCCTACCTCCTCCCGCGCAACACCGAGATATCCACTACGGAGAAGTGGGTCACCATAGGCGTGGCCTACCTCATTGTCCTGGTACTGTGGCTCCTGCTCAGAAAGAAGGAGTCCATGGCTCGCAAACACTGGGGTGACCCCGAGGGTGACGGCAAGCAGTAAACTGCCCCTACAGAGGCGGGACAGCGGGGTGTGATGCCCGCTGTCCCGCCTTTTTTTATGCCCGTCTGAGAGGCTGATTTGTAACTATCTGTTACCGTAAGAGTACACTGTCTGATGACCGACGGCGTGCTCTTTTTTTATTCCCTCAGACTAGGGAAAGTCCACTCGTTTCGACGGGGAGAAGTCACACGCGGCTCTCCGAAGTCACAGATTGCAAGACTATGGGTGTTACGTAAGATGTTGATACTGAGTAGTGCTAAGTAACATCGGGGTGTCGCTGAAGTGAGACTACTGTCTCATGCCTAATGAGACTACTAGTCTCATGCATCATGAGACCCCTAGTCTCATATACCATGAGACCCCTAGTCTCATGAGTGATGAGACCCCTAGTCTCATTAGTGGTGAGACCCCGTGTCTCATTAGCGGTCAGACACGGGTCTCTTTTACCCCCTTTTTAGGGTCTTTTTTATCTACTAAAACTGTTGTAATTTTTCTCATCACCTTGATGTCTTCACCTACCACCCCGTCACGTTGTGCCACCCCTCCTTCCGGAAGGAGGGGAGCTGAGATAGTCTTGTGGGTAAGTACCAGTCAGGTAACGTTATTAAATAGAGATAGTCTTGTGGGTATGTGCCAGTCAGGTAACGTTATTAAATAGAGATAGTCTTGTGGGTGAGTACCAGGCAGGTAACGTTATTAAATAGAGATAGTCTTGTGGGTATGTGCCAGTCAGGTAACGTTATTAAATAGAGATAGTCTTGTGGGTAAGTATCAGTCAGGCAACGTTACTGGGTAGAGATAGTAACTTGGCTCTCCTCCTCCTGGGAGGAGGAGTACCCGCAGGGGGAGTTGGTAGGTGGATATGGTCTCCTTGATGTCTTCACCTACCACCCCGTCACGTTGTGCCACCCCTCCTTCCAGAAGGAGGGGAGCTGAGATAGTCTTGTGGGTGAGTACCAGGCAGGCAACGTTACTGGGTAGAGATAGTAACTTGGCTCTCCTCCTCCTGGGAGGAGGAGTACCCGCCAGGGGGAGGTGGTAGGTGAAGTTGGTTTACTTTCTCTATTCTCTTCCCTCGCGCGCGCGTATATATATATAAGGTGTATCTAGATGGCAATGCCATACTGTTGCTTCACCGTATCCATCACGAATGTGCTCTCCAGCGAGCCTAGGCTGTCGATGGTGCCGAGGACGTTGAGGAGGAACTCCTGATAGTACTTCATGTTGGGGGCACGCACCTTTAGCAGGTAGTCGAAACTGCCCGAGATGTTGTAGCACTCCGTAACCTCGGGTATCTGGCTGATGCGTTGGGAGAAGTCGGCCGCTATCTCTCGGTTCATCCGCTTCAGCTTCACTAGGCAGAAGACGATGAAGCCTTGGTTAAGCTTATCGGCGTCCAGCACGGCTATGTACTTCTTGATGTACCCCTCTCTCTCCAGTCGCTTGAGCCTTTCGAATACGGGGGTGGAACTAAGGCTCACACGTGCCGCCAGCTCCTTGGTGGTGAGGCGGGCATTCTCCTGCAGTGTGCGTAGTATCTGCAGGTCTACTTTGTCTAATGTCTCCATAAAGAATAATGTTCTGTTTTAGTTGTCTTGTTACCGGTCTTGCAGGGAAGATATTCTGTAAGACGCGCCAAAGTTAGGGACATTTTCTTTATTTTCCTTACATCTTGTGCGAAAACGCTGTCACCTCTACCTTTGTCGCAGAGAAATAAACAGAGAGGGTGGCCTCTCATCAGTATTAACACTATAAATGCAACAACTATGGCAACAACGAAACTTCACTTCGAGACACTGCAACTTCACGTAGGACAAGAACAGCCCGACCCCGCTACCGACGCCCGTGCCGTGCCCATCTATCAGACCACTTCCTATGTATTCCGCAACTCCCAGCATGCCGCCGACCGATTCGGGCTTCGCGATGCAGGTAACATCTATGGTCGACTGACCAACTCCACCCAGGGTGTATTCGAGCAACGAGTAGCGGCACTGGAGGGCGGAGTAGCCGGTCTGGCCGTAGCATCCGGCGCGGCGGCAGTGACCTATGCACTAGAGAACATCCTCTCGGCAGGCGACCATCTTGTGGCAGCCGACAACCTGTACGGAGGGTCGTTCAACCTTATAACTCACACGCTGGCTAACCAGGGAATCACAAATACAATCGTCAAGGTGAACGACCTGCAGGCACTGGAGGCTGCCATTCTTCCCAACACCAAGGCCGTCTATGCAGAGACCTTCGGTAATCCGAACAGTGACGTGCTGAACATCGAGGGCGTGGCAGCAGTGGCTCATCGTCATGGCATCCCGTTGATTATCGACAACACATTCGCCACTCCCTACCTGCTTCGTCCCTTGGAGCATGGTGCCGACATCGTGGTTCACAGTGCCACCAAGTTCATAGGCGGACATGGCAGCAGTCTAGGAGGTGTCATTGTCGACGGCGGTAGTTTCAACTGGAAGGCCTACCCTGAGAAGTTCCCCACCTTGGCACAGCCCGACCCCAGCTACCACGGTGCCGTGTTTGCCGACGTGGCCGGAGAGGCAGCCTTTGTCACACGCATACGTGCCGTGCTGCTTCGCGATACCGGAGCCACCCTCTCTCCCTTCAATGCCTTCATCCTGCTGCAAGGGTTGGAGACACTCTCCCTCCGCGTGGAGCGACATGTGCAGAATGCCCTGCGTGTGGTAGAGTTCCTCAGTAATCATCCCAAGGTAGCGAAAGTGAACCATCCGGCCCTGCCATCCCATCCTGACAACAAGTTGTACCGTCAGTACTTCCCCCAGGGAGCCGGTAGCATCTTCACCTTCGAGATTAAGGGCGGACAAGAGGCGGCATGGCGATTCATCGACTCACTGCAGCTCTTCTCTCTGCTGGCCAACGTTGCCGATGTGAAGAGTCTGGTCATCCATCCCTATACCACCACCCACTCCCAGATGAGTGAGCAGGAACTGGCCGAGCAGCACATCACACCCTCCACGGTGCGACTCTCCATCGGAACAGAGCATATCGATGACCTGCTTGCCGACCTGGCACAAGCCTTCGACCGCATCTAAGCACTTTAGACATAGCTTTCAGGATAAGAACGATTTCAATAGGTGTTGATATGAATATTGCTGTTCTTTTGTCCGGAGGGGTCGATAGCTCCGTGGTCGTGCATCTACTGTGCGAGCAGGGCCATCGCCCCTCTCTTTTCTACATCCAGATTACCGATGAGCAGACCGACTACATGCAGTGCAGCATGGAGGAGGACTTAGAGATGTGTCGAGCCGTGGCACACCGATACGGCCTGCCGCTGGAAACCGTCGACCTCAGTCGGGAGTATAGGGAGGGCGTCACTGCCTACATGCTGGAGAAGATACGCCAGGGACTGACGCCTAACCCCGATGTGCTCTGTAATCGGCTCATCAAGTTCGGCTGCTTCTACCGAGAGGCCGGACACCTGTTCGACCGCATCGCCACAGGCCACTATGCCGGTACGCTGGACATCGAGGACAAAACCTGGCTCACCACGGCCAAAGACCCCGTGAAAGACCAGACCGACTTCCTGGCACAAATCTATCAGTGGCAACTCCGGAAACTGATGTTCCCACTGGGCGGACTACTGAAGGAGGAGGTGCGCACACTGGCCTCCCAAGCCAAGCTACCCACGGCACGCAGGCGCGACAGCCAAGGCATCTGCTTCCTGGGCAACATACCGTACAACCAATTCGTGAGACACTACTTGGGCGAGCGCCCGGGCCACATTGTGGAGTGGGAGACGGGGCGCATCCTGGGTACCCACCGAGGCTATTGGTTCCACACGCTGGGTCAGCGAAAGGGGCTCGGTCTGAGCGGGGGTCCCTGGTACGTGGTAAAGAAGGATGTCTGGGAGAATCTCATCTATGTCTCCCATGGCTACGATACCCCGCTTCAGTATGGGCAACACCTCAGTCTCACCGGCTTCCACTTCCTGACGGAGAACCCCTGGACAGAGGTGTCCGACCCAATCCCCGTCACCTTTAAGATTCGGCATACTCCCGAGTTCCTCACCGGTCATCTCACCCCGCAGGCCGAGGGCACCTATTCCCTCTCTTCCGACACACCCCTGCAGGGCATTGCCCCCGGACAGTTCGGTGTCATCTACGACACCGCCTCCCGCCTCTGTATTGGCAGCGGAGAGATAACTCTTTAGTCCACAGACAGTTATCGGCTTTCTTTCTGCACACCGATGAGGCTGCTGATGAGACCCCGTATGGGTGCCCAAATGAGACCCCGTGTCTCATGCATCATGAGACCCCGTGTCTCATACATCATGAGACCCCGTGTCTCATATACCATGAGACCCCGTGTCTCATTGAGCATGACATACGGGGTCTCATTTTAGGTCACATACGGGGTCTTATTTCGGGGTGCATACGGGTCTCTTTTCACACCCCATCACGGTGCCGAAAACAGCGAGGCCCCGATGCTGCTTTGCGTAACATCGGGGCCTCGGCTCTCATCAGGTTCCTACACCTTATTTATATATATAGGGATGCGCAGATGCCTTACATCACCATGCCTGCGGCCAGCTTTTCGCGGAGGAATTGGCCGGTATAACTCGTTGGGCATTGTGCCACCTCTTCCGGTGTGCCTTGTGCCACCACTGTGCCGCCTCGTTCTCCCCCTTCGGGTCCCATATCGATGACGTGATCGGCACATTTCACCACCTCCAGATTGTGTTCGATGATGACAATGGAATGGCCGCGACGGATGAGAGCATCGAAGGCCTCTAACAGCTTCTTGATATCGTGGAAGTGGAGGCCGGTTGTGGGTTCGTCGAAGATAAACATCGTGGGGTCAGCCTTCTCGATGCCGAGGTAGTAGGCAAGCTTGACACGCTGGTTCTCACCGCCGGAGAGGGTGGAGGAGGACTGACCGAGCTTGACGTAGCCCAGTCCCACGTCTTGAAGGGGTTTCAGTCGACGTGCAATCTTCGGTTGCTTGTGTTGGGTGAAGAAGTCTATGGCCTGGTTGACGGTCATTTCCAGTACGTCGTAGATACTCTGGCCTTGGAAGCGCACCTCCAGGGTATCGGGCTTGTATCGCTTGCCGTGGCAGCACTCGCAGGGCAACACGAGGTCGGCCATAAACTGCATCTCGACGGTGATGGTGCCCTCTCCCTTGCACTCCTCACATCGTCCTCCCTCGCTGTTGAAGCTGAAGTAGCCGGCGGTGTAGCCCATTTGTTTGGCAAGAGGCTGCTCGGCAAACAGTTTTCGTATCTCATCATAAGCCTTGAGGTAGGTGACGGGATTACTGCGGGTGGACTTGCCGATGGGATTCTGGTCTACAAACTCCACACATCGGAGGTCGCGCAGACTGCCACTTATGGTTGAGAACTCGCCCGGACGCTCGCAGCCATTCACGTCCACTTCCCGCTTCAGTGCCTTGTAGAACACTTCTCTGACGAGGGTCGACTTGCCCGATCCGCTGACGCCGGTGACTACCGTCATGACGTTGAGTGGGAAGCGCACGTCTACACCTTTCAGATTATTCTCTCTGGCCCCCTTCAACTCGATGTAATTGTTCCACGGACGTCGGCAGGCAGGCAGCGGTATCTGCTCTTCTCCCATCAGATACTTCAGCGTGTAGGAGTTGGTCGGCTTCTGCCCGTTTTCATCGGTAGGATTGCCGGCGTAAACCACCTCACCACCCAGTCGTCCTGCCTCGGGACCGATGTCGATGATGTAATCGGCGGCACGAATAATCTCTTCATCGTGTTCAACAACGACTACCGTGTTGCCCAACTGCTGTAATTGTCGAAGCACCTTAATGAGCTTGTCGGTGTCGCGACTATGCAGACCGATACTTGGCTCATCGAGAATGTAGAGCGAGCCGACCAGGCTGCTTCCGAGCGATGTGGCCAGGTTGATGCGTTGGCTTTCACCTCCGGAGAGGGTATTGCTCTGACGGTTCAGTGTCAGATAGCCTAATCCCACATCCAGCAGGAACTGCAATCGGTTATTGATTTCTGTCAGCAACCGGCGTGCCACCTCTGCATCGTGCTCGTTCAAACGAAGGGTGTCGAAGAAGTGTTTCAACTCGCTGATTGGTAATTCCACCAGTTCGGTGATGCTCTTGCCACCCACTTTCACAAAGGAGGCCTCTTTCTTCAGCCGCGTACCGTGGCACGTGGGACAGAGTGTCTTTCCTCGGTATCGTGACAGCATGACGCGGTATTGTATCTTATATTGATTCTCCTGCACCATTCTGAAGAAGGCATTGATGCCCTCGAAGTAGCGGCACCCTTCCCATAACATCCGGCGTTGTTCGTCTGTCAGCTCGTAGTAGGGCGTGAAGATGGGGAAGCCTGCTTTCTCGGCACCTCGCACCACCATGTTCTTCCATTCGCTCATTACCTCCCCGCGCCAGCAGACTACTGCTCCTTCATACACAGACAGGGAGCGGTCGGGGATTACAAGATGCTCGTCGATGCCGATGACGCGCCCGAAGCCTTCGCACTCCGGACAGGCACCCAGCGGGTTGTTGAACGAGAACATTTGGTCTGTCGGTTCCTCGAACGTGATGCCGTCGGCCTCGAACTTCGTGCTGAAGCGATGCAGGTGTGTGCTACCGTCGGCCTCATAGAAGCGTAGCAGACAAGTGCCGTCCCCCTCATACATTGCCGTCTCGGCCGAGTCGGTCAGGCGACTGATGACGTCCTGCTCGTGAGAACAGGCCATGCGGTCGATAAGCAAGAAGACGACGTCCCGTCCGACCTCTGTCCCGTTCCCTGCTGCCAGTACTTGGAGGTAATCGTCAATACGCCGAATCTCCCCATTCACTTCCACCCGAGTGAAACCCTGCTTCAGGTCTATTTGTAGCTGTTGTTCCAGGCTTCTCTCCTCGCGCAGCAGTACGGGCGTCAGCAGGGTGAAGCGAGTGCCTATCGGCTGTTCCAGCATGCAGTTTACAATGTCTTCGGCCGAATGTTTCTTCACCTCCTGTCCGCTTACGGGTGAAAAGGTCTTGCCCACACGTGCAAAGAGCAGCCTCAGATACTCATAGATTTCTGTGGAAGTACCCACTGTGGAGCGAGGGTTGCGGCTCGATACTTTCTGCTCGATGGCAATGGCCGGAGGAATTCCTTGGATGAAGTCACACTCCGGTTTGTTCAGGCGTCCCAAAAACTGTCGGGCATAGCTGCTCAGGCTTTCCACATACCGACGTTGACCTTCGGCATAAAGCGTATCGAATGCCAGTGACGATTTGCCGGAGCCTGATAGGCCGGTGATGACGACCAGCCGATTGCGAGGGATTTTTACGTCGATGTTCTTCAGATTGTTGACGCGTGCGCCTTTGATGGATATATACTTATCTTCGCTCATCTGTTCTAACCTAATTATTCATTGGCGCAAAGGTAGCGAAACTTGATGGGATACGTTTGCCGGTGGGAACATTATTTTTTTGCCGTTGTTGGAAAGATTGGTGGACAGAAAGCAGTACCTTTGCCACCTGTTTAAAATAGAGAACGATGAACATATACTTCGAAGCATTTAAAATCTTTTTCAAGATAGGTGCCTTCACCATTGGCGGAGGCTATGCCATGGTGCCACTGATTGAGAACGAAATAGTGGACAAACGTCATTGGTTGGGGCGAGAAGACTTTGTCGACCTGCTTGCAATCTCCCAGTCGGCCCCCGGCATTCTGGCGGTCAATATTTCCATCTTCATCGGCTATCGGCTGAAGGGCGTACCCGGAAGCATTGTCACAGCGTTGGGAACCGTGTTGCCCTCGTTCCTGATTATCCTCGCCATTGCCCTCTTCTTCCATAACTTTAAAGACAATGCGGTGGTTGAGAAGATATTCAAAGGCATACGTCCGGCTGTGGTGGCACTGATTGCCGCCCCCACGTTCAGCATGGCAAAGTCGGCCAAGATTACCCGTGCGAATGTGTGGATACCCATTGTATCGGCCTTACTCATCTGGTTGCTCGGCTTCTCCCCCATTTGGATTATCATTGCTTCCGGCATCGGCGGCTACCTCTATGGCAGACTCCGCCGACCCTCCTAACCCCGCCCCAATCCTAAATCAGAAATCAGAAATCAAAAATCATAAATCCCAAAGATGCTCTACCTTCAGTTGTTTTACACCTTTTTCAAGATAGGCCTATTTGGCTTTGGCGGAGGCTACGCCATGCTCTCCATGATACAAGGCGAGGTCGTTACCCGTTACGGATGGCTTACCGCGCAAGAGTTTACCGACATTGTGGCCGTCAGTCAGATGACGCCAGGCCCCATTGGCATCAACTGTGCCACCTACGTTGGGTTCACCTCCACCGGCAGCGTGTTTGGTTCCATGCTGGCCACCTTTGCCGTGATGTTACCCTCGTTCATCCTGATGCTGACCATCAGCCGCTTCTTTCTGAAGTATCAGAAGCACCCCGTCGTGGAGTCCGTCTTCCGAGGGCTGCGACCGGCCGTGGTGGGACTGCTGGCATCGGCTGCACTGGTGCTGATGACCAAGGAGAACTTCTCATCGCCGACCGAAGACGCCTACTCCTTCACCCTCAGCTGCATCATCTTCCTGGTGGCCTTTGTGGGCACCCGCAAGTACAAGGTGAACCCCATTGCCATGATTCTGGCCTGCGGAGTGGCGGGGCTGCTGCTCTATTAAGAGAATGTGTACTACTATCAGACACGTATATACTTAACACACGAAAGAAAACAATCCGATGAATAAAAAACAACTTTACCAACAAGAGAATCAAGCCTTCTTGCAGACAGTTGCCAACCGTCCGGAGGTGCGTCGGCTACCCAAAGGCATTCTGTACGAAGTGCTTAAGGAGGGAGAAGGTGAGCAGAAAGCCACCCCTCGCAGCATCGTATCTGTCTATTACAAAGGCTCACTTATCAACGGAAAGGTATTTGACGACAACACCCGTCAGGGCTTTCCCGATGCTTTTCGTCTCAACGACCTGATTGTAGGCTGGCAGATAGCCATACCTCAGATGCGGGTGGGTGACAAGTGGCGTATCTATCTCCCGTCGGAGGTGGGCTATGGCAGTATGAGCGTGAGTGGCATACCTAAAAACTCCACGCTGATATTTGAGATAGAGTTGGTTAGTGTGGCATAAATCATAAATAAGAATAGAAAATGGAAAAACATAGTTGCGTGGACTGCGGCACGCAGAACTGCAAGTTCAAAGACCGCACTTACCCCGAGTTCTGCCCCACCGCACAGCTGAAAGAAGAAGACCTGCAGTGGGCACTGGAGCGATATGACGAAGCACGCAATCACGACGTCATGGTGGCCGCCGCCGAGGTGGAATTTGAGGGCTACTGCCAGTGGACGCGCGTGCAAGAGGTGATGGAGTTTGCCCGGAAGATAGGCGCACGGAAAATAGGCATTGCCAACTGCATCGGCCTCGTTAACGAGGCGCGCATCTTTGCCCGCATCCTTCGCGCCAACGGGTTCGAGCCGTATGCCGTCATCTGCAAGGTGGCCGGCAAAGCCAAGTCATCGCTGGGCATACCCAAGCAGTGTGAGGAGATTGGTGCTGCCATGTGCAACCCCATTTTGCAGGCGCGACTGCTGAACCGCGAGGGCACCGACCTGAATGTGGTCATCGGCCTCTGCGTGGGCCACGACAGCCTCTTCTACCGCTACTCCGAGGCCTACGTTACCACCCTGGTCACCAAAGACCGCGTTACGGGCCACAACCCCGCCGCCGTGCTCTACACAGCCAACTCTTACTACAAGCGGAAGATGCAGCTCTGAGCATTTTTCTCGTTCAGGCAAAAAGTTACAAAAATTCCTTAAAACGCCCCTTGTTTAAGCCCAAGATGACCGATTTTACCCCAAACGAGCCTCGTTTGATATTAAGATGGCCGTCTTGGCCTCAAACGAGCCTCATTTGACATCAAGATGGTCGTCTTGGCTTCAAACGAGCCTCATTTGACATCAAGATGGCCGTCTTGGCCTCAAACGAGTGTCATTTGACATCAAGATGGCCGTCTTGGCTTCAAACGAGAGTCATTTAACATCAAGCCGATTGGCCCGATGGCGGGAGTAGCAAATATATATTTAGGCACAGCTTCCGCAGAAGGTCTGAAAGACCGGGTGCCGTCGGCACTCTCAATAACCGCGGACTTTTAAGTCCGTGGCCATGAAGTCACAAAAAAAAGACGTCTGAAAGACGGGGCCGCAGGCAAAATAGCCTTACAGGCCGCGTCTTTCAGACGCAAGGAGTAGGACGTTCGTCTACTATAAAAGACAGAGGCACAAAGGCACAGAGGATAATTTAATCTTTAATTCAATAACTCTGTATCTTCGTGTCTCTGTGTTCTAAGAAAAAATCATTTCCTAATTGCCCTTACAATTTCACGCTTTTCTTCACCGACTTGGATTCGTTGTGCAGGCGGTCCAGCGCGGTGATTACATACTTATACTTGGTTTTGCCATCCACGTAGGGGAGCTTGTAGAAGTTATTGCGCGTGATGGTCACGATGTGCGAGGGGTCTTCGATGTCCACCTTCTCGCTGGCCTCGAAGCGGTACACCACATACTGCACGGCGCGTTGCATCTCGTCGCCCTTATCCTTGGGTGCGGTCCAGAACAGCATCGGCCCATCTTCCGTCCACACCTTCTTCACTTTGCGCACCTTGCCCGGGGCGATGTTGTCCATGAAGTCGAACACCGGCATCAGGGCGGGATACTTGTGATAGTTTTCCTTCAGTCGGGTGAAGTACTGACCCGGGTCGCGCGTCAGGGCACCTCCCGGCCACTGGCAACTGCCGGTGATGGTTTGATAGGCACGTTGCAGGCGGAACTTGATGTCCATCTGGTCCTGATTGGGGTCTTTCGGGTCCTTGTTCTTGACGGTGTTCATGAGCGACTGTCCGATAATCATCGGTCGACCCTCGGCATTCTTTGCCCACCATTCTGTCAGCACCTGATAGTCGGCGCGTGGGTGACCAATCTCCCAATAGAGCTGCGGCACGTTGTAGTCAATCCAACCCTCACGAGCCCACAGCAGGATGTCGGCGTAGAGGCCGTGGTAGTTTGTGAGCGCATTGGTCGCGCTGCCTTGCGGCCACTCCTTCTGATTTCGGTAGACGCCGAAGGGCGAGACGCCAAACTTCACCCAGGGCTTCACGGAACGGACGGTTTCGTGAATCTGCTTGATAAGTACGTTCACGTTGTGGCGGCGCCAGTCTCCCTTGTCGGGAAAATCCTTCTTGCCCAGTCGCTGATAGTCGGCCTCGTCCGGAAACTCTTCACCGGCCACGGGATAGGGGTAGAAATAGTCGTCCATGTGAATGGCATCCATGTCGTAACGGCTAATCATGTCTGCCACCACCTTGCAGATGAAGTCGCGGCTCTCTTGCAGGGAGGGATTGAACAGCATCAGGTTCCCGTAGGTGATGAAGTATTCGGGATGCTTGTAATAGAGGTGGGTGGGCGCCAGTTCGTTCTTCAGGTTGGCCTTCACGCGGTAGGGGTTAATCCAGGCGTGAAACTCCATGCCGCGCTTGTGACACTCGTCAATCACAAACTGAGTGGGGTCCCAATACGGGTCGGGAGCCTTTCCTTGCTCTCCACTGATGAAGCGGCTCCAGGGTTCCAGTTCCGAAGGGTAAAGTGCATCGGCCTCGGGGCGCACCTGAAAGAGCACGGCGTTGATGCCTGCCATCTGCAGTGTGTCCAGTTCGTTGAGAATCTTTTGCTTGATTTTTTCGGTAGGCATGCCCTTGTAGTTGTTGGTTACGGTAGGCATCCATGCCCCGCGAAACTCGCGTTTGGGATGTTGGCTCTGGGCCGAGAGTGTGACGCTACCTAAGAGTGCCACGGCCATGAGCAGTAAAAATAGTTTCTTCATGAGCGTTATATTTAATAGTTATGGGAGCAAATATAGGCAAAAGAAATGAAAGCAAGGCCGGATGGAGAAAAGTTTGTGCTTTTTGAAGGTCGCCGACCTTCGGCCCGACCCTCGGCGACCTAGGCCTCGACCCTCGGCGACCTTCAACCCGAGGGTTCGGTAGGGTGAAATTTGTCCCTCCGTTTTCGGGTGTGAAAAGTGGGAAATGTAGAAGTATTGTGCCGGCTACTTGGCGTACTCTCTGGGGGTGACGCCGAAGTGCTTCTTGAACACCTCGCGGAAGTACTTCACGTCGTTGAAGCCGGTCATCTCGGCCACCTCGGTGATGGTGTGCTGTTGCTCCTTCAGCAACTGAGCCGCCCGTTTCAGTCTGACCAGCCGGATGTAGTCGCCCGGCGCCTTGTCGGTCAGTTCCTTGATTTTGTTGTAGAAGCTGGTGCGACTCATGTTCAGCAGTGTGCAAAGCGTGTCTACGTTGAAGGTCGGCTCGGTAATGTGCAACTCAATCTGCTCGCGTACGTTGGTGATGAATGCCTGCTCCTCTTCGTTGTCGGCATGCAGGGCAATCCACTCAAAATTTACCAGCTCGTTGCTCAGTCGGATGAGTAGGTGGATGGCATCTTGCGCCTGAGCGATGTGTTGCCGGCCCGACTTGGTGAGATTCTCTCTCTGCGCAATCTCTTTCAGGTGCTTGCTGATGTCGACAAGCGGTGTGTGCAGTGCTCCGGCCGTGTTTATAAAGAAATCGACCTTCTCTTCCGCCACCTTCTGCCGCTTGCGTCGGATAAGCAGTCGAACGGTAATAAACGTGATGAAGGCGAGCAACATGAGATAAATAAACAAGGTATCCAGGTGGATGTGTGGCACATCTTCTTCCACACCCGCCGGATAGAGCTGCGGAAGGACTTCCGACAGCGAGAGGCAGGCCGGAAGGGTAGCGAGTAAAAAAAGTATCTTCATGCTTGTTCAGGCTTGGTTGCTTGAATGATAACACCCGAAAGCGTCGATTGTTTCCTGCCGCGCGGTAAGAAAATAAGGCCGTTACGCACTCAAACCCGATAAAAAGCTTTACATTTGCGCAAGTTAATCAGAAACTGAAGAAGACACGCTCATGAAAGCAAGAGTTATCAACCTCATCAAAACCTACTTCCTGTTTGTCTGCATTTTCCTGTTGCAGAAACCGTTGTTCATGTTGTTTTATTGCAAACTGTATGCCGAAACCAATCCGGCAGACTGGTTTAGCGTAATGTATCATGGCCTTCCGCTGGACTTCTCGCTGGCAGGCTATTTGACGGCTCTTCCCGGACTGCTGCTGGTGATTTCGGCCTGGACAACTGCCTCCTGGCTCAGACAGGTGCGAAAGGGATATTTTCTGCTGATGGCTGTTCTGCTCTCCGTCATCTTTGTGGTGGACATCGGTTTGTACGACTACTGGGGCTTCCGATTGGATGCCACGCCACTCTTCTACTTCTTCTCTTCTCCCAAAGATGCGCTGGCCAGTGTAAGCATCTGGATGGTGTTGCTCGGGCTGCTTGCGATGCTGTTCTACGCACTGCTGCTCTACATTCTCTTCGCCGTTGTGCTGCTGCGAGGCTACCGGAAGCTGAAAGTGCCTTATGCGAGAGTGACGGTTTCGTCGGTGCTGCTTCTGCTTACCGGCTTGCTGTTCATTCCCATTCGTGGCGGATTCAGTGAGGCAACCATGAACACGGGGCGCGTCTATTACAGTTCCAACCTCCGTTTGAATCATGCAGCCACCAATCCGGCTTTCAATCTGATGGAATCGGCACTGAAACAGAAGGACTTTGCCAATCAGTACCGTTTTCTGGAAGCCGCCGAGGCCGACAGCCTCTTCAGCACACTGATTGACCCTGCCGTGGCCGGTGCAGCCGTGAAAGACACGCTTTCGTTGCCGGTCGACACGCTCTTAACAACCAATCGTCCTAATGTACTGTTCGTCATATTGGAGAGCTTCTCTTCCCATCTCATGGGCGAGTTGGGCGGCCTGTCTAACGTGGCAGTCAACCTGGATACTCTTAGTTGGGAGGGAGTCTTATTCACTCATCTCCATGCAAACAGCTTCCGCACCGACCGAGGCTTGGTTTCTGTGCTCAGCGGTTATCCGGCTCAGCCCACCAACAGCATCATGAAATATCCTCGTAAGTCACAAACCCTGCCTTCGATAGCAGGTAAATTGAAGGAGGTAGGCTATCAAACCAAGTATTATTACGGTGGAGATGCCAACTTCACCAACATGCGCTCTTATTTGCGCTCTTCCGGCTTCGATGAGATTGTGTCTGAGGACGATTTCCCCTTGGCCGAACGTGAGAGCAAGTGGGGAGTCTATGACCATCGTCTCTTTCAATACCTCTTGGACGACCTGAAGCAAGAGGCCGAAATATACAGTCCCAAGGATGCGCCCACCTATCGCGTACTGCAAACCAGTAGCAGTCACGAACCCTTTGAGGTTCCCTACCGTCGCCTGAAAAACGACCGGCTGAATGCTTTCTCTTATACCGACAACTGCTTGGGCGACTTCATTCGTGCGTTCAAAAAGCTTCCGCAGTGGGATAATACGCTCATCGTACTGGTGCCCGACCACTTGGGAGCCTACCCCGAACAGGTAGAAAACCTGACGGTGGAACGTTACCAAATACCCATGCTTTTTATCGGCGGTGCCGTCAAACAGCCTCGTCGCATCCCAACGTATGGTTCTCAGCACGACCTTGCCGCCACCCTGCTGGCACAATTAGGCATTCCGCACGGTGAGTTCACTTTTAGTAAAGACCTCCTGAACCCCTCTGCCCCCCACTTTGCCTTCTTCACCGTGCCCGATGCCTTCGGTCTGGTCACTCCCGATAACGCCCTCATCTACGATTGCAAAGCCGGTCGCATAGCCCTGGACGAAGGCGTCTCCCCCGGCCGTAACCTCCCCCTCGGCCAGTCCTACCTGCAAAAGCTGTACGATGACTTGGCGGGACGGTAGAAAGAAAGCGTACCCATCCATGACATGTTTCGGACTAATCGCAGAGAGATTATTGACTAATCAATGCTAATTAACTTACTAATCACTGATAACTAACAACAAATTCATGCTTTTAATGACTTCCATCCTTCAGTCCCTCATAGACCTTGATACCTCTTTGTTCCTGACGGTGAACGGGGTGCATGGGGAGTATTTCGACCAATTTATGTATGCGTATAGTGGTAAATTGGTGTGGATACCGATGTATGCCTGCATCTTTTACCTGATGATACTGAACTTTACACGCAGGCAGTTGCTGTTTGCCGCCATCGGGGTGGGACTGGTTATCCTCTTTGCTGACCAGATGTGTTCGCACCTCATTAGACCTTGGGTGGAACGATGGAGACCGGGAAACCCCAATAGTCCTATTTGCGACCTGGTACACATTGTAAACGGCTATCGGGGCGGTCGTTACGGCTTCCCCTCGTGTCACGCAGCCAACACCTTTGCCTTGGCTACCTACGTGATGTTGCTCTTCCGTCACCGTTGGCTCACTTGCTTTCTGATGGGGTGGGCGATAGTCACCTGCTACTCGCGCGTCTATCTCGGCGTCCACTATCCCGGCGATTTGCTGGTGGGCGGCTTGGTAGGAGCACTGGGAGCCGTCTTGGTCTACTGGCTGCTATGTCGCTTTGCCCACTATCAGCGGCCTGCTACCTTGCGGCGAGGAGTATGGCCCGTGTGGACTGGTTTGCTTACCATACTGGGTATTTTCATCTATGCCGTCTGCATCACTCTCTGATTGCGTGAGCTGAGAAGACACTATTTACTATCTCTTTTCACTTATCCCGTCTTTGCCTCACTTACTTACTTGGCAGAGGCGGGATAGCTATTTTCTTACCTTCGCACAGCTACCTATATTGCACAAGATGCCATCTTATGCTGCACAAGATGGCATCTTGTGCAACACAAGTTGGCATCTTGTGCATCGTTCCTTCTAATGTGGTGGTTCTTCCCATCGTAACTTACGCTTCTTTGCATCATAACATTTAGTTCTTTCCGTCGTGAGATTTAAATCTTGCGGCCTAAAGATTTAAATCTTTCTGTCGTAACATCTGCTTCTTCCGTCGGCTTGTTGCGGGTAAAGAAAGTGGGTGGGGCGGGAACAATCTGCTCGGGTGGCTTGTTTCTGAAGCAGACTAAACGAGACTTTCTATGCATACGCTGGGCGATTGGATGAATAGTTTGCTGACCGGATGGGGCGTTAGCGAGCGAGTAGCCGATAAGTTTGATGAGAGCGTAATAGCTCTGCTGATGTTGGCACTGGTTGTGGGGCTGGATTACATTTGTCAAGCCATCTTCGTGGGTGGTATGCGTCGGTACACCCGTCGCTCACCGCACCTCTGGAACACGGTGCTTATGAAGCGGAAGGCAGTACATCACCTGATACATCTCTTACCCGCGATTCTCATTTATAACATGCTTCCGCTGGCTTTCATCGACGGGAAACTGCTGTTGCTGATAACCCAACGTGCCTGTGTGTTGTACATCGCGCTGGAAATCATGCTGACATTAAACAGTCTGCTGTTAGTGATGCAGGACGTACATGTGGCACGCGATGCCGAGAAAGACAGACCTTTGAAGAGTTTCATACAAGTATTGCAGGTGTTGCTCTTCTTCCTTGGAAGCATTGTACTGATATCCATTCTGCTGCACAAATCGCCCGCGACTCTGTTGGCCGGCTTGGGAGCCTCGGCTGCTGTGCTGATGTTGGTGTTTCGCGATAGTATCTTAGGCTTTGTGGCCGGTATCCAACTCTCGGCCAATGACATGCTTCGCATCGGCGACTGGGTACAATTGCCCGGAGGAACCGTAAACGGAGTGGTGGAAGAAATCACACTGAACACCGTGAAGATACGCAACTTTGACCACACCATAGCCACCATTCCTCCCTACACACTGGTTAACAATGCCTTCATCAACTGGCGCGGGATGAAAGAGGGCACCGGAAGAAGGGTAATGAAACAGCTTTATCTGGACATGACGACCCTGAAGTTTGCCTCGCCCGAACTGTTGGAACGCATCCGCCAAACCGTTCCTCTGATGGCCGACTACCAACCGCAGGCCGGAGAGGTGCCTACCAATGCTCAGCTATTCCGCTTCTACACAGAGCGTTATCTTTCTGCTCATCCACGGGTGAATAAGAAGACAGAGATAATGGTGTGGCAGAACGAGCCGACCACATACGGTCTGCCCTTGCAGCTCTATTTCTTTACCGATACAACGGTTTGGAAGGAGTATGAACGCATACAGTCAGACATCTTTGACCACTTGCTGGTAATGGTGACCCGATTCGACTTGAAACTGTATCAATATGCCAATGATGCAGGCTAGTAGATTAGATGGAAGAGGGCGTAAAGGGGCAGGTGGTCTGAGAAACCTCCCAGATAACGAGTCCCCAGGTAGGTGCGGAAAGGTTGCTTTCCGCCATTGTTCGGGTCGTCGGTCAGCAGAAAGGGGGCACGGAACACACCGGCATCGGCCTCGGAGGTGTGCATCGGTGCATCCGGCCGAAGCAGACTTCCCGACACAATGAGGTGGTCAATCAGTCCCCACTCACCTCGGTACTTGTAACTTCCAAACTCTTTATCGGTGGCCGCTCGGCGTACCAGCAGGTGGTAGAGGCTGTGGGGCGTGAGAGAAACGGCCTCGGCAGGTGGGGCTTCGGCTTTCAACACCTCCCGAACACTGCGGTCGTGCGGGTAGTCGTTGAAGTCGCCCATCAGTATGATTTGAGGACGTTGCCGTTCCCGACAAACACTGTCGCAGGCCTCTTTAACCCTTTGTGCAGCCAGCAATCGGTAGGGACGTGTCTCTTTCACCCCACTGGAGCGGGAAGGAAAGTGAGCTACCAACACATCCAGCGTATCACCATTCAGTAACTTACCACTGACGTGCAGAATGTCGCGAGTGGGACGTGCCGTAGGGTAAGGTTTGCTCACACGATGGTCTTGTCGGGCAATAGGTTTGAAGAGGTGGCGTTGGTAAAGCAGGGCTACATCAATACCCCGTTCATCCGGTGAGTGGGTAACCAGGTAACGGTAGCCGGCCTGTTGCAAGGCAGAGTAACGGGTCAGGTCACGCAGTACGCTGTCGTTCTCCACTTCACAAAGTCCCACCAGAGCGGGTAGCTCCCATTGCCCCACTGCCACGATGCACTTGGCAATGTGGTCCAGTTTCTTCCAATATCTGCGTGAGTTCCAGCGATGGGAACCGGTGGGGAGGAATTCCTGGTCGTTTTTCAGCGTGTCGTGCTTCAGGTCGAAGAGGTTCTCCACGTTCCAGCTCATGACCACGAAGTGCAGTGTGTCCTTTGCCTCTTGTGCGTGGGCAGCCGGCAGGGTGAGTAGCAGTGTCAGTAGAATCAGTAACGTTCTCATCACTCCTCAGCTTGAAATTCATAACAGCCGGCATCGGGAGCGGCATCTTCCAGGCGAGAGTGGCCGCAAAGGTCGGTGGGATAGTCGCTTGCCGCCTCTTTCTCCCCCAGGTCGATAGCTTGTGAGGAGGCGGTAAGGTGGAAGTCGAAGAGCTGTTGCCGCTGGTCAATCGTCTGGAAATCTTCTTCTTCTACCCAAAGCACATTGCAGAAAGCCTCACTCTCGGTAGCCACGGAGCGGATGAGGCAGTGGGAGAAGTGGTAGTTGAAACTGATGGAGGCATCGTCGGAGCGTTCACCATAAAGTTCATCGGTAGCAGAGCCGGTAATCAGACAGTTGCGGAAGGTGGCCGTGTGGAGTGGGTGAGGGGTGCCGTTGATGGTATTGCTGAGGCGTAGGGCACTGCCTTCACGAAGGTTCCAGCTGAAGAAATTGGCCAGCGTGCAGTGTATGAAGGTGTGATTCCCTCCTTGCAGTAGCACGCAATTCTTGCCGGCATTGCTCAGCTCGCAGTTGGCAATCAGGCTTTTGCCATCTGTCAGCTCCAGGGCGTTTCCACTGACTTGTCGGATGACGGAGTGCTCCAGTGTTAGTTGCTCTTGCTCACTGTCGGTAGCTTCAGCGCAGATGCCGAACGCTCCGCCATGTATGTCGGCATGACGAATCATGTTGTGGCTGCTCTCCGGATAGATACGGATGCCCTCCCACTGTCCGGGAAGTCGGTCGTAAGGCAGGTAGGGAAAGAGTCGGTCTGTGCGGTCGCCCCGAAAGATGACCGGATGCTCGCGGGTACCCTCTACTGTCAGGCGGCCATGTACATGCAGTCCGGCACCATCATGAAAGAAGAGGCGGCATCCCGACGTCAGTGTCAGGCAGGCATTGGGAGCAATGGAGAGGCTGTCGTATATCAGTAACGGACGCGGCTCTTCTATCACGGTATCACCTCTGATGACCGTACCTTGCAGGAGAAGAGCATCTTGCGCATAGGCTTGCAGTTTGACTTCTTGCTGCCGGTTGTTGACAAGAAACAGGATGGAGTCTTTCATCAGCCGGGTGTGCGGAAGCTCTTGGCGGGGGAAGGTGGCCTCTACAAAGATGTACATACTATCGTTCCCGGCAATCTCAACACCTTGGAACTCATTCCCTCTCACACCGTCCACGCAGATGCGAAAGCCCGACTGAGAACTGTCAGCCAAGCGGATGGAAGAGATTAGCAAAGCCTCTTCCTGCCGGTTGTACACCATCAGACGGTGGGTAGAAGTAGGTACTTCTGTCAGTACGGTATCAAGAAAAAGCGTGTCTTGTGAAAAGTGCAGCCGGTGAGCAGGGTCGGTGGAGTAGTTGTCGAACGCTTCGCACGACACCAAGCAGAGGAGAAGAAGGCTATATATATATATAAGGTGTATTCTCATGAAGTAAAAAATAAGCACGAAGGTAAACCTCCGTGCTTACATAACGAAACTACTCCGGTTTTATTGTTTCTTTGCGGGAACATGTTTCAGGATGTCTGTCAGGTGATCCCAGAACTTCTGAACGGTAGGGATAAGCATACGTTCGTCGGGGGAGTGTACACCTTGCAGGGTAGGACCGAAAGAAATCATGTCCAGAGAGGGATACTTGTCGAGGAACAAACCACACTCCAATCCGGCATGGATGGCTTTCACTTTGGCCTCTACACCAAACAGACGCTTGTAAGACTCGGCTGCAATCTCCAGAATCTCTGAGTGCGGATTGGGCTTCCAACCCGGGTAACCGTCGCCGTGTGTAACAGAGGCACCGGCCATCTCGAACACGGTGCGCACCATGTTGGCAATGTCTTGCTTGGCTGAAGCAGTTGAACTGCGTTGACTGGTCTCGATACGGATGATGTTGTTCGGTTTCATCTTGACAGAAGCCAGGTTGGTAGAGGTCTCTACCAAGCCGGGAATGTCTTGGCTCATGGCATAAACACCGTGGGGAGCAGCATAGAGGGCTTGCAACAGATGCTTGGTTGTCTCTTTGTCGATAGCTTTTGCCGGGGTGGTTTCAGACTCCAGCACAAACTCAAGTCCCGGTTCCATCACGGCATACTCTGCTTGAATGGCAGCAGCAAGCACGTTCAGGTCGGTACGCAGGTTGTGCTTGTCGGCCTCGGGAATAGCAATCACGGCATGAGCTTCGCGTGCAATGGCGTTACGCAGGTTGCCTCCGTCGATGGCACACAAGTAGAGGTCGTACTTCTTGAAAGCATCGCTGAGGAAACGATTCAGCAGTTTGTTGGCATTACCCAAGCCCAGGTGAATGTCTGCACCTGAGTGTCCACCCTTCAGCCCTTTGACGCTAACCTTGCAACCAAAGTAACCGGCGGGCACTTCCACCTCCTGATAATGGAACTCGGCCACTGAGTCGATGCCTCCGGCACAGCCGATAAACAGCTCGCCTTCGTCCTCAGAGTCCAGGTTGAGTAGGATGTCACCATTCATGAAACCCTCTTTCAAGGCAAAAGCACCGGTCAGACCGGTCTCTTCGTCTACGGTAAAGAGACATTCAATAGGGCCATGCTCCAACGAAGTGTCGGTAAGAACAGCCAGTTCAGTTGCCACGCCGATGCCGTTGTCTGCCCCCAGCGTTGTACCTTTGGCTTTCAGCCACTCGCCATCGATCTCTGTTTGGATGGGGTCGGTAAGGAAGTTGTGCTGAACATCGTTATTCTTTTCACACACCATATCTATATGGCTTTGCAATACAACCGTCTTCCGATTCTCGTAACCCGGAGTTGCCGGCTTCTTGATAAGTACATTACCTGCTTCGTCAACGTGAGTTTCCAATCCGTGTTTCTCACCAAAGGCTTTCAAGTAAGCAATAATCTTTTCCTCTTTCTTGGAAGGACGTGGCACTTGGCATATTTCTTCAAAGTACTGGAATACGCTGGCCGGTTTTAAGTCTTTCTTTTCCATATCTCTTGTTTTTAAGTTAATGTATTCTGCTAAATATGTTTAAAAACCTCTTGCTTAGTCGGTGTCTTTCTCTTTTTTAAGGGTAAAAAAGACAAGTTAGTCTAAGCAAAGCCTTATATTTGCACCCGCAAAAATAATAGAAATGCTTGATACTATACTGATAACTTTGTTAATTGTTGCTGTTTGCATCGTTTTATTGGGCGTAAAAGTCTTTTTTGTAAAGGGCGGTAAGTTTCCCAATAGCCATGTCAGCGGTAATAAAGCAATGCGAGAACGAGGTATCGGATGTGTACAGTCGCAAGATAGAGAGGCTCAGCGTAAGCCCCGCTTCTCCATCGAAGAACTGGAGAAAGCCTTAAAAGAAATATGAACTAAAATCAAAATTAAAAACAATAATCAAAAAGTTATGAAGAGATTAAGTTACCTCATGAACACACTGGCTGCTTTTGCCATGATTGTTTTGTTCGCCCAATGTGCCGGCAATGCCAACCAAAAGGCTGCAGCACCTGTACAAGCCGGTGGTGTATCGGATATGAAGATTGCTTTCGTTGAAGTAGATACTCTGCTTTCCAAGTATAACTTCTGCATCGATTTGAACGAAGCTATGGTAAAGAAGAGCGAAAATGTTCGTCTGACACTGAACAAGAAAGCTACCGAACTGCAAAAGCAACAACAAGACTTCCAAAACAAATACCAAAACCAGGCATATGCCACTCCCGAAAGAGCACAGCAAGAGTATAACCGCATCATGAAGCTGGAGCAAGACTTGCAAGCCCTGAGCAACAAACTGCAGGCAGAACTGGTTAGCGAGCAAGAGAAAAACAACCTGATGTTGCGCGATTCCATCAACTCTTTCCTCAAAGAGTATAACAAGACAAAAGGCTACAGCCTGATTCTCAGCAACACCGGTTTGGATAATCTGCTCTATGCGGAAGATTCTTACAACATCACTCAAGAGATTCTCGAAGGCCTGAACGCCAGATACTCTTCAGTAAAGAAGTAAACAAACAACCTATAAACCAACCACAAGCAGGATGTCTCCACAAAGGCATCCTGCTTTTTTGTTATAGTCTTATGTTATCTTTCTACCATTGTGTGGCCGAGAAGGCCAGGGTGGGATAAATAAAAGAGAGGACGTACCTTGAAATCGGCACCTCCTCTCGAATGTTTGAACTGAAATGTGGTGGGGTTATTCAACTTTTGTGAAAGTCACGCTGTCACCATCTTCATCTGTTAAGATAAGTTTCTTTGAGGTGACAGTAGCTTCAAGTACAAAATCATCCCCATCTTCCTCTATGACGGTTAGCCAACCATCTTTGTAACGATATGTTCCTGTCCAGCTATCTGTGTACAATTCATCGTTGTAATATTCAACTTCTGAAGCTATATATTTCCCATTTGATTTAAATTCTATAGTTTCAATATAGTATTCATCATCAGAGTAATACTCACTATATTCCCACACGCCTACAATGCTGGAGTCTGAGCCATTGTTATCATCATCACTACAAGCCGTAAATGTCAGGCTCAATAAAGTAAAGAGAAAGAGTGGTAATAATTTAATTGCTTTCATTTAAACTGTTCTTTTTGTTGATTATAAAAAAAAGAAGAGGGTGAATTAGGACTCACCCTCTTTCGAGTTGTGTTAAACTATTGGATTAGAAGTTAAAACCAAGGGTGATTTGGGGAACGGCTGCTTTACCGCCTTCAACGATGTCGTTAAAGTCACTGCCGTAGCTACCACCAATGTAGAGTGCATTGAAGTTAATACCTACACCTACTTGCCAACCGATGTTGAAACGCTTAACTTGAAGTTCTTCTCCTACTTCGTCTTTGTCGAAGGCATTCAAACTTTCACCTTCGTACTTATAGTTACCGAACAGGTTGCCTCTCAGGGTGATACCTACAAAAGGTGCTACAGATACTTTGTCGCTGAATGCGTGCTTGTAACCAAAGTTAACGGGGACATTCAGAGAGAAGAAGTTGAGATCGATACCTGTGTCTTCAATTTCTCCACCAATCCAAGAAAAACCTAAACCGGTTTCTACAAACAAAGGAATGCTTTGTGACACTGCAAACCCTTTCTGATAGCTTACCATGGCACCTTTGAAGCCGATGTCTCCACCACCGTCTCCTTTGAAACTAGCCGGAAGGTAAGATACTTTGATGCTCTGCCAATTTTCTAAGGCTGAAGAACTTGCACTGTTTGAAGAACCTTTTGCGTTTGCAAACTGAGCGGATGCAGTAGCTGCCATACCTAACAAGCAAACTACCAATAAGAATTTAATCTTTCTCATAATTGAAATGTTTAGTAAATATTCAATGATTGTTTAATCTCTCTCTTGTTAATAATTGAAACTCATGCGCCAGATGTTGGCTGTGCCGTCTGCACTACCTCTTTGGGAGATGAAGTAGATGTATTTGCCATCTTTACTCCATACGGGACTGAGGTCGTCGGCTGCATGATAGGTGATTTGTGCCAGATTTGTGCCATCTGTGCGGGCTACATAGATGTCGGTATTCAGATAGGTGAAACGGTCGGCAATAATTTTACTGCTACCTACAAACAGAATCCAGTTACCGTCAGGCGAAGGAATCGGGGAGGTGAAGCTGCGTTCCAAGTCAGAAATGATGCACTCTTCCACACCGGTTTCATAATTTATCTTCCAAATCTCACTCCGGCCTTCTGCATTGGTACGGGTGCAGATAAATGTGTTGCTGTTGGGTATGGGGTAGGGATTCATACCACTTGTGTAGTTTGAGAGGAAATTGTTCTCGATGTTGTAGCTCCAGATGCTGACTCCTTTCATCTCCTGACGAGCAAAAAATATTTGCTTCATGTCGGAAGAATAGACGGGAGAGTAGTCCTGATTGCCATTGGTAATCTGTCGGCACACATAGCCATTCGCGGCACTGGTCTGAAAAATCTGGTTATTCTTTCCTCTGGTTTCTGAGAAGCTGATGTATTTACCGTCTGGCGAATAGGAGAAGTCCAGGACATTGGCCCGATTGGTTCTTTGTACTGAACTGCCTTGCTTACCCAGCGCCTTAATGAAGATGTTGCTGGTGTTGTTGCGATAAGAAAGGTAAGCTATGTTCTTTCCGTCAGTAGAGATGTCGAGAATTCGGTTTGATAACCAATTGATGCTGTTGCTTGTTCTCTTTACAATCGGGAGGCAGACGTAATCACTGGCGGTGGTTATCTGCATAAAGTCGATGCCGGACTCTTCAGGAACCGATACAACTGAGTAATCTACTTGTTGTGCAGTTGCTTCCTGCAAGCCTAAAAGGCATACTAGAACTGCTGCAATCTTCTTAAACTTTCTTTGCATATCTTTCTGTTAAAGTTATTTTTTTGCAAAGATAGGCCGGTAGTGTATAGACTCTTTATTACAACTGTTGACGATAAATCACGAAAGTGTAGAATAAAAATCACACTACTCTTCTGCTGGTACTTCAGTGTGTGTCAGTTGGCGGGTGTAATAATGGAAGAAGTTATAGTTCAAGATGTCTGAAATACGCATTAGCAGTGCTGTATCAATACTTTCGCGTTTGAAGATGGAGTACACATTCGTGCGGTCGCAATAAAGCTTGTTTGCGAACCATGTGATAGAACGTTCCTGCCGGTGAAGTTCTGCTTCTATCAGTTTGCCAATGTGTATCATGATGCAATAAAAAAGGCGGAACCATTCGTAGCTTATTTTCAAGCTGAGGTACCGCCAAGCACCATATCCACAAATAAGCGCGAATAGTCCACGCCCAAGCGAGCGTGAACCTTCATCTGCTTATTCTCTTGGACTTTAAATTGGCGGTTTTCAGCTTGAGAGAATAAGAGCAAAAGCTCAAATATCTTCTAATAAGTTGAATGGAATCGCTATTCCAAATAGGGATAATTAAAAATAGGAGAACACCGGTTTAGAGTGTCCTCCTATGTATATGAAAGATGAATTACTTATTCAAAGCAGTAGCAACGTCAACAGCACAAGCCACTGTACATCCTACCATCGGGTTGTTACCGATACCGAGGAAGCCCATCATTTCTACGTGAGCAGGAACTGATGAAGAACCAGCGAACTGAGCGTCTGAGTGCATACGACCCATTGTGTCTGTCATACCGTAAGAAGCCGGACCGGCAGCCATGTTATCCGGGTGAAGTGTACGACCTGTACCACCACCGGAAGCTACTGAGAAGTAAGGCTTACCAGCCAATACACGTTCCTTCTTATAAGTACCTGCAACAGGGTGTTGGAAACGAGTCGGGTTGGTAGAGTTACCTGTGATAGATACATCTACACCTTCGTGCCACATAATCTTAACACCTTCGCGAACGTCGTCAGCACCGTAGCATTTTACTTTAGCACGCGGACCGTCAGAGTATGCAATTTCCTTTACGATGTTCAACTCACCGGTATAGTAATCGAATTGAGTCTGAACATAAGTAAAGCCATTGATACGTGAGATGATTTGTGCAGCGTCCTTGCCCAAACCGTTCAAAATAACACGCAGAGGTTCTTTACGTACCTTGTCTGCCTTAGCAGCAATCTTGATAGCGCCTTCTGCAGCAGCAAATGACTCGTGACCTGCCAAGAAAGCAAAGCACTTAGTCTCTTCGCGCAACAGCATAGCTGCCAAGTTACCGTGGCCAAGACCTACTTTACGGTCATCAGCAACAGAACCGGGGATACAGAATGCTTGCAAACCGATACCGATAGCTTCTGCAGCATCAGCAGCGTTCTTGCAACCTTTCTTCAATGCGATGGCACAACCTACAACGTAAGCCCACTTTGCGTTCTCAAAGCAGATAGGCTGAGTCTCTTCACAAGCTTGATAGGGGTCAAGTCCATATTCTTCGCAAATAGCATTTGCTTCTTCGATGTCCTTAATGCCGTTCTCGTTCAATGCTGCGAGAATCTGTTTGATACGGCGATCTTGGCTTTCAAATTTTACTTCTCTAATCATATGTCTTTCCTCCTTATATTATTCATGACGTGGGTCAATGTGTTTAACTGCACCTTGCTCAGCAGTGAAGCGACCGTAAGTACCGGTTACCTTCTTCAAAGCTTCATTAGCATCGGTTCCCTTCTTAATCTCATCCATGAACTTGCCCAGGTGAACGAATTCATAACCACAAACTTGGTCGTCCTTGTCAAGAGCGATGGTCTTGATGTAACCTTCTGCCATTTCCAAGTAACGGGGACCTTTAGCCAAAGTACCATACAATGTACCTACCTGGCTACGTAAGCCCTTACCGAGGTCTTCCAGACCGGCACCAATCATCAAACCGCCTTCAGAGAAAGCTGATTGAGTACGGCCGTAAACAATCTGCAAGAACAATTCGCGCATAGCAGTGTTGATAGCATCGCAAACAAGGTCAGTATTCAATGCTTCGAGAATGGTCTTACCCGGCAGAATTTCAGATGCCATGGCAGCAGAGTGTGTCATACCTGAGCAACCGATGGTTTCAACCAATGCTTCCTGGATGATGCCTTCCTTTACATTGAGGGTTAATTTACAAGCACCTTGCTGGGGAGCACACCAACCAATACCGTGTGTCAGACCAGAGATGTCAACTACTTCTTTAGCTTTTACCCATTTACCTTCTTCAGGGATTGGAGCCGGTCCGTGGTTAGGACCCTTCTTTACAACACACATGTGTTCCACTTCGTGTGAATAAGTCATAATTAGCTCTTTTTTAAATGATATAATTAAAATGTATATGCTCGCTTTAATTTGCGAGCACAAAGTTAGTCGTTTTCTTGCGTATTCTCAACTATTCGGTTTCACTTTTTTAATAAAAATAAGAAATAAACCTCCAGATTCCCGCCAATTGTGAAGTAGAGTTTGCAACTTTTCTATTCAAACACTCCATTTTGTGCACATAAACGCTTATCTTTGTACCGGAAAAATCTCTCTAATGAGTCTGTAAAGTTATGATAGGAATAAAAGAAGAAGCCTTGCAACAAGCAGCAGCCGAAGGAATGGATGCTTTCATACAGGTGTTTACTAACGCTTATCTTCAAAAGATAGGAGGAGAGCTGACGGCTACAACCATGCCTCTGCTGACCGGAGAACAACACACATTGCTGGCCTATCAGATTTTACGAGACGAAATTATGGAAGGCGGTTTCTGTCAGCTGATTCAGAACGGTTATGGTGCCTACATCTTTGAAAATCCCTTTGCCAAGGTAATGCGCCTTTGGGGGGTAGGTGAGCTGAGTAAGCTGGTGTATGCTGCCAAGAAGATTTACGATGAGCATAAAGAAGACCTGGAACGCGAGCGAACCGATGAAGAATTTATGGCTATGTATGAAAATTACGAGCCCTTTGATGATTTGGAAGACGAATTCCTGGAGAAGGAAGAGATGTTTACTGCCCTGGTGGCTTCCTATGTCGATGACCACATCAATCTCTTTGCACAAGTCTTGCACTAAGGTCATGGAATCATCCCTTGTTC
Organism: Bacteroides sp.; assembly: GCA_017621035.1. Classification (GTDB taxonomy): domain Bacteria; phylum Bacteroidota; class Bacteroidia; order Bacteroidales; family Bacteroidaceae; genus Bacteroides. The sequence continues at coordinate 41,991 of JAGATY010000024.1, read as the reverse complement.
TCCCCAATTTCTGCTCTCCAATCAGCCTTCTGAATACCTCCTACCTACCAACGCCGTATCAACTCCGTACCAACGCCGTATCAAGTCCGTTCCTATAGAAGCGAAGGAGAGGTAGGGCTGACATGAGGAAGAACAGGCTCTGATAGGGGGATATGGAAGAGGCGAAAGATAGCTTTTGTAAGAGTTTCAAGACTGACCTCTTTTAGCCTCTGTTTAGGATGCTTCTCTTGTTATATTTGTAGAATAGCTTTAAAAAGGTTGAAAAAAACGGTGGAGTATCACGCAACTGAATTCTTTTCCCTATTTTTGTGCCGTAATTTTATAGAAGAACAATGAAACAGTTTAAATTTTTAGCATTTGCCCTTACTATGATGATGGGCTTGGTTATGACTTCATGCCTTAACTCGGATGACCCGACAAGTGAAGGTGATGTGGGTGGCATGGTGAAGGTAGTAGAAAGTTTCTACAGTGCATCCGGTGTTGCTTTGCTGACAATCGATGGCTATACAATCATTCCTACAGTATCTTCTGTCGCTTCATTGAGTACTAATGGAAAGAATATTACAGAGATGGTAGGTAAAGTGGTGTTCGCTCTCTATTCTACTGAGAATGCAACTGTGGATTCATCCATGAAGATTATTCAGGACGCACAACTTACCAACTACTATTTGTTGAGTCAGCAGTTGAGAGTGATTGAAACTACTAAGGAGGAGTCGTTGGCCGATCCGGAAGCTTATGGTGACTCTATCGGTAATGCTGCCATTCTGACAATGGAGCAGGGTATGGATAGTCCTACTTATCTTTTCGATGACTACACATTGATGCTCCCCGTCAACCATAAGATGAATAAGGTGAATAACTACTTGACCTTGGTACACTACACGGAAGAACCGGAGGATGAAGGTTACTTGACACTCTATTTGCGCTATACGGCAGCCGGTGCAGATTCTAATAACTCTAGTCACAGCTCTTATGACTTGTATGCCTATGGTTATCGTGGAATCTACTCTTATTTCTACGATTTGACTCCTCTATTCACCGGTTTTGCCACCACTACCCAGACTCGTCCGACATTGCGCATTGTTGCTTACGAAAGTCCGGATGGTACTTTGGAGGATGCTACTACTAAGACTTATGAGGTAGCTCCACCCTCAAATGGTGCTGTGGTAAAATAACGTTTTTAGAGTACTGAACGTATTACAGATTTAAGGTTTGAATTATAAGGAATTATTTCAAAAAGCCCTGCAACTGATTTCCTCTCCGGCACGTGCCTGGGAGGAAATTAGTTTGGAAGAGGATAAACGGAAAGTGTTTACAGTTTTTGTTTATCCTTTGATAGGTTTATGCGCCCTGTCGGTTTTCATCGGTTCGTTGTGGACAAAGGGGTGGGATGGTCCGCAGAGTTTTCAGTATGCCATGCGTGCTTGTTGTGCGGTGGCGGTATCACTCTTTGCAGGCTATTTCTTGGCAGCCTATCTTATCAATGCCTTGCGGGTACACATGCTGGGCGGACAGACAGATATGGCTTTGGCACAGCAGTTTGCGGGCTATGCTTTGGTAGTTCCCTTCCTGCTGAAGATGGTAATAGGAATTTTACCGGACTTTTCCATCATCGCTTTACTGCTTCAGTTCTACACGGTCTATGTGGTGTGGGAAGGTAGTGTGACTCTGTTGCATGTGGCAGAAAAAATGCGTCTGCGTTTCACCATTTTGGCTTCCCTGTTGTTAGTACTTTGTCCGGCATTGGTGGAGTGGTTGTTTAATCGGTTGACTATCATGTTGGCCTGATTGATACAGACTCTTTATACCCTTTGAGGTAGGACGCTTATCACTCTTATAGAGAACTTTAGAAATCAGAATTAAGCAATGAAACAGCCTTCTATAAACATAAAAAACAAACGTGCCACGTTCGATTACGAACTGGTAGATACCTATACAGCAGGTATTGTACTGACCGGAACGGAAATTAAATCCATCCGTTTGGGTAAGGCCGGGCTGGTGGATACCTATTGCTATTTTGTGGGCAATGAGTTGTGGGTGAAGAATATGCATGTGGCTGAGTATTTCTATGGTTCATACAATAACCACAATGCTCGTCGTGAGCGGAAGCTTCTGCTGAATAAAAAGGAGTTGGAGAAGTTGCAACGCACCTCTAAAGACCCTGGTTTTACGATAGTTCCCGTGCGCCTTTTTATCAATGAGAAGGGACTGGCCAAATTGGTAGTGGCATTGGCTAAAGGTAAGAAACAGTATGACAAGCGCGAGAGCCTGAAAGAGAAAGATGACAAACGCGATATGGCTCGGATGTTTAAGCGCTAGTCTCTCTCTGACTTTTGTGGCAATAGCAGTTTCTCCGATTACTGAAATTTAACATGTATCTGTTCATATGAATACACTAAACAATCTGATTACCCAACGCATCCTCATACTGGATGGTGCCATGGGTACCATGATACAGCAATACGATTTGCAGGAAGAAGATTTTCGTGGCTCCCTTTTTATCGGTATTCCCGGTCTGTTGAAGGGAAACAACGACCTGCTCTCTCTTACACGCCCCGATGTGGTGGAAGATATCCATCGCAAGTACCTCTCAGCCGGGGCTGACATCATAGAAACCAATACGTTTAATGCGACTGCTGTTAGTCAGAGTGACTATCACACAGAGACTTATGTCCGGGAGATTAACCTGGCTGCTGCCCGCTTGGCACGTCGTGTTGCAGATGAATATACCCGTCTCACTCCCGATAAACCTCGTTTTGTGGCAGGCTCAGTAGGTCCTACCAATAAGACCTGCTCTATGAGTCCGGACGTGAACAATCCGGCCTTTCGTTCCCTGACTTTTGATGACTTGGTGGTTGCCTATCAGGAGCAGATGGATGCCTTGCTGGAGGGTGGGGTAGATGCCTTGTTGATTGAAACCATTTTTGATACGCTGAATGCAAAGGCTGCTCTGTTTGCTGCTGAGGAGGTGATGAAGCATAAAGGGGTGAGGGTACCACTGATGCTCTCTGTTACCGTTTCTGACGTTGGAGGAAGAACTCTTTCCGGCCAGACGTTGGATGCTTTCCTTGCTTCGGTGCAGCATGCTGACATCTTCTCGGTTGGTCTGAATTGCTCTTTTGGTGCCAAGCAACTGAAACCGTTTTTGGAACAGCTGGCGGCACGTGCTCCTTATTATATTACAGCCTATCCCAATGCCGGACTGCCAAACAGCCTGGGTAAATATGATCAGTCTCCTGATGATATGGCAGCAGAAATCCGGGAGTATGTTCAGGAGGGGCTGGTCAATGTCATAGGTGGTTGTTGTGGAACAACCGATGCCTACATTGCCCGCTATGCAGACCTGGTGCAGGGTGCTGTACCTCATCAGGTGAATCCCCGTCCGGATAATCTGTGGCTCTCAGGCTTGGAACTGTTGGAAGTGAAGCCGGAAATCAACTTTGTCAACGTGGGCGAGCGTTGTAATGTGGCCGGTTCGCGTAAGTTCTTGAGGCTGATTAACGAGAAGAAGTACGAGGAGGCCTTGAGCATTGCCCGCAAGCAGGTAGAAGATGGTGCGCAAGTGATTGACATTAACATGGATGACGGCTTGCTGGATGCGGCTGTGGAGATGACAACTTTCCTTAACCTGATAGCCTCAGAACCGGAGATTGCACGGGTGCCGATAATGGTAGACTCTTCCAAGTGGGAGGTGATTTTGGCCGGCTTGAAATGTCTGCAAGGTAAGTCTATTGTGAATTCTATCTCGCTGAAAGAAGGAGAAGAACGCTTTCTGGAACATGCCCGTGCCATCAAACAATATGGTGCGGCAGTGGTTGTGATGGCTTTTGATGAGCGAGGGCAGGCAGATACTTTTGAGCGCAAGATAGAGGTCTGCAGTCGTGCCTATCGTTTGCTGGTGGAGCAGGTGGGGATGAATCCGCATGATATTATCTTTGACCCTAATGTGTTGGCAGTAGCCACCGGTATGGAGGAGCATAATAATTATGCTGTAGATTTTATTCGGGCCACGGCCTGGATTCGAGAAAACCTTCCCGGGGCGCATGTCAGTGGGGGTGTCAGTAACCTATCCTTCTCGTTCCGAGGCAATAACTATGTGCGCGAGGCTATGCATGCCGTCTTTCTTTATCATGCTATTGCTGCCGGTATGGACATGGGGATTGTCAACCCGGCCTCCTCTGTTCTCTATACAGATATTCCTTCAGATGTGTTAGAACTGCTGGAAGATGTGGTACTGAACCGACGTCCTGATGCAGCCGAACGCTTGATAGAGAAGGCTGAACAATTGAAGGCAGAGCAGGAGAAGTCTTCTGAAATCGCTTCAGACAATCATTCTTCCTGGCGTGAACTTCCACTGGAAGAACGTCTGAAACATGCGCTGACCAAGGGTGTTACAGATTATCTGGAGACTGACTTAAAAGAGGCACTGGAACAATATTCGCGTGCTGTCGACATTATCGAGGGACCGCTGATGGATGGCATGAATCATGTAGGCGAACTGTTTGGAGCCGGCAAGATGTTTCTGCCGCAGGTGGTAAAGACTGCACGCACCATGAAAGCTGCAGTTGCTATTCTTCAACCGATTATTGAGCAAGAAAAACAGGAACAGACCGCTGCAGCAGGACGAGTATTGCTGGCCACGGTTAAAGGCGATGTGCATGACATTGGCAAGAATATCGTATCCGTGGTAATGGCCTGCAATGGGTATGAAATCATCGACCTGGGAGTAATGGTGCCGGCAGAAGTCATTGTACAACGTGCCCGAGAAGAGAAAGTGAATCTGATAGGGTTGAGTGGACTGATTACTCCGTCGCTGGAAGAGATGGTTCACGTAGCAGTAGAGCTTCGGAAAGCCGGGCTGGATGTACCTCTGATGATTGGTGGCGCCACCACTTCCAAGTTGCATACAGCTCTGAAGATTGCTCCGGTCTACCAAGGTTCGGTGGTGCATATGAAAGATGCCTCTCAGAATGTGACCATGGCTGCACGTCTGATGAATCCCGAAGCTAAGATTCTTTTGCAGGAAGAGCTTGCAGAAGAGTACAACAGCTTGCGCAATCAGCATGCAGACAAGTCACAATCCGTTACCACACTGGATGAGGCTCGTCGCAACAAGCTAAAATTATTCTAAGATGGGCGTATCAAAAAGCCATCTAATAGTCTAAGGCTGTAAGATTAGTAAGTCTCAGTGTTTGCTATCGTTTTGTGTAGCATGGAGCTATGAAACAAAAAATGCGGTAATTGATTAGTAGTCATTTACCGCTTTCTTTGTTATATTACGCTGAGGTTATTGCCAAGTGAGGGTATAGGTATAGGTTGATGTTTCACCATCGCTGTCAGTTTCCCTACCCATGATTTTTGAGATATACCCCTCTTTGTCGAACTCATATTCCATGGTTGAAGTCTCACTTTCTGTCCCATCATAATTATCATAAGCCCAAGTGATGCTTGCTGGCAATTGAGCAGTTCTCATTCCGGCAATCTCCGGATGAGCCATAAACAAAGTGGCACACTCGCCCGCCTCCATCATGGTTGCAATAAACGGGAAATATCCCTTTTGGCAAGATTTGCCATAAGTTATGGTTGCTTCTTCGTAATCATCATATATAGATACCAGTTTGTCACCGTCCCAAATGGCTGAACAGGACCAGTAACTGCCCTCGCTGAACTTAATCAATCTGTTGGATGTGTTATAAGTGTAGGTGCCGGTATCGCCCTCGTCCTCATACTCTTCGTATTGCACCAGCCCATCTTTTAAAACCAGTGTGTAGCTTTCTGTGTAAGTTGAGCCTGAATAAGTACTCGATTCGTTGACCTTAATTATATCATCGCCCCAAATAAACTTATAAGTATCAGATTCTTTATAGCCATCTTCTTCTTCCGTTTCTACTGCCTCACTCAATCTTCCTTTGCTGTCATAACTGAATTTTAGAGTGGCAGAAAAGCTTCCATCCCCTGATGTTCCCACAATTTTACTGATTTTCTTACCGCTGTTGACAACGCCACCCCCTCCCGGCTCATCGCTTGGGTCGTCATCGCTACTGCCACAAGCTGCCAGGTTTACACACATAAGAACGGCAAACAATGCCATACCAAAGACTCTCAATATCTCCATAACTAATAGATTATGGTTCGTTTCCTAATTCCCAGAAGAAACAAGTAATAAATAAGGTGTGGGAACTATTATCTGCCTTATCCTTTCTCTCCCGCTTTTGTTTTTCAGTTTGCAAGACTTGAGAGATGAAGATAATTTCAATAACACCTTTTCAAAAAGAATCTCAGACTAATGCTTTCGTCAAGAATAGGTTGCAAATTTAGGGGGAAATGCAATACTTTTGTAACATCTAAGGCAAATATTTTTCTTCTCTGCCGGATTCAATAAGAAAAGATGGCTGATGGGAAGATGCTCTGTTAGTAGTGATGTGTGTAATATAAACGAAAAAAGGACACCTAACTGAATAGATGTCCTTTCTTTGAATTAGTAATTGATTAAATAAGTATTCCTGTTCTTGCAATATCGCAATAAAGTGGATTGTTCATATCTTCTGTCAATAGGACAGGTTCAATGAGGTTACTTATCTTGCGTCTTAGTTTCCATAATAATGGAGTGTCCTCAAAATAGTTGTCATTCAAATGGTCTACAACTACCGCTATATCAATATCGCTGTCCTCTCTATGATTCCCTTTACTGTAAGAACCATAAAGATATAAAGCTTTCAATGGTAACTTTTCAGCTACCATTTCCTTGTACTTCTTGGCAAGTGTTATAGCTTGTTCTTTATCCATTGTTGTAACTCTTTTGTTTCTTCCAGAAGTTGTTGGCAGTATTCTTTTGACAAACTTTTCATAAGCCGTTCCTTGTATGAAGGATAACGAGCTTCAATATTTAAGGGTTCAAGTCTATCAATGAAATCAAGCTGTTCTTCAGATAATTCTTTATCAATGCTTGTCTTTTCTGCCAATCTAGATAATGAATGAATTTTCAGAGGAATTTCTTCCAGACAGTTGCTCCAATATGCTTTCAGCACCTTTTCAATAGTTTGGTGGCACATGAAACCTACATATAGATAACGACCTGTAACCAACATTGCATCTGCGGTTTCCAAGTCATAATCTGACATTTCTATCCAATATGTAACTTTATCATTCATATTCAATCATATTTCTTACAAAGGTAGTTATTCTTTTCGTAAACACAATATTTAATGATAAGATATTTAATGAGAGGATATCGAAATGCCCTCTCTGTTAGTTAGTAACTGCGTTCACTCAAAATCTCACAACTCATCCAATAACAATCAGAAAGTCTGAAATTGTACTTCTTCTTCAAGAGTTGAAATGAACTCCTCAAAGTTGTCATAATTCCCAGATTCCGCTTTCTCTTCTGCTGTCAGAGGCATTCATAAGTAAAATTCTAGTTTACATCTCGGTTTACATGTATCCTATGAAGTCAGCCAAAGTCGGTAGTTTCTTGACTTGTATAAAATAGAAAACCTCGATAGTTAATTGCTTGACTATCAAGGTTCTCATTAAGAGCGGAAGACGGGGCTCAAACCCGCGACCCTCAGCTTGGAAGGCTAATGCTCTATCAACTGAGCTACTTCCGCAATTTTGGTGGGCAAAGATGGATTCGAACCACCGAAGGCGTAAGCCAGCAGATTTACAGTCTGCCCCATTTGGCCACTCTGGTATTTGCCCATGCTCGCGATTAACTTTTGGCTTTTATGCTTCGGCTTTGCTGCCTTTGTTTCTCGTTTGCGGTTGCAAAGGTACAACTATTTTTGTAAACTCCAAGCGAAATCTATCATTTTTATTGCAGTTATTGCGCATTCGTCTCCTTTATTACCTAATTTTCCTCCTGCACGATCCTCTGCCTGCTCCATTGTGTTGGTGGTGATGAGTCCGTAAATTACTGGTACATCGCTAGTTGCATTGAGCTGTGCGATGCCTTGCGTTGTTCCTTGGCAAACGTAGTCGAAATGTGGGGTATCTCCGCGAACCACACAACCAATAGCAATTACTGCATCCACGTCGCTGTATTCTATCAGTTGTGCAGCTCCAAAAGTCAGTTCAAAGCTTCCGGGAACTGTTTTAATGCAGATGTTTTCTTCTTTGGCTCCATGTTTCTTCAAGGTTTCCACTGCGCCACGAAGCAGGGCACCGGTTATGTTGTAGTTCCATTCAGATACTACGATGCCGAACTTCATCTTTTCGGCACTGGGTACGCTGTTGAAGTCGTACTCCGACAAGTTATGGTATGCTGTTGCCATAGGTCTGATGTTTGATGTTGTTAGGTTTGGAAGATGTTTTTGATAAAACAAAAGGCACGGAGCGCACGGTTTCTTGCTTGCCGTGTAGTCCGTGCCTTTATATTATATAATAGGTGTGAATTACTTCTTCAGCAACTTAGCTTGTTCGATGTACTTATCCACACTCATTGATTGGAATGAGCGGAAGTATTTCTCCTTGATGGTGGTGAATGCCTTGATGGCTTCATCGTACTTGCCTTGTTGCATCAGGATTTCACCTGCCTGTTGCAAGAAGATGGGGCTGAGTGTATTGTTATCAGCTTCGTTGGCAGCTTTCAAAAGGAGAGAAGCAGCTTTGTCGAGCTTGTTGAGGCGTGCATAGCAGTTACCCATAGCGCCTTTCAGTGCGGGAGCTACCATTTGGTCGTCACCGCTGAAGCTGTCCAATGCCTTGATGGCTTCTTCATTCTTGCCCAGTTGTGCCAAGCAGATGCCTGCGTAAGCCTTTGCCAGATTGGCTGCTTTGGTGCCGCTGTATTCGTCTGCCACTTTCAAGAAACCGGCATAGCCTACACTGTCACCATTCAGAGCCAGTTCAAATGCGTTAGCTTCAAAGTATTGCTCACCTTTGAACAGAGCGGCTTGTGCTTTCTCTTCGCGCGGTTCAGCATACAGATTCTTGTACATTACCACGCCGGCTACAATAAGTACCAAGGCTACTACAGCGCCGATGATTGCTTTTTTGTTCTTCATCAAGAATGCCTCGGTTTGTGTCAGCGTTTCTTCCACGTTCAAGGCTTCGTTCGTTTTCTTTTGTTCTGCCATTTTTATTGATTATTTTATTATTACTCTTTTGTATAAGATTTCGACCCGCAAAAGTAAGTCTTTTATGGCTATCAGCGAAATTTAGGAGCATCTTTTTTTCTTTTACGGCTGGAAAACAACGAAAAACTTGCTACTTTTGTCACCGAATCCTGACTGTGATATGATACTGAAACGTATATCCATACTCAATTATAAGAATCTGGAGCAGGCTGACTTGGAATTTTCGCCCAAGCTGAACTGCTTCTTCGGGCAGAACGGAATGGGTAAAACCAACCTGCTCGATGCTGTCTATTTCCTCTCTTTCTGTAAGAGCGCAGGCAATCCAATCGACTCTCAGAACATCCGCCACGAGGCTGACTTCTTTGTGATACAAGGTTTTTACCAGGCTGCGGATGGCACGCCCGAGGAGATATACTGTGGAATGAAGCGCAGGCAGAAGAAACAGTTCAAGCGTAATAAGAAGGAGTACGGTCGCCTCTCAGACCACATCGGTTTCCTGCCGCTGGTCATGGTGTCACCTGCCGACTCGGAACTCATTGCGGGCGGGAGTGATGAGCGTCGTCGTTTCATGGACGTGGTGATTTCACAGTATGACAAAGAGTATCTCGATGCCCTCATTCGCTACAACAAAGCCTTGCAACAGCGTAACACACTGCTGAAGAGTGAGCAACCGGTGGAGGAAGAACTCTTCCTGGTGTGGGAGGAGATGATGGCACAAAGCGGAGAAGTGGTCTTCCGCAAACGCGAAGCTTTCATCCGCGAGTTCATCCCCATCTTCCAATCTTTCTACTCTTTCATCTCCGAGGATAAGGAGCAGGTGGGTCTTTCCTACGAGAGCCACGCCCGCAATGCCTCTCTGCTGGAGGTGCTGCGTGAGAGCAGAGTGCGCGACCAAATCATGGGCTACTCCTTGCGAGGCATTCATAAAGACGAGCTGAACATGCTGCTGGGCGATTTCCCTATCAAAAGAGAGGGGTCGCAGGGACAGAACAAGACCTATCTTGTGGCACTGAAGCTGGCGCAGTTCGATTTCCTGAAGCGCACCGGTCATACCGTGCCGCTGCTTTTATTGGATGACATCTTCGACAAGTTAGACGCTTCCCGCGTGGAGCAAATCATCAAACTGGTGGCCGATGAGAGTTTTGGGCAGATATTCATTACAGACACCAACCGCGAGCACTTGGACAAGATTCTTCATAAAGTGGGTGGCGACTACAAGATGTTTAGCGTAAACCGTGGCTCTGTAACTGAAATAGGGGAGGGCGAAGTATGAAAAGAAACAACGCAGAACAAATCGGGAACCTGGTTCGCCACTACCTTCGCCAAGAGTGCCTGGAGTCTCCCCTGAACGAGCGTCGTCTCATCAGTGCCTGGCCCGAGCTACTGGGACCCACCATTGCTGCTTACACCAACCAACTGTTTATAAAGAATCAGGTACTCTACGTGCACCTCACCTCCGCCGCACTGCGTCAGGAACTGATGATGGGGCGCGAATTGCTGGTGCGCAACCTGAACAAACACGTGGGCGCACAAGTCATTACCAACATCGTGTTCCGCTAATTCCTTCCTCGGGACAGCTATCGTCCCTTCTCGGTACAGTTTCCTTCGTCTGTCGGCACTCTGTCTTCCCGACCGACTCACTTATGCTGCCCCTCTTCCGCACACCGACTCCTCACCTGTCGCACCCAGACTTCTCATCCTCCACATTAGAAGGAAAGATGCACAAGATGCCATCTTATGCTGCACAAGATGCCATCTTGTGCAATTCAACCCTTATTGCGGAGATGTGGCAGACGGGTTGAGAACATCGAAAACTCTTACTCCGGACAGCGTGCAGTCAGCTTCCGCCCGTTGGCCGGACACAGAGGCCGGTCAGGTGGTACAGTAGGGGAGGAAATGGATGATTTAACGGGAGGTGATGACACAATCCATGCGGACGTCCTGCTCTTCGGTTGGAACACTCTCCACCAATTGATAGGGCAGACAAACGCCCGCCTTGTAGGCTTGCGGAAGATGGGGAAGCAGGCGGTCGTAGTAACCTTTGCCGCGCCCCAAACGATTGCCCGCGGCATCGAAAGCAACGCCGGGGACGGCCACGAAGTCAATCTCTTCGTACCGTGTGAAAGGTTCCCCCACAGGCTCAGCAATGCCATAAGCACCCGGTTGTAACTGTTGGGGCGAGGTGAAGAGACGCAGCTCCAACTCGTCGCCCACTACCACCGGCAGCAGGACACGCTTGCGGCTGCACCACTTCTCAACGAAACGGTGAGTGAAAACCTCGTCGGGCAGGGAGTGGAAAAGCAGTACGGTACGGGCGGCCTTGAAGAGTGGGTGAGCCTCCAAGGCCGTCAGCACCTCAGCAGATTGCTGCAAGATAGATTCCTTGTGCTGGATTTTCAGTGCGGAGATTTGCTTGCGCAGTTCTTTTTTCTTGTTTGTCATTGTTCTCGGCATTGGTTGATTCGGGTGCTTGGGGGAAAGCTTCTCCTCGCTCCAATACCTCCAGCGCCTTCAGCACAGCGGTATCGGTCTGGTTGAGGTAACGGATGTACTGATCCATGTCGAGCATGTTGTAGATGATGCCTCCAAACAAGTTGCGTTCCAGCAGTTTGTATGACTTCTGAATGAGTAGGTTCCGACGCTTCACCCCTTTAGAGGTGGCAAAGTTGACAAACTTCTCCACGATGCCTTGTGTTTTAAGGAACTGCTGCAGCTGGGTGTAATCTTCATACTCGCCCAAGCGTTGGCGGTTGCGGTCGGTGTACTGGAAACAGAACTGGTTGATGAGTCCTTTGTTGCTCACCTCTATCAAATAAGAGGAGATTCCCAGTGTGTCCTGCGGCACAAAGATGTCCGGCATGATGCCGCCACCGCCATAAACGGTACGGCCGAGTGAGGTCTTGAAGCTCAACTCCTTATTCTGCTTAATGCTGTCTTCTGAGAAAAACTCGCCGTGCTCGTAGCGGGTGATGAAGTCCATCTCATACTTACTGTCCTTTCCATTCTCATAGGGACGTTGGATGCAGCGGCCTGACGGGGTGTGATAGCGTGCAATGGTGAGGCGCACAGCAGACCCGTCGCTGAAGTCCACCGGTTGTTGAACCAGTCCCTTACCAAAGGAGCGGCGGCCGATAATGGTACCGCGGTCGTTGTCCTGTATGGCTCCAGCAAAGATTTCGCTAGCCGAGGCCGAGGCTTCATTTATCAAGACCACCACAGGCAACTGTTGGCAACTGCCTGTTCCGTTGGCATACTCCTGGGCGCGTGGGTAATTCTCGCCCTCGGTGTAGACAATCAGTTTGCCTTCAGGTAGAAACTCATTCACCATGCGTGTGGCAGCCTGCATGTAGCCGCCCGTGTTTCCGCGCAGGTCGATGATAACTCCCTGGCACTTCTGATGCGTCAGTTGGGCAATGGCGTTTAAGAGTTCCACATGAGTGGTGCGTCCGAACTTGCTGATTTGTATGTAACCAAACTCCGGTGTCACCATGTAGGCCGCGTCGATGGTGTTCTGCGGAATGTCACCACGCACGATAAGGAAGTCCAGTAACTCTTTCTCTGTGGCACGCTTTACGCTGACCTTAATCTCTGTCCCTTTAGGACCCTTCAGGGTGCGCATCACCTTGGTGTTGTTGATTCCCTTGCCTACAAACAGGCTGTCGTCTACCTTCACGATGCGGTCTCCGGCCATCAGACCCACCTTTTCAGAGGGGCCGCCTTTCACGACGTTATTGACGTGCACCGTGTCTTCTTGTATGGTAAACTGCACGCCAATGCCACTGAAGCTTCCCTCTAGTTCAGAGTTTACCTCTTCCAAGTTCTGCGCAGGGATGTAAGTGGAGTGTGGGTCTAGCTCTGCCAATATTTGCGGCATGGCCTTTTCAACCAACTGGCCGATGTTTACCGTGTCGACGTACTGGTCTTCAATAACTCGGAGCAGGGCATTCAGTTTATTGGACGAACCGTTGATAATGCCCAGTCTGTTGCTTCCGGAGTGCTTGCTGTAGAATGTTCCAATAAGGATTCCCAGTACCACACTGATGGCAATGATAATCGGTATGAAACGGGAATTGCTTTTACTGCTCATATAGCGTTGCTTTATGTTTAATGATAGTTATTCTTAGTGCTTGATTTCAGATTGCTGCTTGTTGTAAAGAAGTGTCGCTTCTCTCAAACCCGGGAGTGCTTTCTACTTGTCGGGCGAGAGGTAGATAACCTCAATGCCGGCACGCTTCAACAGGTCTATGCCATCTTCCAGACGGTACTTCTCTGAGTAAACCACCCGCTTGATGCCGGCCTGAATAATCAGTTTGGCACACTCGATGCAGGGAGATGCTGTGACGTACATAGTAGCCCCGTCGCTGCTATTGTTACTGCGGGCTATCTTGGTGATGGCGTTAGCCTCGGCATGCAGCACGTAAGGCTTGGTGACGTTGTTTTCGTCCTCGCACACGTTTTCAAAGCCGGAGGGGGTACCGTTATAGCCATCGGAAATAATCATTTTATCTTTCACGATGAGCGCACCCACCTGACGCCGTTGGCAATAAGAGTTCTCTGCCCAAATGCAAGCCATGCGTATATAACGCATATCGAGGGCCTCTTGTTTGGCTTTTGCGCAATCTTCCATAGTCTTATCGTTTTGGGGTGAATCCCATAATCATATCCTTGTTGTTATACTTGAAATAGAGCACCAGGGAATTGGCGTCTCCCTCATATTTATAGGCGGTTTGCAAGCCGGCAATGTAGACTTTGGCCAGCGGGTCACTCTCGGTTGTATTGATGCGTATGTTGCTGATGGAGAAACTGTTGTCCTTTCCGTTGGCCGTCCAGTAGCCGGAGAGGGTGGCTTTGATACCCTTACCGCTGACGCTTGTGCCACTAAGCTCTCCGTTCAGTTCCACACCCTCGAAGTTGAGGGTATAGTTCTTCTCTCCCTGAAAGGCTTGCATGCTGCTGTTGTATGCCTCTTCCGTCTGCCAGAAGTCTTGCGGAAACTGTGCCACACTGCCGGGAGTGGTAAGGCGGCTCAGCTTCCACGTCTTGCCGGTAAAGATAGTGACCAGGTCGTCCTCGTTGTCGCAAGCCGTGAAGAGTGGAATGATGAGAAGTAGCAGCAGGTAAGTTATACGCTTAGATGTTACTTTCATTTCTTGATACCGTTTCTGATTAGTAATGCGTCGATAGTAGGTTCTTGTCCGCGGAAACGCTTGTAAAGCTCCATCGGTGCTACAGTACCGCCCTTAGAGAGGATGTTCTCGCGGAATGATGTTGCCACTTCCGGATTGAAGATACCCTTTTCCTTGAACAGGGAGAAAGCATCTGCATCCAGCACTTCAGCCCACTTGTAGCTGTAATAACCGGCTGCATATCCTCCGGAGAAGATGTGTGAGAACTGGGTACTCATACAGGTTTCTTTCAGTTGGGGAAGAATTTGTGCCCGCTTCCAAGCCTCTTTCTCGTAGATTCTTACATCGCCCTGGAACGGTTCGGTGCGGGTGTACCACGCCATGTCCAACAGACCGAAACTTACTTGGCGCAAGCAGGCGTAGGCTGCATTGAAGTTAGAGGAGTCTATGATACGCTGTACAAGTTCGTCGGGAATCAACTCACCGGTCTGATAGTGGCGGGCAAAGGTGTGGAGGAACTCTTTTTCGGTGGCGAAGTTCTCCATGATTTGTGAGGGGAGCTCTACAAAGTCCCAGTAGACGCTTGTACCGCTGAGGCTCTCGTAAGTGGTGTTGGCAAACATTCCGTGCAGTCCGTGGCCGAACTCGTGTAAGAAAGTCTCTACCTCATCAAACGTCAGCAAAGCCGGCTTGCCTTTGGTGGGCTTGGTGAAGTTCATGACCAGTGACACGTGCGGACGACTGTTCTCACCGGTTTCAGGGTCAATCCATTGTCCCTTATAACTGGTCATCCAGGCACCTGAACGCTTGCCGGCACGCGGGTGGAAGTCGGTATAGAGCACGGCGAGGAATTGGCCGTCTTTATCCATCACCTCGTAAGCGTCTACATCTGGGTGATATACAGGAATCTCATTGTTCTTTTTGAAGGTGATGCCATACAGTTTGGTGGCCAGTCCGAATACGCCCTCTTTCACCTTGCTGAGTTCAAAATAGGGGCGGAGAAGTTCATCGTCGATGCTGTATTTCTTGTCTTTCAGTTGCTGTGAGTAGTAGCTCCAGTCCCACGGCATCAGGACAAAGCCCTCTCCCTCTTTACTCTTGGCCAGTGCCTCTACTTCGGCAAACTCTTTCTGTGCAACGGGGGTATAGGCATCCAACAGTTGGTTCAGCAGGTTGTAAACGGCATCGCTGTTTTGTGCCATACGTCTCTCCAAGCTGTATTCTGCATAGTTTTTATAGCCCAAAAGCTGAGCGGTAGCCATGCGGGTATCAACCAAATCTTTTACGATGTCCAGGTTGTTGTACTCATTGTCGTGTGTGCATTTGGTGTTGTAAGCCATGTAGAGTTGGCAACGCAGGTCGCGGTCCTTGACGTATGTCATAAAGGGAACATAGCTGGGAGCGTGTAGTGTGAATACCCAACCTTTCACTCCCTTCTCCTTAGCAGTTTCGGCAGCTGCCTCAATAGCACTCTCCGGCAGTCCGGCCAGTCGTTTTTTGTCGGTCACTACCAGCTGATAGCTGTTGGTCTCTTTGAGGTTGTTTTCATTGAACTGGAGGGTAAGCATGCTGCGTTTCTGACTCAGTGCACGATACTCTTTCTTGGCCTCGTCAGAGAGGTTGGCACCGTTGCGGGTGAATCCCTTATAAGTCTTCTCCAACAGCATCTTCTGCTCGGGTGTCAGGTTCTCCTGCTCCTGATTGTCATACACAGCTTTGATGCGTGCAAACAACTCCTCGTTCAAGCCGATGTTATTACCGTGCTCACTCAGTAACGGCATCAACACTTTGGCCAGTGCTTGCAGCTCGTCGTTGGTCTCGGCACTCATCAGATTGCCAAACACGGTGCTGGCGCGACTAAGCAGTTCGCCTGATTTCTCATACGGAACTATGGTGTTGTTGAAAGTGGGGGCTTCCGGATTCTTGATGATGGCATCTATCTCGTCATTCTGTCGTTTCATGCCCTCGCGAATGGCGGGTTCAAAATGCTCTGTCTTTATCTTGTCGAAAGGAGCAGTACCGTGTGGGGTGTTGTAGGCTTCCATAAATGGATTCTGTGCCTGAATCATGTTCATCATGCTGAGCAAAATTAGTGTTAGTGTAACTCTTATCATACCAATAATGTTTCTGTATAAATAATCATTCTGTCTGCGTCGTCTCTTCGCCTAACTACTTTTAAACGTGTAGAACCGGAGGTAACTCAGAAACCATCTGCAAAAGTGCAAAAAAAATAGGCGACTTCTATAGAAGCCGCCTATTTTTTATTATTTTCTAACTGAAAATTAGCCGTTAACCTTCTTCATGTGAGCAATCAGGTCAAGAACCTTGTTAGAATAACCGATTTCGTTGTCATACCAAGATACAACCTTAACGAACTTGTCGGTCAAAGCGATACCAGCCTTAGCATCAAAGATAGAAGTCAATGTGCAACCCAAGAAGTCAGAAGAAACTACTTCGTCTTCAGTGTAACCAAGTACACCCTTCAGTTCGTTTTCAGAAGCTTCCTTCATTGCAGCGCAGATTTCAGCGTAAGTAGCAGGCTTAGCCAAGTTAACTGTCAAGTCAACTACAGAAACGTCCAAAGTCGGAACGCGGAATGCCATACCTGTCAATTTACCGTTCAGTTCAGGAATAACCTTACCTACAGCCTTAGCAGCACCTGTAGAAGAAGGGATGATGTTGCCTGCAGCAGCACGACCACCTCTCCAGTCCTTCATAGACGGACCGTCAACAGTCTTCTGAGTAGCAGTAGTAGAGTGAACTGTAGTCATCAAACCTTCAGTGATACCCCATTTGTCGTTCAAAACCTTAGCGATAGGAGCCAAGCAGTTAGTAGTACAAGAAGCGTTAGAAACGAATTGAGTACCCTTAACATACTTATCCAAGTTTACGCCACATACGAACATAGGAGTAGCATCCTTAGAAGGAGCAGACATTACTACATACTTAGCACCAGCTTCGATGTGAGCTTGAGCCTTCTCCTGAGTCAGGAACAAACCTGTAGATTCAACTACGTATTCAGCTTCGATTTCGCCCCACTTCAAGTCAGCCGGATTTCTTTCAGCTGTTACACGGATAGCCTTACCGTTTACAATCAGTTTGCTGTTTTCTACGTCAGCTTCGATAGTGCCTTCGAATTGGCCGTGCATAGTGTCATACTTCAGCATGTAAGCCAAGTAATCTACCGGGCAAAGGTCGTTAATACCTACAATTTGAATGTCGTCGCGAGTCTGAGCTGCGCGGAAAACGAAACGGCCGATACGACCGAAACCGTTAATACCTACTTTAATCATTGTTGTTTAAACTTTAAAATGTTTATATAATGCTTTCTTTTATATCTCACTCTTGGGCAGAGAGGTTAGCTCTCTCTTCAGAATGCGGCGCAAAATTACGAAAATGTTTTTATATACACACTCAAAAAAGAAATTAAATAATTGAAAAGGTGGGAAAAAGTACATTTTCGCAAGAAAATATCCTATCGGATGTTTCTATTCTGCCGGTACAGCCGCTTCTTGTGCAACCTCTTCTGCCGGTGCAGTTGCTTCCGGTGTTGTCTCTTCTGTGGCTGCCACCGTTTCAACCACTTCTACCGTCTCTTTCTGGAAACAGTTTAAGGGAGAAGGCATCCCTGCCCATGATAACAGATTGACCAGCCAGAGTATGAGACCAATCACAACCAGCGTGGCTATAGAGAGGCACCACTTTTTCCAGGGAGCCAAACCTTTCTTTGCATACGGGTCTTTGAGTTTCAGTTTGGGGAATTGAGCCGTGTCTGTCAGTGTCTCACCAAACGGAATGCTGATTCTGGAGGAGGCGTTGATGGCCCATCCGTTGGCATTGAGCAGCGGGGCAATGTTGCGACGACGCAATTTTAACCAGGCCATGACCATGGAAGGACCTGATACCAACAGAATGATGCCGACAAATACCATGAGGAACTGCCACCAGGTAAGGGTGAACAGACCGGTGGCCAAGTCGCTCAAAGCGGTAGCAATCATGCCGACAGCCATACCTATGGCAGCAAAGATACCGGCAAACTTGCCAATGTCGAAAGGTTGTGCCGCCTTCTTCTCATCGGTGGGTGCGGTAGCTGCCGGTGCGGCACTGATTTTCTTATCCACATCTTTCATCAACGCTGCGTCTTTATCGGCTGCATTCTTATTGATGAGTTTCTCAATGGCTACAGCTGTTCTGCGGTATGGAGACCAGAAGGCTTGTGAAATGCTGATGGGGTTATCTATGATTTTGGTAATCACTGCATCCCATATCATACCAGAGTTGTCGTAATAAATGGCATTCTTGCCCACAATCAGGTCACCGATATTCCCCACCGTAACGGCAGCCACAATCTGTTGCTTCTTGGCTAAAATTTTGTTGGTACAGTCGCAATACACCAGGTAGATGCCGCTGGATGCTGCTGAACTGTTGTGCTTGGCCATATCGGTTACATTCATGCACAGACGGCACTCCCGCTGGTCAATAATCAGTCGACCGCTCTGGAACATGGCGGTAATTTTCTTATCCTTCTTATAGAAGTCCTCGAAAGTGACAAAGTTGCGCAGCAGACGATAGAAGTCTCTGTAGATATGTAAGAATTTGTTTACTACCTCAATGTTGTTAAAATCCTCTGCCAGCGCACTGTCTTTGGCTACCAGTTCCAGCAGTGCCTGTTTCTTGTCGTCCTGCAACAACTTCTTAACGCTCTCCAACCCGAGTTTTTCTACCTCTAGACCCTTTGGACTGCTCTTCCAGGCTGTGTAAGCTGTAAACTTGCTTCCGATTTCTGCCCAGTCGCTCTCTTCCAGGAACTCTTTCTGAGGTTGGATGATGCTAATCAAGGTATGGAACTTATCTGCCCATGCCGGATTGATGGAAGCATTCAGTTCTAACGTGGCCTTACCGGTGATGCGGGCAATGGGGAATGAGGCTATCTCGTCGGTCTTACCGGTAAGATTGTCTGCGCTGATGCTTTCAATGCGTGAGGTCTGCACATCCAGCGTGCCGGTACTTTCGGGGGAGAAGCCTGCCAGACGATTGCGGAGAAAATAGTCCTTCACCTTGCTGTCCAGCGCATTGTAAACCTCAATGGCCTTGTCGGTGTCGGTACCGAAGGGAGCCTCCACCCGAGCCTCTTGCCAAGCATTGTAGTCAGCCAATGCTGTATAGAACTTCTCAATAATCTCTGCATTGATGCCGGTAGCGCCACTGCGGTCTGCCACTCCGCTGAAAGTGGCGATGGCTGCTGTGATGGCTGCCTTTTCGTCAGCATCGTCAGTTGATATCTCGGTAATGATGCCATCGCCATTAAAGCGTGTCTGGGCAAAGATAGCCGCCATGTCGCAAGTATCGGCCAGTGTAATCACCGTGCCCTCTTTCCCTAGATTCTTCAAAATCTGCTTGGCAGAGTTGTGTAGTTTCTTGCCACTCTCGCTCTCTTGGTTGAAGCACTCAATGTCTATGTTGTCTTTCTCAGCCAGCAACAGGTCGTTGTTCTTTACCGAGGCAGCCATCCAGTTGGCGGTAGCCACGATGTCATTCACACGGATGATGCCATCCTTGTCACTGTCGATGTACTGAAGACTCTTGTTGTCAATCTCAAGACCGGTGGATGGGCACGAAAGTACTGTCCACATCTTCGGGTCTAATTCTCCCAAATGTGCAATGTCCTCACCGGAGGTAATCTTCACACGTGTAGAACCCCCAATGTTTGCGAAGTTCCATTGATATTTCTTTTTGCTTGCCATTGTAGTTAATGTTTTATAGCTTGCAAAAGTATTGTAAATCAGCCTAACTTCCAAATCTATTCTCTATTTTCGCAAACAGACAGGCCGGCAAGGGCAGAAACGGAGGTTTTAATTGACTGTTACGGTTCCATTACTTTCCCGATAAAAAGAATAGCTCCGGTACTTATCTCCTGAATAACATATACAAATGGACGGTTAACAATAAACTCCTGAGCCGCTAAAGAACTGGGTGACATATCCATTCCGTTTCCGCTGACTGCTGCAGCCGTTGTTCCCTCTTCTGTTACCTCTATATAAGTTTTCTGTTTGAAACCGCTGATGTTGAGTCCTTTCTTACTGCTGATTCCGGAAAGATTAGCAGATTCAAACAGGGTGCTGACCCCCATCTTTTGTAACGCACTTTTCAGTTTGTCGGTGTACTCAAATTCAGCAGTGAATAGAGGTAGCTCTACGTGTACATTGTAATTCTTCATCTGCTGTATGCACGATGCCCACTTTTCAGCACTCAGGCTCTCAACAAGTTCGTCAACACTTATCTCTTTATCGGGTAGTGCAATGGTCATGTTAAATGCTTGGTTCCCATAGGGTAATTGTAGTAGTTTGAAATTCTCCTCCTCCACTGAGTAGCAGAGCGCCTTCAAATCCTGGCACATGTAATGACTCCTTGTGGTACCAGCTTCTTTGAAGAAGATTTTCTCTTTGGTCTCCTTTGGGTCAAACTTTTCCTTCCATTGTCCCTTGAAATAGAGAGCATTCAATAACAGTAGTTCCTCTCTAGGTGTCTCGGTAAGGAATTGAGTAATCCTCCCATTGGTTTGATGGTGGCACCAGGAGTTCACCTTCTCAACCATACTGTTATTAAACGGCAATACATTCACACTGGCTTTATATTCACTCTCCAGTGTTTTCTTAAATGCAGTTTCAATACTGAAATTCTCCTCAATCCATACAGAATTAGCCAACGATAATTGGGTGCTGTTGTCTACTTCCAACAATCCTTTCCGCAATGTTTTATAGTAGGTATTGACCTCTTCTATGGAATAATTTTCAAAGCCTAATGCTTTTATTATTTCCTCTTTCGTCTCACCAGCAGCACCATTGGCCAACATGCCTAACA
Source organism: Bacteroides sp. (assembly GCA_017621035.1). Lineage (GTDB taxonomy): Bacteria > Bacteroidota > Bacteroidia > Bacteroidales > Bacteroidaceae > Bacteroides. The sequence continues at coordinate 20,930 of JAGATY010000024.1, read as the reverse complement.
CTTCACTCAGGCTGAAAGGAGAAATCATCAGATTGCTTCCCTGCGAAATTTCCACCAAGTTATTGAACAAGCTAAACGTGAACTCATTGTTCGCCTCCACCATGTTAAGTTCAGTGCGGGTTAGCGGGATGTCTTTTCTAGCCTGCAACTTTTCCTCTTCCTCGCAAGCGGTTAAAAGCAAGCAGGCGAGAAGTAATATAGTAGAGTAGGATTCTAATATATTTTTTTTCATAATTATCAGTGTTTAATCTATTTGTTCCTAGAAAGTTGTTGTTTCTGTTTGTAAGTGATTTATATTTCTCCCCATAGTAATGGCATTTCTAAATTAGTAATAATTTTAATGCTGTTCGAGAAATCTCCGGTTGTAGAATAAACGCCTTCATCTAAAAGACCATAGTTACTTAAATCGAAGACTTTTGAGAGAAAATACCCATTGCTATAGCCATCATATCCCCAATTGAAATGATTATAATATGTGTGACTTGTTACACTACTTAGTAGTGTCCAATTTAATTGCCCTTGTGGGCGAACATAGTCATTACAAGTATTTATTGCATCCATAGTACCATCTATTACCCATGCATGTCCTTCCCCCTTACTATTGGAACCCCTAATGTAAACTACTCTATCTGCAAGAATTTCATCGTTTATTACATCTTGGTCAAATGCACTAGGACCACTAACTAAAATCTGAAGATTTGTAAGGTAATAGACAACCCAATCAATACTAGTTCCGCTTCCGTTGGCTGAATAATTCATAAATGTGCTTTCGCCAATACTTCTGAATACTCTAGCTAAGGTTGCATGTCTATTACTGTTACATGTATCATTGCTTAAAACATTCTTGTGCTTCTTTAAATCTGCCCAGCCAGGGTAAAAATAACCTCCGCTGACTTCATCAAACATTTTGGTTGGGAATTCATAGTAGCTTAAAATTTGAGCTAAAGCAGTTGCTACACATCCTGTGGGACATCTTACATCACCGTCTAAAGGGCAAGTGCTATTATAAGGTGTATATTGTCCCCATTGTACTTCAATATACGGGCCATGTGTGATTGTGTCATATATGATTTCATTTTTATTTTCTGTAATAACATCACCTATCCCTCCGGAAATCGGTTCTCCAAGAGGCATGGCAGTGTAACTCCTTGCCATATCCATGTAAAGTGCTAGGCCTGTGTTTCCTTTCTCGCTTTCTTCGGTATAAGTTCCTAACTCGGTTACGGCAATAAGTGCTTCTGTTTCAGGATTGGCTGAAACAATAGCATATCCTTGTTCATCTGTATAATTGAATACATACATAAGTGTATCTGTTTCACCATTACGTGTAGTAGTATTGCTAACTATATAGCGGTTGTTTGATAAGTCTATGCTTCTGTTTACAGCACGTGTCTGTGCTTTCCCTAACATGCTAATAGCCTTTTGGGCTACAATAGTTGCTTCCTCTAGAGAACGTTTATTACGGCTTACTATTTGAATTTTGTGCTTGTTTTCTAAACTAGCCAAAGGCTCTTCTACATTGCTGCAAGCAGTCATACATAATGAAGTCAATGTGATTAAAAATAGTTTGGTTCTCATAATCTAGAAAATTAAAAGTTAATAATCGAATAATATTTTGCCTGCAAAGTTATAACTTCTACCGGATTATGCAATAAAAATTGCGTTTCGGGATGAAAAAAACTTTTTCACTTATACTTTTTAACTCATTTCCCAATTCGCAGTCTCTTTATTTCATCCCCGAACCCTCTCCGTTATCTTTAGTTTATACATATGGTATTGCTTCGATATTTATTCGGTAAAGTACTGGTTTTTCAAGTAGATATCGAAGAAATATCGAAGCAATATCTAATGGATAAGGGAGAGGGTAGGGGGAAGATAGCCTTATTTTTCCACTCTGTTGAAAGAATATTGTGATAGGAAAGCAGTATTTTCTGCATTTTTTCTACTTTTGCACATCGTTTTGTAAAACCATTACAAATATAATATGCAGGAGAAGATTATTATTCTTGATTTCGGCTCACAGACTACCCAATTGATTGGTCGCCGTCTGCGTGAGTTGAATGTGTATTGCGAAATCGTTCCCTATAACAAGTTTCCTCATGGTGATGAAAGTGTGAAAGGTGTCATACTTTCCGGAAGCCCTTTTTCTGTTTATGATGAGAAGGCTTTTAAGGTTGACTTGAGTGAGATTCGTGGCCGTTTGCCCATCTTAGGCATTTGCTATGGGGCACAGTTCATTTCATACAGCAACGGCGGAAAGGTAGAGCCGGCCGGTACGCGTGAGTATGGCCGGGCACATCTTGCTTGGTTTGAGAAAGAGAACGTGCTGTTTAAGGGTGTCAAGGAGCATACACAAGTGTGGATGAGTCATGGTGATACGATTACCGCCATCCCTGAGAATTTTAAGGTTATTGCTTCTACGGACAAAGTGAAGATTGCCGCCTATCAGGCAGAGGGTGAAAAGGTGTGGGGCGTACAGTTCCATCCGGAGGTGTTCCACAGTGAAGAGGGCACACTGATGCTGAAAAATTTTGTGTCTGACGTGTGTGGCTGCAGCCGCAGTTGGAGTGCCGCCTCGTTTGTGGATACCACAGTGGCTGAGCTGAAAGCACAGCTGGGCAACGACCGTGTGATTTTGGGACTGAGTGGTGGCGTGGATTCATCGGTGGCTGCCGTATTATTGAACCGAGCCATTGGTAAGAACCTGACCTGTATCTTTGTAGACCACGGTTTGTTGCGAAAGAATGAGTTCAAGAATGTGATGGCCGACTATGAGTGTCTGGGCTTGAATGTGATTGGCGTGGATGCCAGTGAGAAGTTCTTCCACGACCTGGAGGGCGTGACCGAGCCGGAGCAGAAACGTAAAATCATTGGTCGCGACTTTGTGGAAGTGTTTGATGCCGAGGCGCGTAAAATCACGGATGCGAAGTGGCTGGCACAGGGAACTATCTATCCTGACCGTATTGAGAGCCTGAATATTACCGGTAAAACCATCAAGAGTCATCACAACGTGGGCGGATTGCCTGAAGAGATGAATCTGAAGCTGTGTGAACCGTTGCAGTGGCTCTTTAAGGATGAGGTTCGTCGCGTGGGCAGAGAGCTGGGTATGCCGGAACATTTGATAAACCGTCACCCCTTCCCGGGACCGGGATTGGCAGTGCGTATTCTGGGTGACATCACCCGTGAAAAGGTGCGTATTCTGCAAGATGCAGACGACATATTTATCCAGGGGCTCCGCACCTGGAAGGTGAAAGAGTTCAATGGAGAGGAGACACCGCTCTATGACAAAGTGTGGCAGGCAGGCGTTATCCTGTTGCCGGTGCAGAGTGTGGGCGTGATGGGCGACGAGCGTACCTATGAACGCGCGGTTGCCTTGCGTGCCGTAACCAGCACAGATGCCATGACTGCGGACTGGGCACATCTGCCTTACGACTTCTTGGGGCAGGTTTCAAATGATATTATAAATAAGGTGAAGGGAGTGAATCGTGTCACTTACGACATCTCTTCCAAACCACCTAGCACCATTGAGTGGGAATAATTAAATGATTCTATAATTTTAAAAGAGTATATGAAGCAAGACATGATTGTTATCTTGGATCTGGGTAGCCATGAGAATACAGTGGTTGCCAGAGCCATTCGTGCGTTGGGAGTGTACAGTGAAATCTATCCCCACGACATTACTGCAGCAGAGTTAAAAGCATTGCCCAATGTGAAGGGTGTGATTATCAATGGCGGCCCGAACAATGTGATTGACGGTGTGGCTATTGACGTGTTGCCGGAAATCTATGAGGCCGGCTTCCCTATCATGGCTGCCGGTCACGACAAGGCACTCTGTGAGGTGAAACTTCCGCAGTTTGCTGACGATGAGGCCGCTATTAAGGAGGCTGTGAAATCTTTCGTTTTCGACACTTGTAAGGCAGAAGCCAACTGGAACATGAAAAACTTTGTAGCCGACCAGATTGAACTTATCCGTCGTCAGGTGGGTGACAAGAAGGTGCTTTTGGCCCTTTCCGGTGGTGTAGACAGCTCGGTAGTGGCAGCTCTGTTGCTGAAGGCTATCGGTGAGAACCTGGTGTGTGTGCACGTTAACCACGGCTTGATGCGTAAGGGTGAGTCTGAAAACGTAGTGGAAGTGTTCCGCAATCAGCTTTGTGCCAACTTGGTTTATGTGGATGCAACAGACCGTTTCCTGGACAAACTAGCCGGTGTGGCAGATCCGGAGCAGAAGCGTAAGATTATTGGTGGAGAGTTTATCCGCGTGTTTGAAGAGGAGGCTCGCAAACTGGATGGCATCGACTTCTTGGGACAAGGCACCATTTATCCAGACATTGTAGAGAGTGGTACTAAGACAGCCAAGATGGTTAAGAGTCATCATAACGTAGGTGGTCTGCCTGAAGACCTTCAGTTCCAACTGGTAGAACCGCTGAAACAGCTCTTTAAGGATGAAGTGCGTGCTTGCGGTGTGGAGTTGGGCTTACCTTATGAGATGGTTTATCGCCAGCCGTTCCCCGGTCCCGGTTTAGGAGTACGTTGCTTGGGAGCTATCACTCGCGACCGATTGGAGGCTGTGCGTGAGAGCGATGCTATCTTGCGTGAGGAATTTGCAAAAGCAGGTCTGGACAAGAAAGTATGGCAATACTTTACCATCGTGCCCGATTTCAAGTCAGTAGGTGTGCGCAACAACGCCCGCTCTTTTGACTGGCCGGTTATCATTCGCGCCGTCAATACGGTTGATGCCATGACAGCTACTATCGAGCCGGTAGATTGGCCTATTCTGATGAAGATTACGGACCGCATTCTGAAAGAGGTGCCTACGGTAAACCGTGTATGCTATGACATGTCACCGAAACCCTCTGCAACGATCGAATGGGAGTAAAAACAACCCTTTTAGAAGCATATTTTTAATAGCCTCGACCCTATAAAGTCGGGGCTATTTTGTTGATATATAGCTTCCAGTATGCCCCGGAGTTTTTTGAGGCGGATTGCAATAAGTCTTTCATTGTCACCTCGTCACTTTGCTCCTGCTAGTAAGTGATTTAAGCAGTAGCAAGAAGTGACGAGGTGACAGCTATTTTTAGAAAACGAGAGTTGTGCAGGTTCTATGTGTAGGATTAGAAGAAGAATCTTAACACATCGTTAAAGTTAGCCCAGAAGAGGAGGGCGAATAGTAACACCATACCAACCATTTGTGCCCGTTCCATGAACTTATCGCTGGGCTTGCGGCGGGCGATGATCTCATAGAGAAGGAAAAGTACGTGGCCGCCATCCAGTGCAGGAATGGGAAGGATGTTCATAAAGGCAAGGATGATACTCAGGAAAGCAGTCATGTTCCAGAACTGATGCCAGTCCCAGGTTGCGGGGAAAATACTACCGATGGTGCCGAATCCACCCAGTTGTTTGGCTCCCTCTTTGCTGAAGAGATATTTCATTTGCCCTACATATCCTTTCAGTGTATTTACTCCTAGCATGATGCCGGCAGGGAAAGCTTCAAAGAATCCATATTCTTTATGGACAACCGGAAGCAGACGGTTAGCATCTAAGGTAGAGAGAGTACCGATTTGGTAGAGTGAGTCTGCAGTAACAGTAAGTGTGTCGCATACTCCTGCTCTCCAGTAGGTTAGGCTCAGTTCGCGTGAGGCAGCTTGTTGCTTGCGTTGGGCCATCTCTTTTTGGAAGTCGAAGAATGCAATGTCGTGGCCATCCAGTTGGGTGATGCTGTCGCCTACTTGCAAGCCGGCCAGAGCTGCAGGACGGTTCTCTTGTACACTATCCAGCACAAACGGAATACGGAAAGTAGCAAAGCGAACACTGTCTGTCAACAGACGATCCATCATGTCCTCAGGGATGTAGATTGAGGCTTCTTGTCCTCCTCGCAATACGGTTACCACACGTGCATCTACTACCGCCATCAGTGCATCGCCATCCATACGATCGAAAGGTACGCCATCAGCTGCTAGCAGTATGTCACCATCTTGAAAACCAACGGATTTTGCTGTTTCGTTGTAATCCATTCCTAGGGGAGCTTTGGTCACTTGTACGTAATCGTCACCCCACTTGAATAGTATCATGGAGTAGATGAAGAGTGCCAACAGAAAATTAAATAGCACGCCACCTATCATAATAAGCAATCGCTGCCAAGCTGGTTTGGCTCGGAACTCCCAAGGCTGTTCCGGTTGCTTCATCTGTTCCACATCCATCGATTCATCAATCATTCCGGATATTTTGACATAACCACCCAGCGGTAGCCAGCCTATGGCATATTCGGTTTCGCTTTTCTTGGGTTTGAACTTAAATAGGGTAAACCATGGGTCGAAGAACAGACAGAACTTCTCTACGCGGGTTTTGAAAAGACGAGCAAAAAGAAAATGACCTCCTTCGTGAATGATGACTAACAGTGAAAGACTCATTACTAACTGGAGGGCTCTGATTAAAAATGTTTCCATCTATTTGATTTATGTATTATGAATGATAATTTTTTCTGAGCTATTATTGTAAAACAATTACTGTTGTGATTTGGTTATCAGTTCCTGTGCTATGCGTCGTGCCTCTGCATCGGTTGCAACATAATCTTCATACGTGGGCTTCGCGATGAAAGTGGTGCGTTGCATGGTTTGCTCTATGACGTCACTCATTCCCAGGAAAGATATGCCATCGTTCAGGAAAGAGGCAACTACTATTTCGTTAGCCGCATTGACGATGCAAGGCATGTTGCCTCCCTGATGTAAGGCTTCGTAGGCTAATGTCAGATTACGGAAACGAGTTGTGTCGGGTTGCTCGAAAGTCAGTTGTGTACAAAGCTTAAAATCCATCCGTGGAAAAGATGATTTTAAACGGTCGGGATAAGAGAAAGCATATTGTATAGGTACACGCATGTCTGGCATTCCCAGTTGTGCTTTCACAGCTCCATCTTCAAACTGAACCATGCTGTGGATGATAGATTGCGGATGAACCACCACTTCTATCTGTTCAGGGCGTACTCCAAACAGCCATTTTGCCTCGATTACTTCAAAGCCTTTATTCATCATGGAGGCTGAATCGATGGTGATTTTTGCTCCCATTTCCCAGTTGGGATGTTTTAAGGCTTGCTCTTTAGTTACATGTACCAACTGTTCGAGTGTGAAGTTGCGAAACGGACCTCCGGAGGCGGTTAGTATTACCTTTTCTATAGGGTTTCCGATTTCTCCAGCCAAGCATTGGAATACGGCAGAGTGTTCAGAGTCTACAGGCAGAATGGCTGTTTTGTTCTGACTTGCCAATTCGTTGATAAGTTCTCCGGCAACGACCAGTGTCTCTTTGTTGGCTAATGCAATGGTTTTATGTGCCCGGATGGCATTCATGGTTGGTTTCAGTCCGGCATATCCTACCATTGCGGTCAATACAATATCAATGGGCTGTTCGGTTACTATCTGACACAGAGCCTCTTCGCCGGCATATACTTTAATTGGTAAGTCGGCCAGTGCCTCTTTCAGGTAGGTATATTTAGCTTCATTGGCAATGACTACGGCTTCAGGCTGATATTTGCGCGCTTGGGCTATCAACTCTTCTACTCGGTTGTTGGCTGTCAGCACATAGACCTCATAGAGGTCGGCATGCTCTTCTATCACTTGTAATGCTTGTGTTCCAATAGAACCGGTAGAGCCTAGTATGGCTATTTGTTTTTTCATTTATCAACAGGTTTTCTTAGAATACTATATAATGTTCCGGATTAACGGCTCTCCCTCTGTTCCATAACTCGAAATGTACGTGGGGAGTCTCGGCTGTGTTGGAGCTGTTACCAACCAGAGCAATGGCTTCTCCTCCTTTTACCACATCTCCCACTTGTTTCAGAAGCGGGCCACATTGTTTATATACGGAGACAAATTCTCGCCCGTGTTGCACCTCAATGACGTATCCGTTTTCGGCAGTATATGTGCTGAGAATAACGGTTCCATCCAGGGTAGCCACAATGCTTTCTCCCGGTTTGGCGGCAATGTCGGTACCGAAGTGTTTCTTCTCGGTATCAAACTGGGCAGTAACCATTCCACGTGCTGGACGATAGAAGATAAGTCCCTCTGTGTCAGGACGAGTGGTGATGGAGGTCAGATTGTACTTTTCCGTCTCCTCATATTTCTTGCGGAAAGCTTCTTCACGTTCGGTACGTTCCATCAGTGAGTGGGCACGGAGGATGAGTAGCGAGTCCATGGAGGTGACAGTGTCAGTCTTAACTTCTCCACGGAAGATGTCTTGCAGATTCATCAAGTAGAAATTCTGTCGTTCCACCAAACGTTGCAGAGAGTCTACCCGCAGGGCATTCTCCACAATCTGAGTTCTCACTTCACTGTTCATGTAGCCAGGTAAGTAGTTTCTCAGCGGAGTGTAGGTAATGATGAGGGCTGCAAACAGAAAGAGAACAGTGAGTACTGTCAGCAGAACTGATATGCCATTGAGCTTTGATACATAGATGCCCACTACCTCTTCCAGCGTGTTCTCGTTGGTGATGGTCAACTTGTACTTAAACTTGATGTCTTTCCAAAAGGCTTTTCTATTTTTCTTTTTCTTCTTTTGCATGGTCTGTTTGCTTTGAGCAATTGTCCGTGGATGTGATGTTACTTTTCCACTGCCTCTTTCTCTTCTTTGTCCCATTCATCCAGTTGTAGTAATCCTTCAGGGAGTTCCATGGTGATGGCGTGACCGGTCTGGTCTATGTCTAGGATGAATTCTTCTTGTGCCGGAATCAGCAGTTCGGTACCATCGCTCTTTTCTACAATAAATAAGGTGTTGATAGTGCTGTTGTCTACTGCCACTACGTCTCCAAGTTTGCCGTGATGGGTTTCTTCAATCCGGAAACCGACAAAAAAGTCCCACGTCAGTTCTTCCGGATTGTCGGTGTCGGCAAGTGTTTTTGGAAAGTAGACCTCTGTGTTGGTAAACTTTCGGGCTGTCTCTGCAGTATCCACTCCTTCCAACTTCATGAGTGCGCTGCTGTCTGAACGGAAGCGGTATTCTTCTATAAAGAATGGTACAAAGATGCCGTCCATCAAGCAGATGACGTATTCAGCTTCGGTGCGGTCAAACACATCGTCGGTAAACGTGAATTGCAACTCGCCATGTATGCCGTGTGGCTTGTTGAATATGCCGATTTTGTAGACTTCTTCTTTACGTATCACTTCTTAATGCTTCCGCTTGTTGTTCTTGTTGTATGACTTATTATTGTTGTTGGGGGTGTTCGCCTTCGGGCGATAGTACAAAGAGATGCGGTGCTCCATCAGTTGCATAATCTCTTCGTCCATCTTCAGCTTGCCTCCGGAGAGTTCTGCCAGGTCGTCTGCAATCTTTTGGTTTTCTACAGTATCTTTGTTCCAGGCCATGTAGTCCTTTTTCATCTGGTTACAGATAAGTGCAATCAGATTCTGCTTTTCATCTCCTTCGGGTAGTTCACAAGCCTTTTTGATTAGCACTTCCAGTGTGCGCCCGTAGTGCCGGTAGCGAATATGAGTACTGTTATAGGGGATGGATTCCGGCTTGGTCTCCAGATTGCTTTGTTGAATGATTTCAAACGGATAGTCGATGTCTAGTTTGAAGTCTGCCATGATGGCCAGATGGTCCCATAACTTGTGCTTGAAGTCGGGTACATCGCGCAGATGAGGGAACATGCCTCCCATAATATTGATAATAGTGTTGGCACAACGTTGACGTTCGGCGCGATCTTCAATAGTCAGAGCATAATCGACCATGTTCTGGATGCTACGGCCGTATTCGGGTAACGGCATCTTTTTTTGTTGGGTATTATATAACATTTTACTTAGTGATTTATCAATGGGTTATGAATGTTAAACTGATTGCTGTTGTTCACACCAATTTCTTCGGTGTGCCGGCAACAAACTCTTTCAGGTAGAACGGCTCGATGTAGGCCACGTCTTTAAAGTCCTGTTGCGCGATGGCTTTCTCTGCCAGCGGAAACATGTTGGCGGCCAACGGATGAATGTTGTCGATGAAGTGAGCGTTGGGGTGAGTCAGCTTTTCTTTGCACTTTCCGGCTCCGTTGCCGAAGAAGTAGATAGGGCGCTGCTCCAGATGCTCTCGGTAAGAGTTTTCGTCGATAATGTCTGCCGAGATGGCTTTCACCGGTTGCAGAGCGCGATCGTAGATGGCTGCATAGACTTCCATTCGACGGGCGTCAATCATCGGACAGAGTAGTGCGTCATCTGGCAGTTCATCGTGATAAAGCAGAATGGGCACACACATTACTTCCAAAGTGGGCAGACCGATTAGTTTTAAATTTCTGCCGTAGCAGATGCCTTTGGCCATTGATACACCGATGCGGAGGCCGGTATAGGAACCGGGGCCGCAACTGACGGCAACCGCATCCAGCGGCATGGCATGACTGTCGGCAAACGATAATGCCTCGTCAACAAACAAGCCTAGCAGTGTGGCGTGCGACGGGCCGTTGAGATCCTCTTTCCGGAAGACGTTTTGTCCATCTTCACTAACGGCAACAGAACAGGCCGAGGTGGAGGTTTCAATATGAAGGATACATGACATAGCTTCTCTTATTCTATTACTAACAGCTGACAAATTTACGTGATTATTTTCAGTAATTAAAATAATAGCGTAATTTTGCCGCAAAACTTAAGAACCATTATGATACAATCCATGACGGGCTACGGTAAATCTACCATTGAATTGCCCGATAAGAAAGTAAATGTGGAGATAAAATCTCTCAATAGCAAAGCGATGGACTTATCCACCCGCATTGCCCCCATCTACCGTGAGAAAGAGATGGAAATCCGTAACGATGTCACCAAGGCTTTGGAGCGCGGAAAGGTTGACTTCAGTTTGTGGGTAGAGAAGAAAGATACCGCTCAGCCGGCCACACCCATCAGTCAGGAATTAGTGGCAGCCTACTACAACCGCATTAAGGAAATTGCAGCCACTACAGGTATTCCTGAGCCGGACGATTGGTTTGCTACGTTGCTGCGTCTGCCGGATGTCATGACCAAAACCGAGGTGCAGGAACTGGATGAGGAAGAGTGGACTGTTGTGCACCAAGCTGTCATCGAAGCTATCAATCAGTTGGTAGAATTTCGTAAGCAAGAGGGTGCTGCACTGGAAAAGAAGTTCAACGAAAAGCTGGACAACATTGAACGCCTGCTTCTGAGCATCGAACCGTTTGAGAAAGAGCGTGTACAGAAGATTCGTGAGCGCATTACCGACGCCTTGGAGAAATCACTCAGTGTGGACTATGACAAGAATCGTTTGGAACAAGAACTGATTTACTACATCGAGAAACTCGACATCAACGAGGAGAAACAGCGACTCGCTAACCATCTGGACTATTTCCGAACCACTATGAAAGAGGGACACGGACAGGGTAAGAAGCTGGGCTTTATTGCACAGGAGATGGGACGTGAAATCAATACTACCGGCAGTAAGTCAAACCTGGCCGAGATGCAGAACATCGTGGTACAAATGAAAGACGAGCTGGAACAAATCAAAGAACAGGTTCTTAACGTAATGTAAGCTACACTATGGCCGGAAAACTCATTATCTTCTCTGCCCCTTCAGGCTCGGGCAAGTCTACCATCATTAACTACCTGCTCACGCAGAATCTCCACCTTACCTTTTCCATCTCTGCCACCAGTCGGCCTCCTCGAGGTACCGAGCAACACGGCGTGGAGTACTATTTCCTCACTCCCGAAGAGTTCCGTCGCCGCATTGCCAACAACGAGTTTCTGGAGTATGAAGAGGTCTATCAGGATCGCTTCTATGGAACCCTGAAAGCTCCTATCGAGCAGAAGCTTCAGGAGGGCTACAATGTGGTGTTCGATGTCGATGTGGTAGGCGGCTGCAACATCAAGAAGTTCTACGGCAATCGTGCCCTCTCCATCTTCATCCAGCCGCCCAGCGTGGAAGAGCTTCGCCGCCGTCTGGAGGGTCGTGCCACCGATGCCCCCGATGTCATCGAGAGTCGCGTGGCCAAGGCTGAGTTTGAGTTGGGTTTTGCTGACAAGTTTGATGTGGTTATCGTGAACGACGACCTGGAGACGGCCAAGGCCGAGGCGCTAGCCACCCTTCGCAACTTCCTGCAGCAGTAAGCGGCTTCCGGTATCATCTTTTCACCCCTAAAACGTTACAGACGTGAACATCGGAATCTTCAGTGGCTCATTTAACCCCATTCACATCGGGCACCTCGCACTTGCTAACTATCTGTGCGAATACGAGGGGCTGGACGAAGTGTGGTTTCTCGTCACTCCTCACAATCCGTTGAAGCAGAGCAATGAGCTGATGGACGATGACCTCCGCCTGCGACTAGTACAACTGGCCACGGAGGAGTACCCCAAGTTCCGTGCCTCCGACTTTGAGTTTCATTTGCCGCGCCCTTCCTATACCGTCAGCACCCTGCAACGTCTGCGCCAGGCCTACCCGCAGCACACTTTCCACCTGATTATCGGATCTGACAACTGGCTGCTCTTTCACCGTTGGTATCAGTGGGAGCGCATTCTGAAAGAGAACCGCCTCATTGTCTACCCTCGCCCCGGTTATCCGGTTGCTGCCGACGGGCTTCCCGAGCAGGTTCGCCTTAGTTCCGCGCCCACCTTCGAGATCAGCTCCACCTTCATTCGTCGTGCTCTGCAAGAGGGACGCAACGTCCGCTACTTTCTCCACCCTGCCGTTTTCCGTGCTCTGACGGAAAATTGATGTCGTCCACCTTGTGCGTCCTTCTTTCCCTCCATTTCTGTCCTTGATGAGCCACTACACATTGCTGCAAAACAAAAAAATATTTGTCTCGACGCTCGGTTTGCACTATCTTTGCGCCCGAATACTTCAAGAGTTGCGAAGATAGGCTGCACCTCGGCATAAGCAAATAAATTTGCCTCTGCTCTCGGTTTGCACTATCTTTGCGCCCGAAATTAAAAACAGACTACAGATATGGATAAGGTATCGGAAAACCCTTTCAAAAACCGAAACAGCAGTCGCGTGATGCCGTTGATGTTGGTGACTGCCCTGTTTATTACGCTCTACTTGGTGTCGAACATCATGGCGGTGAAGGTCGTGAGTTTCTTCGGAGTGTTCTACTTCGACGCTGGCACCATTACGTTTCCCTTTGCTTATATGTTGGGCGATGTGCTGACCGAAATCTGGGGCTATCGCATTGCCAAGAAGGTGATTTGGCTGACGCTGCTCTGCAACATCTTGCTGGTGCTATGTACGCAGATAGGTGTGTGGATGCCCTCGCCGGACTATCTGGAACAGTCGGCCACGGCTTACAACACCGTGTTTACTTACGTGCCGCGTATTGTGCTCGGTTCGCTGACGGGCTTTCTGCTGGGTGAGTTGTCAAACGCCTGGTTGATGGAGCGAATCAAGCGGCTGACTCGGGGACGATATTTGTGGGTGCGAACCATCGGAAGCTCGGTGGTGGGCTATCTGTTCGACTCGCTGCCGTTTGTGCTGATTGCCTTTGCCGGCACGGTGTCTACGCACGATTTGCTGATGATGATTCTCTTCCAGTACTTCTCTAAGCTACTGATTGAGGCCTTCTTCGGTACACCGATGGCTTACGCCGTTATTCGTTACCTAGAGCACAATCTCTTCAAGAAGTAGATAGGGATGGAACGCTATTCACTCATTCACACTAAATTGCCGCGTGAGTTTGTCTTGTTGCAGGGTACAGGTTGTCGCTGGCGAAGATGTAGTTTCTGCGACTATCATACTGACGTCAGTGTAGACCCTTTTGTAATCAATCGGGAGGTGCTGGCACGGGTGCAGGGAACATATGGGGTGCTGGATGTTATCAATTCTGGCTCGGGTACGGAACTGGATGAGCAGACCCTTACACTACTGGAAGAGGTGGTACGCAAGCGGGGTATTCATACGCTCTGGTTTGAGATGCACTACATGTATCGCTATCGGTTGGCAGACTTTGCCCGCCGCTTCTCTCCGGTCACTGTAAAATTTCGCTGCGGTGTGGAGACTTTCAATGGTGAGTTGCGTCAGCTCTGGAATAAAGGTATTGCACCCGACGTTACACCGCAAGATATAGCTCGTTATTTTCAGGGTGTCTGCCTGCTCTGCTGTACTGAGGGTGAAAGTAAAGAGCGCATCCTGACCGACATTGCTACAGCTCGCCAATATTTTGAGTACTTCAGTGTGAATCTTTTCTGTAACAATACTACTGCTTTAAAACGAGACGAGGCATTGGCTACCTGGTTTGAGCAAGAGGTCTATCCCCACCTGAAAGAGAAGGAGGGGATAGAGGTCTTGCTGAACAATGTAGATTTAGGCGTGGGTGAGTAATCGCTCCACGGTTTGGACGATGTTCTCCCGTGCTACTTCCGGTTTCATGGCTTCTTCCAAAGGCAGATTGGGCGGATTGATGCCGGTGACTTCTTGGAATCCGGCCTCTTTCAGGAGTTCTGCATCGTCCACGCGACCGGCAATAAGCAGGGTGGGGATGCCGCGAGTACGAGCGCGGTGCAGGATGCCACTGGGAACCTTGCCCATCAGTGTCTGACGGTCGGCCTTTCCCTCACCGGTGATGACGAGGTCGGCACCATGCAGTTGTTCGTCAAAGTGCAGGGCGGTGAGCAGCAGTTCGATGCCCGGCTTCAGCTCGCAGTCGAGGGCTGCCATCAGTCCGCCTCCCATTCCTCCGGCCGCTCCGGCTCCGGGGACTTCGGCAATCTCTCTTCCCAAATCGCGTCGGATAAGTTGTGCAACGTTGCGCAGTCCCTCGTTCAGCAGGGCAACGCTCGCTTCGTCGGCTCCCTTCTGTGGCGCAAAAATGTGGGCCGCTCCTTCAGAACCGAAGAAGGGGTTGCGCACGTCGCAGGCAGCGGTGAATCGGCATTCGCTCAAAGCGGGTAGGGCAGTGGAGGCATCGATGCGGGCTATTTGGGTGAGGTGTCGTCCGCAGATGGGTTCGGTAATCTCCTTTCCGCTAGCGGTAAAGAAGCGGAAGCCGAGTGCCTGCAACATGCCCAGTCCGGCATCATTGGTGGCGCTTCCTCCCAGTCCGATGATGAAGTGGCGGCATCCTCTTCGCAATGCGTCGGCCATCTGCTCACCCGTACCGTAGGTGGTGGTGTGTAGCGGGTTGCGTAGTTCTGTCGACACCAGTGGAAGTCCCGAGGCGGCAGCCATCTCGATGAAAGCAGTCTCTCCGTCGCCCGACAATCCATATCCGGCCGTAAGAGGTCGCATTAGTGGGTCGTGTACTTCGGTATCAATCCGGCTACCGTGGGTGGCGCTGAGCAGTACCTCCAGCATTCCCTCACCTCCGTCGGCTACGGGCAGTGTGATGACTTCGCATGTGGGAAAGAGACGGGCTACGCCGGCAGCAGCTGCAGCATTGGCCTCGGTAGAAGAGAGGCAACCCTTGAAGGAGTCGATGGCAATGACGATTCTTTTCATGTTTCTGATTTGTGATTTTAGAGTTCTGATTTCTGATTTTAGATTTCTGATTGCGCAAAGGTAGTAATTCATAATTCATAATTCACAATTTATCTCTACTTTTGCCGCATGACTGAAGATACTTACAAAACCATCGCCGCCCCGTCCGAGGGCATCTATACCGAGAAGCGCAGCAAGTTCATTGCCATCGCCCTGCCCGTCCGCACGCTGGAAGAGGTAAAGGCGCATCTCGAGGTCTATCAGAAGAAGTACTACGACGCTCGCCACGTCTGCTACGCCTACATGCTGGGGCACGAGCGCAAAGAGTTTCGTGCCAACGACAACGGCGAACCCTCGGGTACAGCCGGTAAGCCCATCCTCGGACAGATAAACTCCAACGAGCTGACAGATATCCTCATCATCGTGGTGCGCTACTTCGGAGGCATCAAGCTAGGCACCAGCGGTCTTATCGTGGCCTACAAAGCTGCCGCAGCCGAAGCCATTGCTGCTGCCAACATCATCGAAAAAACGGTGGACGACGACATCACCTTCCTCTTCGAATATCCATTCATGAACGACGTGATGCGCATCGTCAAGGAGGAAGAGCCCGAAATTCTGGAGCAAGGCTACGACATGGATTGCCGCATGACTCTTCGCATCCGCCAATCGCTGATGCCCAAACTCAAAGCACGGTTGGAGAAAGTAGAAACCCTTCGCTTTGCCGACTAACATCTTTCCAGTTTCCATCCAATCCTTAACCTGAAGCTGATTTTCTGCAACAATCTGCCTCTAAATCCTTATTATTTCTATAAAATCATCGCTCATCTCGGCGAAAAGGTGTATTTTTGCAACCTCAATGAGCAAATCAATAATAACAAAGAAATAACAATGGATTTTAAAATTGCAGTATTACCGGGTGACGGTATCGGTCCCGAAATCTCCGTGCAGGGCGTGGATGTAATGAACGCCGTTTGCGAAAAGTTCGGTCACAAAGTAAGTTATGAATATGCCATCTGCGGTGCGGATGCTATCGATAAGGTGGGCGACCCGTTCCCCGAAGCTACCTACGAGGCTTGTAAGAATGCCGATGCCGTGCTCTTCTCGGCCGTAGGCGACCCGAAGTTTGACAACAACCCGACCGCCAAGGTGCGCCCCGAACAGGGCTTGCTCGCCATGCGAAAGAAACTCGGTCTGTTTGCCAACATCCGTCCCGTGCAGACTTTTAAGTGCCTCGTACACAAGTCTCCGCTCCGTGCCGAGCTGGTAGAGAATGCCGACTTTATCTGCATCCGCGAACTCACCGGCGGTATGTACTTCGGCGAAAAGTATCAGGACAACGACAAGGCGTATGATACCAATATGTACACCCGTCCCGAAATCGAACGCATTCTGAAGGTGGGCTTCGAGTACGCTATGAAGCGCCGTAAGCACCTCACCGTGGTGGACAAGGCCAATGTGCTCGCCTCTTCGCGCTTGTGGAGACAGATTGCACAGGAAATGGCTCCGCAATATCCCGAAGTGACCACCGACTACATGTATGTGGACAATGCTGCCATGCGCATGATTCAAGACCCTTGCTTCTTCGATGTGATGGTGACTGAAAACACGTTCGGCGACATCCTCACCGATGAAGGTTCGGTCATCAGCGGTTCGATGGGCTTGCTCCCCTCGGCTTCTACCGGCGAAAGCACTCCGGTGTTCGAACCGATTCACGGCAGTTGGCCGCAGGCTAAGGGCTTGAACATTGCCAATCCGTTGGCACAAATCCTTTCCGTAGCCATGCTGTTCGAATACTTCAACCTGAAGGAAGAAGGTGCGCTCATCCGCAAGGCCGTAGATGCCAGCCTCGATGCTAATGTCCGTACCCCGGAAATCCAAGTAGCCGGTGGCGAGAAGTACGGCACGAAGGAAGTGGGTGCCTGGATTGTGGATTACATCAAGAAAGCATAATTAACGGACTCTATCGAGTTCAGATTCATTTGACCTCAAGATGGTCGTCTTAGCCTCAAACGAGCCTCGTTTGACCTCAAGACGGCCATCATCACCTTATTCTTCCTCCATAATACGACGACCTACCGGTCAATTCGATTGAATCATTTTAAATGAGTAGATAGTTGACAAGGAGTGGAAAAGAAAGTGCTACTCCCCGACTCGGAAGTAGCACCTGAACAAAAGAAATATTAAGAAAATGGATATTAAGAACAATGAAAATGGATATTAAGAAGTGTGGCTATAAGTCCTGAAAATAACTATCAGTTTTCAAATATTCTGCTCCGAGCCAGCATGCAGGCTCCTACCACTCCGGCACGCTCTTTCAGTTTGGAGAGCTTGACTTCAGAATCTTTACTAACCAAGTTGAGTGAATATTTACGGATGGCCGTCTTCAGAGGCTGCAGAATGTAGTCTTCTGTGCAAGAAAGTGTTCCGCCAATGATAACCAACTCCGGATTGAAGATGTTTATCAGTCCGGCAACTTGACGTCCCAACTTCTTGCCAACCTCTTCGGTTAGTTCGATGCATAGCTGGTCTTCTTTGTTGACGGCTTCTATAATCTCTTCTAGCGTCACTGCTTTTCCTACCGCTTTAACCCGCTTGGAAAGGATGGAAGCTGCTCCGCTGTCGATACGTTGGATGAGGAAACGGTGTAGGGCTGAGCCGGAAGCCTCTGTCTCCAGACAACCTTTCTTGCCGCAGTGGCAGAGAATTTCGTTATCAAAGATGCTGATATGCCCGAACTCACCCGAGAATCCCGACTTGCCGGAATATATCTTTCCATCAATAATGATACCGATGCCCAATCCCCAACTGACATTCACAAAGAGAATATTTTTTTCTCCCGCCGCACAGCCCTGTATGTATTCTCCATAGGTCATAGCACGGGTATCATTATCGATACACACCGGAAGTCCGATACGTTCACTTAACACATCTGCCAGAGGTTCCTCCGTAAAGTTGAACATGCTGTGACTATATCCTGTTTCCGGATTTACCCGTCCGGAGATGTTGATGCAGATGTTTAAGATCTTATCTTTATCCACCTCGCTTTGGCTGACGAAACGGTTGATGATGTCGATTAGTTCCTCCAGCGACTCTTCCTTATTATCAAATTTGAAAGGAATGTTCATTTTCAGTCTGACGGTATCCCCCTTAAAGTTAATTATACCGATATTAACACTGAACTTATTGATGTCTACACCAATAAAGTAGCCTGAATCGGGATTCAAACCATATAGAATTGGATGACGTCCTCCGCTGGTCTCTAGCTTGCCAAACTCTTTGATGTATCCTTCTTCGCTCATCTCCGCGATAAACTTGGTTACGGTGGGCACACTTAAATCCAGCTCTTTGGAAAGGTCAGTGATTGTAGAACTACCATTATATATATAATGTGTAATAATGTTCTTCTTAATAATTGTATTCTTATTGCCGGATTCCAATTCTTTAAAAATAGACTGTTTCATACCGATTATTTTTATTATCCGCTGCAAAGATAATGAATATTTTTATTAAAATGTATCTATCGATGACATTTTCTACTCTATTTCTTAATTGTTTTATATGTTGAAAAGCATAAAACCTGCATTATTTGAAGAAATATTCGATATTTAATAAAAATATTTAGTTATTTCTTTGTGATTAATAAAACTCTTCATATATTTGCAGCAGAAATAACAATCAACATAAAGATTAAAGCATATGATAATTGGAAATCTACAAAACAGCAGTCGAATTGAGTCGCTTCATTCCTCTTTTGCTTCTCTTTTCAGCTACGTGAAGTCTCACAACTTTTTGCAGCTTCCGTTGGGACGTACCAACGTATTGGGTGATGACTTGTTTATACTAAATCTTGAAGTGGACGGTGCCGATGCACAAACACAGCCATTGGAAATGCACCGTTTATATATTGACGTTCATATTGTATTAGAAGGTAAAGAAAAGATTGGTTGGAAGGCAATCGAGGATTTGTCGGGACTGTCAAAGGAGTACGATGCAGCAGGTGACTGTGCTCTCTCCTCCGACAGACCGACAACCTGGATTGATTTGTTGCCCGGTCAGTTCTGTATCGTCTTTCCCGAAGATCCTCATGCTCCGGCAGTAGGCGAAGGGAAAATCCGGAAACTGATAGCCAAAGTGGCATTGTGAGAATTAAACGAATTAAAATAACTTGCTTTTTTATTATTTGGTATTATGAAGAACAGTAAAATCTATCCGTGGATTTTGGTCGCTTTGTTGTGGGTGGTTGCCCTGCTCAACTATATGGACCGTCAGATGCTCTCCACTATGCAAGAGGCAATGAAGGTGGATATAGTTGAGCTCAACAAAGCTGAAGCGTTTGGTGCCTTGATGGCAATCTTCTTGTGGATTTACGGATTCATGAGTCCGGTGGCCGGTGTGATTGCCGACAAGTTGAGCCGTAAGTGGTTAATTGTTGGGAGCCTTTTCGTTTGGTCGGGCGTTACCTACCTGATGGGATATGCCGGCAGTTTCCAAGAACTCTATTGGCTACGTGCCCTGATGGGTATTAGTGAAGCCCTTTACATACCTTCTGCACTTTCACTCATTGCTGATTGGCATCAAGGGAAGTCCCGTTCCCTAGCTATCGGCATTCACATGACCGGTCTCTATGTCGGTCAGGCCATTGGCGGTTTTGGTGCTACGGTGGCTGCCATGTTCTCTTGGCATACTGCTTTCCATTGGTTTGGTATTATAGGTATTGTCTATTCTGTGATACTGATGCTGTTCCTGTACGAGAATCCCAACCGTACCGTTCCGGCAAAGAAACTCTCCGAAGCACCTACAGCCAAGAAGGCCTCTTTGCTTAGCGGGTTCAGTGTATTGTTCTCCACCTGGGCATTCTGGATTATCCTTTTCTACTTTGCAGCTCCCAGTCTGCCGGGTTGGGCAACCAAAAACTGGTTACCCACACTCTTTGCCGAAAGCTTAAACATCCCGATGTCTGAAGCCGGTCCTATCTCCACCATCACCATTGCAGTATCATCCTTTATTGGTGTAATTTTTGGAGGCATTCTTTCCGACCGTTGGGTACAGAAGAACATTAAAGGTCGCGTCTATACCGGTGCCATCGGCTTAGGTATGACCATTCCCGCTCTGCTGCTTCTTGGTTTGGGTGATAGTTTCTTGGCTGTGGTTGGTGCCGGTCTGCTGTTTGGAGTAGGCTATGGAATCTTCGATGCCAACAACATGCCAATCCTCTGTCAGTTCGTTTCCGTGAAACATCGTGGTACGGCCTACGGTATTATGAACATGACCGGAGTATTTGCCGGTGCGGCCGTTACCCACGTACTAGGTTCATGGACCGATGGTGGTAACCTCGGTATGGGATTCGCCTTGCTCAGTGTAGTAGTATTGATAGCTCTTGCGCTCCAACTCTACTTCCTGCGTCCCAAAACAGACAATATGGAATAAGAGTAAATGTAATTATGAATGAAGAATTATGAATTATGAATGAAGAATTCTCGCTTGTGCTCATCAGCTTCGCAGTCATAATTATTCGCTTTGCTCATCAGCTTCGCAGTCATAATTCATAATTCATAATT